>NZ_MAJV01000106.1:0-176439 GCF_001691065.1 Aliivibrio sp. 1S128 | reverse complement strand
ACTGTTACGGATGTCGATACTGGCGAAGCGCACTTCGCTACCTCATCTACAGGAAGCATTGATATTACTGGTGCGCTCGGCACGCTACACCTTACCGACAACGGGCAGTGGACTTACGATTTAGATAACACCAACCCGACCGTTCAAGCGTTAGGTAAAGGCACGACAGCAACGGATACCATCACCGTTCATTCTTCCGATGGCACGCCTCATCAAGTAACAATTACGGTTAATGGCACTAATGATACAGCTGTAATTGGTGGCTCAAATACTGGTGCGGTGACAGAAGAAACACAACTTCATGCCTCAGGCACACTGACTGTTACAGATATCGATACCGCCGAAGCCCATTTCTCCAACACAGATATTATCGGCACACTCGGTACCCTCCACCTAACAGATAATGGTAATTGGACATACGATCTAGATAACACCAACCCGACCGTTCAAGCATTAAGTAAAAGCTCAACAGCTACCGATTCCATCACCGTTCACTCAGCCGATGGTACGCCTCATCAAGTAACAATTACGGTTAATGGCACTAATGATACAGCTGTCATTGGTGGCTCAAATACTGGCGCAGTAACAGAAGAAACACAACTTCATACCTCTGGCACACTGACTGTTACGGATGTCGATACTGGCGAAGCGCACTTTTCTAATACCAACATTGTTGGGACTTTAGGTACTCTCCACCTAACAGATAATGGTAATTGGACCTATGATCTAGATAATACTAACCCAACCGTTCAAGCGTTAGGTAAAGGCTCGACAGCTACCGATTCCATCACCGTTCATTCAGCCGATGGCACGCCTCATCAAATAACAATCACGATTAATGGCACTAATGATACGGCTGTAATTGGCGGTACAAGTGCTGGCGCAGTAACAGAAGAGACACAACTACAAACTACTGGAACATTAACCATTACTGATACCGATAGCGGTGAAGCACACTTTGCAAATACTGATATCCAAGGAACCTTAGGGACATTACATCTAACGGATAATGGCGCGTGGACCTACGATTTAGATAACACCAACCCGCAAGTTCAATCGTTAGCGCAGGGCGCAACGACCACTGATGTTATTACTGTTAACTCAGCAGATGGCACGCCGCATCAAATAACCATTACGGTGAACGGCACTAATGATAATGCTGTGATAGGAGGAGTAGATACTGCAAGTGTCAATGAGAAGGCTGCTGGAGACAATATGTCACCAGATCATGCTCAATCGGGTATGGCGACACTTCGAGTTAGTACACTAAACGCTAATGGACATTTATCTGTGATTGATCCTGACTCTGGTCAGTCTGGCTTTGCTGATAATAATGTGGGGTATAACTATCACGGTACATATGGTGACTTAATTTTAAATCCAAATGGAGATTGGAATTACTATGCCGATGCTGGAAGTCTCAGTCACATTGGTGGAAGGCCCACGACCAGAGGCTCCGCTATCGATAAGTTAGGTGAGGGTGAAAAACTCACTGATACCGTAACAGTGCAAAGTAAAGATGGCACCACACACGATATTGTTATCACCATTCATGGCGACAACGACCGTCCATACTGCTCTTCAGAAGTGCAGCTCAACAGCGGTAAAGAAGACCTCGCGCAAACCATCACGGCCACCGAACTCTTAGCAAACACTATAGACGTGGATAGCAACGACCTAGGCAAACTCACCGTTGCGAATCTTCACGCTGATCATGGTTCTATTCTAGATAATCAAGACGGCACATACACTTTTACCCCAACCAAAGACTATAACGGTCAGATTCATTTTAGCTATGATGTGACAGATGCGCATGGCGGAACGACTCATACAGGGGCGTCTACCACACTCACGACTACCCCAGACGGCGCCATCATTTCAGAAGTGACAACTGACCACGTCACTGAAGATGGTTCACACAGCAGCCACAATGCAGGGGTTACAACTGAGCTCGCGAATGGAAGACTACAAGTTGTGGATCCAGATAGCGGGGAGAATAAATTCCAGTACAGCCAGTTTGGTGAATCAGCAGTTCACGATCCGTTTGGTGGCATGTTACGTATTGATAGCATGGGCAATTGGGGGTACAGCGTTAATAATGCCAATTTGCAACACCTTGCTCAAGGGCAAACTGAAACCGTTGTCTACCGTGTTCATAGTTATGATGGAACGGCATACGAGTTGCACATAGACGTTGTTGGCACCAATGACGCGCCAACCGTTACCCAAGTTGCGCTAAGTAACGGCACTGAAGACACGCATTATCAAATGCAAGCGAGTCAGTTTGGGTTTACGGATGTTGATACCGGCGACACGCTACATTCCATCGCAATCACAGATCTACCACCAGCAACACAAGGTAAGTTTGTACTCGATGGCCACGATATTACTGCGGGGCAACACATCCCTACAGCTGACATCAGTAAGCTTCAGTTCGTCCCTGCGCAAGATTTTAATGGTGATGTTCAGTTTAAATATACTGTTAACGATGGGCATACCGACTCTACAGAGGCTACAAATACTCTTCATTTTGATGCCGTTGGGGACGTAGCAGTAATCACTGGAACTACAACGGGCGATGTCGATGAAGGGCATGGTAGCTTTGGTAATATGTCACCAGATTACGCACAACCTGGCATGGCGAAACTCGGACAATCTGCATTAACGGCTGATGGTAAATTGGATATTGTTGACCCAGACACGGGTGAATCTCAGTTTGACTCTAAAGGCGGCGCTTGGAATAACTCCTATCATGGACAATACGGGCACTTATTGTTAAACAGTGATGGTACTTGGCATTACGACGTGACCGTTGGCAACGTTGATTGGGTTGGTAATCGAAAAACAACCGTCGGCACGACCATTGATGAACTGGGTGAGAGTCAAACCCTCACCGACACCATTACCGTTTATTCTAAAGATGGCACAAGCCACGACATAGTCATTACCATTCACGGCGATAATGATAGACCTTATATCAGTTCTGAAGTCACACTTGCCACAGGAACAGAAGATACCGCGCAAACATTAACCACTGCCGATTTACTTACTAATACTGTTGATGTAGATGCCAATGATGTCGGCAAACTTAGCATTGAAAATTTAGTTTCAGATCATGGATCACTCTTAGATAACAAAGACGGTACATTCACCTTCACACCAGAGAAAGACTACAACGGTGCTGTTCATTTTAGTTATGATGTAAAAGATGCCCATGGTGGTGTGACGCATACGGGGGCAACGACTACCCTTGCTGCGGTTGGAGACGCAGCCATTATTACCTCAGGCGCCCAACAAACTATTATTGAAGATGCTTCGGGTCGCCAACATGAAATCGCCAGTGGCAAATTATCGATTATCGACCCAGATGCAGGCGAACAACAATTTCAATACAGCCAGTTTGGCGAACAAGTACTCCATGACCCTTTTGGTGGCCACCTAAACATTAGTGCGGCTGGAAGTTGGGGATATTCAGTACCGAATAGTGCGTTACAGCATTTAGGCGCAGGTCAAACAGAGCAAGTTAGTTATCTTGTACATTCAAGAGATGGTACCGCTCATACCATCACAATTGACGTGGTGGGAACGAACGACAAACCGACAGTTAACGCGCAAGTGATCACATCGACAGAAGATCAAGTACATACTTTTAACGCGTCAGAATTTGGGTTTGCCGATGTAGATGATGGTGCCGCCCTTGATCATATCACTATTGTAACAGTCCCTACTGCGTTAGAAGGAAGTCTGACTCTGAATGGCAAGCTTGTCCATAACGGCGATATAGTCGCAGCGAGTGAGATTGGGAACTTAAGCTTTATACCAACAAAAGATTTCACCGGGGTGATTAATTTCGGTTATAGCGTCAATGACGGTGCTGCAAACTCGTCGCTAGCCATCATGAAGTTAGATATTAGTAATGTAAATGATGCCGCTCATTTTCAAGGCGATAAATTAGGTTCAGTTACAGAAGATTTAAACGTTCATTCCGGCAACTTACTCACTCAGGGAACACTACAAAGCACTGATGTTGATAATCCTGACAATCGTTTTAGTGCTGAAAACATCCATCAATTGGCCGATGGTTCTGCCGCGCAAGGTCAGTTGATGATGGGCAGCGACGGACGTTGGGTCTATCGTATTGATAACACCGCGGTTCAACACCTTGGCAGTGGTGCAACCCTAACCGAAACGTTTACAGTTCATAGTATCGATGGAACAGAGCAGGCAATTGCTGTCACGATGGTTGGCACCAATGATGCACCAACGTTAACCGTGCAATTATCGGGTCATAGCGCGGGGCAATTACACGCCAGTGATATTGATACTGGTGATCAGATGCAATACGACACCTTGCAACCTCACGGGCAGTTTGGTCAATTGCACGTTGATCCAACAACAGGTGCATTTAGCTATCAGCAAGCCGCTTCTGTCGCGGGGATGAACTTTGACCCAACAACAGGCACTTATAGTGCTAAGGAAGTTTTTGAGGTACGAGTTTCAGATGGGCATGGTGGCGAGTCTCACCAGTTTGTTAGCTTTGATGTCACGGCAACCGTATCTGCACCAGCAATCACGGGTGGAGTCCCAACGATTACCACGCAAATAGCGAATGTACCAGTGGTGACAACAACCCAGCCACAGCAAATTGCGTCGATACCGCCCGTTAATAAGGTCAACCTCACATTAGCGGCAAGCAGTGATACTGGTAGTTCAAGCACCGATCATATTACTCACGATAATACACCTATGATTTCGGGTACGACCGATATTCCATTTTCACAGGTGACGATTTACGAAGGTTCGACGCCTGTTGCGCATGCAATATCTGATGCTAACGGCGATTACAGTACTGACCTTACAACCCTTACCGACGGTTTATATAATTTATCTGCAAAAGCGTTGGCGCCTTCATCAGTGTTACCCGTTGTATCGGGGGTGTTAAGTGTAAATATCGATACAGACACCGTTACACCTTCGGTTGATTTAGCGGCAACCTCTGATTCTGGTATTTCTAACCATGATGACTTAACGAATCAACATACGCCTGTTATTACAGGGCTGGCAGAAGCGAATGCGACGATAAGTATTACTGATGAACACGGTAACATCGTCGCATCAGGAACCAGTGATGCGAGTGGGCAATATCAATTAACCACTAGTAATTTAGCTGAAGGCGCTCAAACCCTAACCGTTGAAGCAACGGACACTGCTGGTAACCAGCAATCCGCCACGCTAGCACTGCAAGTCGATTACACTGCCCCGACGATATCCAATGTGTATTTATCGACATCAACCACGCACCAAACCACTTTTGCGGGCAGTGTCGATATTGATACTACTCAAGTTGATATTGTCATCAAACATGGCAACCAAATAATAGAAACCTTACACGCCACCTTGGATGGAAAAGGTGGTTATAGTGTTGATGCGACTAACTTGCCTGACCAAACGTATACCGCTTATATTCAAGCAACAGATAAAGCCGGTAATCAAACCCCAAGTAAGTTTGACCGCTTTAGTGTTGATACACACGCCGATGCGCCGAGTATTAGTTTTGAAAGTACTGGCAATGACAACCAATATAACGCAGCAGAAGTTGCTGTTGGAGCAGCCGGCACGATCACGGCAATGATTAACATACCCGCTGATGCTGACAAAAGTGATACGTTGTTTATTAATGGTCAAGCGCATGTGCTAACGGGGGCTGAAATATTAGCCAAACAGGCACTAGTAGAAATAGCGCCGGGAGCAAAAATCAGCGCGAGCATTACCGATGCTAATGGTAATGCTTCAACACTTGCGCAGGCAAATGCGCCAACGGCGGACTTAAGTGCAGCCCCATTAACAATCACACTGGTGAATGATACTGGCGTAGCTAACGATCTGATCACTAACGATGGGCTACTCACCATTACAGGACAAGAAACCGGCGCAAGTATTGAATACTCCATAGATAATGGGAAAACATGGGCATCAAGCTTTACGCCACAACAAGGCAGCAATACTGTGTCGGTGCGACAAACGGATTTGGCGGGTAATGTGTCGCCAGAATCAGCATTAACATTTACACTGGATAACCAAGTTGTCCCACCAGTAATCTCATTAACCCATGATACTGGTAATGCCCAAGATCATATTAGTAGTGACGGTGCTTTAACCATACAAAATCAGGAAGTCGGCGCCATCATTGAATATTCAGTCGATGGGGGTAATACCTGGTCAAATCAATTTTCGCCCATCTCTGGTAGCAATACGGTATTAGCGCATCAAACCGATACAGCAGGTAATATTTCAGGCAATAGTTCACTGACATTCACATTAGATAATAGTGTCAATGCACCGCAGGTTTCACTTAAAACTGACTCTGGCAATTCAGCGATAGACCAACTCACCAATCACGGTGAACTGTCGGTGACTGGATTAGAAAAAGGTGCGATTGTAGAATATTCTACCGACAATGGCGGGCATTGGCAGCAGAGTTTTACGCCTGTAGAAGGGCTTAATAATGTTCAAGTGCGCCAAACCGATGTTGCGGGAAATGTATCAGCAGCGACGACCGTCAGTTACACCCTCGATACGCACACGGATATACGCGTCAATTCAGCTGATATTGATAACAACGGTGAAATGTATGTGCAAGTTTATTTACCAAGGGACTCTGAAGTCACGCAAATAGAGATCACCAGTGATGGTGGTGGCACGCCAGTATTGGTCAATGTCAATGTACCTCATAAAGGCGGGCCGAGTAGCAGTCATCCCGATCATCAATATTTACAATTTGACCATATTGACTTGTCAACATTAGCAGAGGGACAGCTAAATATTCATGTCACTGGGACCGATCATGCAGGAAACACGGCAACAGCCCAATCCTTAAATAGCTACGGTCACCCGCTTATATTAGATAGAACCGCTTGCGCAAGTGATGATAGCAATACCGCGTTGGAAGATTCTGTTCAACCTGTTACTGGTAACGTGCTTAGCAACGATAGCGATGCTATTGCACTCACAACCATTGGTGATGTTCAAGGGACATATGGTTTATTCCACCTCAATACGAATGGCAGCTACACTTATACATTAGATAATAATTTAGCGGCCGTGCAACAATTAGGGGCTGGCAGCACACCGTTGGTTGATAGCGTGGTTTATAGTGCAGTGGACAATCACGGTAATACAACAACGGCAGACTTAGCGATAGCGATTCAAGGCACAAACGACGCCCCTAAGGTAGGCGCGGCCTTCATCAATATTCAAGAAGACACGCCACATGCACTTAGCGTGGCAGATTTTCACTTCAGCGATGTTGATGGTGACGCTTTATCTAGTATCACCATTACTAGCTTGACACATGGACACTTGGAACTTAACGGACAAACAGTAAATGTAGGTGATAAGGTATCAGCCTCCGACATCGCCCATTTATCCTATACACCCGATGCGAATTATCACAGTAGTGGCGCAAGAGGCCTTGGTGGCATCGAATTTACCGCCTCTGATGGTCACGATAGTTCTAATGCAGGTCATATTTTCTTCGACATAACGTCTGTCAATGACTTACCAACTGTCATTGAAAAACAATTAGGCTCACATCATGTTAAGGAAGATTCAAATGTAGACACTGCTGGGCAACTTGTCATTACTGATATTGATGGAGATACCACCTCTGTGGCGTTAGATCCAAGTCATACTGCTAGCTTTGGTAACGTAAAATACGATACACATTCGGGACTATGGCTATATTCAGTGGATAACAATAATAAGCAAGTTAATGGTTTAAATAATGGAGATACCCTAACCGATAAGTTCTCTTTGTTAGTCGATGATGGTCATGGAGGACAAGTTACGAAAGAAATAGTGATGACCATTGATGGTCATACAGATACACCACCAATCCCAACATTAGTTACTCCTGCTATCATTTCAGGAGGTGCTGGTCACCAAGATCTACACGCACTGCTTGGCATTCCACCAACACTTCAACAAGGAACGCCAAACTTACAAACTGGCTGGGGGATCTCAGATAGTCATGGTCATTCTGTTAATACTTTGCACGGGCAATTCGGAACATTGCATATTAATCCTGCAACCGGAGAGCTTCATTATGATTACGCCCCCTCTTCTGGTGTAATAAAGGCCCACTCAGGAGGAAACTCCGGAGGTACCGACGAAACGGACACATTTGTGTTGACACTAGGAGGCTCTCAAAACTCTCACGTTGAAGTTCATCTACGCTTGCACTCACAATCGGTACATGGCAATAGCGGTCATCACATTGATCAAACAACCCTAACAGGAATGGATATATCACCCATATTACCGACTCATCCCGCTCCATCACCTGCAGTGCAGCATGATGAACCCGATTTTAGTAATAACCCTATAAGTGAATTATCCTTCTCGGTTGACTTAGATGAACACTCGTCTGGTGCCTCAGCCTATTTAGATGCTTTAGGTATCACACCACCACCAAAACTTACAGAACATAACGATCACCATGCGCCTACAGACCTAGATATTGTATTAGCGCATGACAACACTGATATAACAGATGATCACTCATCACACATCGATTTATCTGATGCAATGGAGCATCACAATCAAGATCATAGCCAGAATAAACAAGAGGATGAAAACCACCATCATCACAATGACATTGATGGTTTGCCTGATATTGACCCTAATACCTAAAAATAACGATGCTGGATCTAAAAAGGAACGCGATTTAGCGTTCCTTTTTATTTTTGGTTAATATTACACCTATCTATTCAGGATAATGATTAACGCTCACCAAATGCCCGACTAACATTGGTGTAAATTGGTTTCCATAAATACTGGAAGACACTTTTTTCACCCGTTGTTATATCAACCTCGCCAGTCATCCCTGGTAATAAAGAAAAAGCGTCAGGGTTATCACGAAAATATGACTTTTCAATCGAGACCGTAACTTCGTAATAAATATCTCCTCTTTCATTTTTACTGGTCGTTGGCGATATTTTTTCAACCTCTCCCTTTAATGCACCAAAGCGACTGTAATCAAACGCATCCACTTTAATTCGTGCGGGTTGACCAATAGAAACAAAACCAATATCACGAGGAGATAAACGAGCTTTAAAGCTTGCTTTACCCTCTACTGGCACGATTTCAGCAATCGTACCACCAGGAGTAATAACTCCCCCATTTTGAGTTGATGGAATACTTTGAACCAACCCTTTTACTGGCGATTTAACTACGGTATCTAATACTTTTTCTTTACCAGAACGAATACGAGCTCTTAATCCACTTAAATCCGCTTCTGCTTTAGAGCGTTCAATATTGGCTTGAACTCTCGCTTCTGCCCCTATCTGTTTTAACTGAGCGCCCACGGTTTCCGCTTTACGCTTTAACACATTCTCTTGGCTCTTTGCTTGTTGGATCTCTTTTTCAATCGAAGCCAATTTTTGCTTCATTTCTAAAACTCTTAATTTAGATATATTCCCTGCTTTTTGACCCTTAATTAATATGTCTAATTCTTGTTTAGTCGCATTTAATTGACGTTGATAAACAGGTAACTCCGTTTGTAATCCTTCCAATTCCGCAGCGACTTGAGCTTGCTCTTTAATCACCGCACTTCGTTTTTGAAAAAATAACTCCTTCTCTGCGGCAAGTTGTTTTAACTGCTGTGAAACCTGTCGAGGGTAAAAATCAGCGTATTGTGAGAAATCAGGGTCACGAATTTCTACCAATGAATTTAAGCGTTCAATCGTTAATTCTAACGCCGCTCTTTGTGCATTCAATTCATCTAATGCGGTATTCTGAAATTTAGAGTCAAACTCAACTAATGTTTGACCTTTTTCAACCAACTCCCCTTCAGAAACCAAAATTGATTTAAGTCGCCCACCCGTTTCACTTTGAATAATTTGGCGCTCTCCTTCAGGAATAACTGCACCTTTAGCTTTAGCAATTTCATCCACTTTAGTGAATACCGACCATGCTATAAATAGAACTAAACAAACGGTAATAAAATAAGTACTCAATGACAATAAACGAGCCGTCACTTTTGATTCAACAACATCCACATTTTGCTTGTTCATAGAGAGGCCTCCATTGCTATCTCTGTCTTTGAATTATCCGGTAACGGTCCTGCGTATACGAGTGACCCTCCATCAAGAATAATCACTTGGTCTGCTAATTTAATTAATTCAGGATCATGTGATGAAAACACAATGGTCGATCTTCCTTTGCGTTGAGATAACCACTGTTGAAACAAGTCACGCGAAGCGGTATCCATGACCGGATTATCCAATAAATACAACGGGTATTCATGAATATACAGTTTTGCTTGCGACAATACTTTGGCTTCATACCCAGATAAAGCATGAGAAATACTCGCCACAATCGACTCATTCAATTGAGTATCTAAACCATGAGATAACGAATTAAACCATGCTTTCCCGCCAACCTGCTCAATCGCACCAATAATAAGATCATCAGCAAGGTTTCGATTATCACTAACAAACTCGCGAATAGTTAACAGTAAAAGCTCAGGCTTTGCCGAATAGTATCCCAACCACTGACGGTATATTTGAGGATCGTATTGCGATAAATTATGCCCATTAACCTTAATTACCCCACTCTGTGGTTGGTTTAACCCCGCAAGCAATTCTAGCAACGCCGTTTTTCCACTAGCCATTGGTCCAGTAATGACGACAACTTGCCCTGGTTCTATTTTCAATGAAATACCAGAGAGCGCAGGTTTCATTTGTTGAGGAAAACGCAGCGTAATTTGTTCTAACTCAATAGTCGGCTTCTCCGACGATAAAGAGTGATGCTGAAATGAAAAATCACCTTCTATTTTTTGACTAATTGACTGATTAATTTGCAACCTAGCTTGCTTTATTTGCGTAAAACGAGATCCACTATTCGCAAGCATTTGGGCTGGTCCTGTCACGCGAGAGATCAGCATCATGGTTGCAATCAATCCCCCTGCCGTCATCGCTTGATTAAAGATAAGACCAATACCAAGAGCGATTACCGCCAATGTACTAAGCAAACCTAACGCATAATAAATCGAGGTATACTTGGCTTGATGACTGCTGTGAAAAAAACTATTTTTGGCCGCTAATACATTGGCTTTTTCAAATCGTTTTATCCAAAACTCAC
Organism: Aliivibrio sp. 1S128; assembly: GCF_001691065.1. NCBI lineage: Bacteria > Pseudomonadati > Pseudomonadota > Gammaproteobacteria > Vibrionales > Vibrionaceae > Aliivibrio > Aliivibrio sp. 1S128. Next base: position 165,297 of record NZ_MAJV01000106.1, on the reverse strand, counting down.
TCATATTTGCACTACGTAAAAAAGCCAATTTACTGTTTAATTCAAATAATAAAGAATAACGATTCGTTCCAGATATCGTTGTTTGATGGGATGATCTCATCAATTTTTTTTGACTATGATGAGCTAACCCGTAATAGCAAAAAAGTGAAAAAACAGGCACAAGAACTAGCCATCCGCCTAAAAAACCAATCGCAATAATAAAAAGGAAAACAAAAGGAAGGTCAAACAATGCTCCTCCAAGAGGGCCTTGAAGCAATCCCTTAAAACTCTCTGCCGTCGTTAACCGTGACATTAATGCTGACGATGACACCGAACGGTTCACTAATAATGAAGAACTAAATATTCGGTATAGCACCTTTTCTGAGATTTCTCGGCTAATGCGGTTTGAGATGGTGGTTAACAATTGGCTTCGTATCACTTTTAATAACAGCATCATCGTAAATAACAATGCAGCCCCAATTGCAATACCGACAAGTTCATGGCCAGCATCCCCACCAATGACATGATCATAAATAGACATCGTAATAAAAGGGATGGCCAACGCAAACACATTAGCAAAAAAACTAATACACAGCAGCATCGGTAATAATGATTTAAATTTATCTATCCGTTCGCCAACCCAATCGGTGGAATTTCTCTCTCTAGGTTGTTCATGAATAAGAACGACAACAGATGAGATAGCGTGACGAGGTAATGAGTTACTTTCAAATTCTCCTTGTTGGTAGATTTGAAAGTCATTTAATAAAAATCGACAAACTTCAATGTCATCATCCGTAATATACAATGCCGCTAAATGCGATTTTGAAGCGAGTTTTTTAGTATAAGGGTGCACTGTATATGCAATACCTAACCTGTCCAATAATGTAAAAACATCATCCATACTTTCAAGTCGATTTGATGCGATCCATTCTTGGCTAAAAGCATGAACATTGGTATTTACATCCATCGCCATCAATAAATTAATGACCTGCGATTGATAATTCTTATCCATTAACCTTCTCCTTGTAATGGTATAAGCTCTGCTTGCGTTTTCGATAGCTCAACCAAGAGCGGATGGTCAGTATTTAAAATAATGGTCTTTCCATTACTTGATAAAATTGAAAGAACTTTTGCTAATCGAGTTACTGATTCAATATCTAATGCAATCTCTGGTTTATCTAAAAATAACAGCGGCACCGGCTTTGCTAATTGACAGACTAAGGATACCAATTTCACACCGCCTTGACTTAACTGCTCACCTAGCTGAAAACCAACTTTGGTTTCTAAACCGTTAGGTAATTCAGAAATAACATTATCCAAACCCAGCGCCTTAATTAATGGCAATACCTCTTTTACCTGATTAACGTTAAACCCCGTCAGGTTATCTAAGAGTGATCCAGAAATAAGTATCGGACGGCTTGTCACAAACGCCGTTTGATTTCTATAGTCATAATAATCACTAGTGGATACTTGATTATTCCAAAGCAATTCCCCCTCTGTTTTAGCTTCTAACCCAGATAAATTACTCATTAATTGACTACACAGATCAGTATCGCCTCCATAGAAAGTAACAATGTCGCCTTTATTTACAGAAAGACTTAATTGGTGACAAAAACCAAAACGTTCAATGTGATAATTTTTGGCTGTTAAAGATTCAAATGCAGGAAGTTTTTCCGATGTTACCGTTTCTTTTGAGCTTATATTCTTAAATAAATCTTTTACTGAATTATTAGCCACTTGAAACGAGCTGTATTTCAAACGTAACCCCACTAATGCACTCATTGGGGCAACCGCTCGACCAGATAAAATAGAACACGCGGCTAAGCCTCCCGTGGTTAGTTCACCAGATAATACCGACAAACTACCAATAATAACCATAACAACAGAGGTTCCCAGCGCGGCAATTTGAATACATTCTTGTGCGATAGCTGTATTACGCTCTGATTCTGCAACAGATAGCCATCTGCTTTGGTTTAGTTCCTTAAAGTATTGAAACGTGCGCGATTCTGCTGCTTGTTTTTTTACCCCTTCAAGCATGGTAAAAACAATAACTAAAAAATTCATCCGACTGATTTCACTTCCTGCTGCAGTCTTAGCATGCTGATATGATTTATTCGAAAACAAACAAACAAACACCGCCGCAATAATCCAAACAATAATCGGAATAAGAACAAGCTCCCCTCCCACATAAGCAACTAATGAAAGGAAAATAAGCACAAAGGGCACATCAATGAGCCCACTCAACAAACCACCAGAATAGAACTCTTTAATTGAAGAGATCCCTTTCAGCCCCTCTTGAAGATGGCCAGGCTTTAAACTCAATAATTGTTTAGCAGGCAGTTCAGTCAGTTGATGTAAAATATAAGAATACATCTTCGTTTCGGTATTTATTGAGGCGGCGGCTAGTATCCAAGAACGAACAAAACGAAGAAAAGCATCGATTAAAATAGCAATACTAGCACCACTAAGAAGCAGTACCGCAGTACCATAACTTTGATTTGGTAAGATTCGATCGTAAATTTGTAGTACAACGAGAGGGATTGATAACGATAAGATATTAATAAGCAACGATGAAGGTAAAACCCGCAGCATTGTTCTTTTTTGATTGGAGCGGTAAGAAGACAACAAATCCATTTATAGTCACCTAATAATAATTATGCATAGATCAAGTCTTGGACAAGAATCATTAATTATCAAGTAAATAATTGGTTTTATTGTTTTTATGCACTAGATTAAAGGTTAGATATCACATATTTTCACGAGGGTGCAATGAAACGGATTTCATTAAAAACGTACTTATTCATTATTTTTGCGACTATTTTCATCCTGTTTTCAGCACATTTATATACAAATATAAAAGGCGCTGTCACAAAGCTATCAAGTGAACATATCGCTGATGTTGCCGAGCTTCACCAGCAAATCATCAGTAATAATGTAAACTTCACCATATACCAAATAGACGCATTAGCAGAAGAAATCTCTGATATAAGCTCATTGGATATTAATAATATCCCACCATCACTAATCAACTTTATGTCTTCTGCTTTTTCTCACTCTCCTGCATTAACTAATGTATATATCTATGACATTGAAAATAATGGTATTAATTTAAAAAACATTAACGGAACCATCGAAGCAGAATATGCAACTAGATTATCATTGGAGGAGATGTGGAAAACAAATAAAACATATACCTTTAATAATGAATATCTATATTTAAGTCGCTCTAAAAATACGAATCTCAAAATTATTTTACAAATTTCAACCGCCATTTTTTTTGAAACCACAGACCACGAACTTGTAAATAAAAGAAATGTCGGATTTTATCTTTATGATTACCAGTTAAAAGAAATAATTTACTCTGACCATGTCCCTACGCCTTTATCTTATTCGCAACTGCAAGGTGTACTACATGATGAGCATGAGACCGTGTCTCTAGATGGCTCTACCTACACAGCTTTTGTCCACAAATTAAATCGTAGCTCTCTGTATTTTGTGTCTCTCATCCCTGAAAGTGTTATTAATCATAACTTTAATACTATATCTAATGATTTGTTTTTGAATGTCATCGCCTACATATTTCTCGCGATATTGATTATATTTCTATCCTCTTCTTACATATCAAATCGATTAGTTACACTGCTTAAAAACGCGCAAAAAATAAATCACTTCCAATTTAATCAACAGAAAAAGCAAGATTCAATTGTTAAAGAAATTCATAACCTCAGCAGCACGCTTGAAACGATGGATCAAACTATTGATGATATTTTAAAAATGGTTTTTATCATTGCAAAAAGCGGTAATTTATTTCAATTAGGTGCGATTGTTGATAAAAAAATCCATAAGATTACGACAGGACACAGTTATCTTTATATCACTGATAACGAAAATACATTAAGCAGTATCGAAGGTAAGAAAAAGATCCCTATCAAGAATGAAGACCAATCTTATTACTGTGAAGCCTCTGTACATTACTTCAATTTACATAATGATAAGAAAAAGCTCATTGGCTGCCTAGTCATTGAAGTTCCACTTAATCATACTGTCCCTAAATACCGACTATTATTTATTGAACGTTTAGTGCAAATAATCGCAGTATCCATTGATAAAAATAAACTTCTAGAACAGCAAAAAGCCCTTTTACTTTCTTTTACTAAATCGATTGCCTCCGCCATTGATGCAAAATCTCCTCATACCGCAGGCCATTGTCAGCGAGTACCAGAATTGACCTTAATGTTAGCAAAAGCCGCGCAAGAAAATCAAAATCAATGGAGTGCATTTTCATTGAATGATGAGGAATGGGAAGAACTATACCTTGCTTCTTGGTTGCACGATTGCGGTAAGCTAACCACCGCTGATCACGTAATTGATAAAGCAACAAAACTGGATATGTTTAGTAACCGTATTCACGAAATTCGTACTCGCTATGAAATTCTAAAACGAGACGCTGAACTGGCTTACTTACATGACCTACTTAAAAATAGACAAAACACGCCAGAATTAGAAAATCATTACCATAATACGATTAAAGATCTGGATGAAGAGTTCACGTTTATTGCTCAATCTAACCTCGGCGCTGAATTTTTTAGTGACGACAATATTGAACGTCTAAATAAAATAGCGAAAAGAACCTTTATTCGCACCTTGGATAAACAACTTGGATTATCATGGGAAGAAAAACAGCGCTTGTCTGATGCAGACAAAATCACTCCGGCTATTGAATCCATTTTGCAAGATAGCACGAGTCATCTCATTCCTTGGGAGCAAAACCGAAAGGCGGATGAACAGTTTAATCTTAAACCTTACCAGAATAAATTTAATCACGGCGAGATATATAACCTCTCAGCTCAACGAGGAACCCTAACCAATGAAGAACGTTTTTTAATTAATGACCATATTATTCAAACGATTAATATGCTTAAAGAATTGCCTTATCCTGATCATCTTAAAAACATCCCTCAAATTGCAGGTGGGCACCATGAACAAATGTCAGGTAAAGGCTACCCTTATGCTATTCCTGCATCTCAATTACCGGTAACCGCAAGGATGATGGCTATTGCTGATATTTTTGAAGCACTGACTGCCAGTGATCGCCCTTATAAAACGCCAAAAACACTGTCTGAATCATTGAAAATCTTGGCTTTCATGGCAAAAAATCAGCATATAGATAAAGAGATATTCCAACTATTTTTAGAAGATAAAGTTTACCTTGAGTACGCCAACAGATTTTTAAAACCAGAGCAAATTGATGAGATTGATGTGCCTGCTTATCTCACTCTTGCAAATTCATAAACAAAAACCGCCATTTTAAACAAATAAAATGGCGGTTTTATTTTTACGGTATCGTACGTTTATTTTTCTTTAAAGCGCAATAGACGCAGTGCATTCAAGGTAACAAGTGCTGTTGCACCACTGTCAGCAAGAACTGCAACCCATAAGCCGGTAATACCAAACAAGCTTGTCACTAAGAATATGGATTTTAATCCTAGCGCTAGCGTAATGTTCTGGCGAATATTACTTAGCGTTGCTTTTGATAGCGCCACCATTGGTGCAAGTTCTTCTAAACGGTTATGGGTTAATGCCGCATCTGCAGTTTCAAGAGCAACATCGGTTCCTCCACCCATCGCAATACCAATAGAAGCGGTCTTCATTGCTGGCGCATCATTAATACCATCACCGACCATTGCCGTTTTTGCCTGCGCAGTTAACTGCTCAACGTATTTCACTTTGTCTGATGGCAATAAACCCGCTTTATAGTCAATATTCAGCTCTTCAGCAATCGCTTTTGCTGCGCGTTCGTTATCGCCAGTAAGCATGATTGGTTTTATACCTAATTTAACTAACTTCTCAATGGCTATTTTTGCATCTGGACGCAGTTCATCACGCCACGCAAGTAACCCTGAGATCTGCTCATTAATAAGGACTAATACAACCGTTTTACCCTGCTGCTCTAGAAAGGCAATTTGGCTCTCAATTTCAAGGATAACCTCACCATCAAACTGCTGCGGTGCATACAATTCAATACGTTGGTTATTAACGATACCCTTAATACCTTTGCCGACCACTGTTTCACGGTCATCGGCTTCAATAACGGTTAATCCTTGTTCTTGCGCTTTTATTACTACGGCTCTTGCTAAAGGATGCGATGAACCCATTTCAACCGCGGCTGATTGCAATAAAATACTTTCTTCGGTTTCAGCTTCCACTAAAACACGAATATCAGTTAATACTGGCTTACCTTGGGTTAGCGTCCCCGTCTTATCAAATGCGATGTTTTGAATATGACCAAGCTCTTCTAATGCAGCGCCCCCTTTAATCAAAGCTCCGCGTTTTGCCGCTGTAGCTAAACCAGAAGTAATCGCTGCTGGTGTTGATATCACTAACGCACAAGGACAAGCGATCAGTAGCATAGCTAAACCACGGTAAATCCACGTGTCCCATGATTGACCAAACATCAATGGTGGAATAATGATAACCAGTAATGACATCAACATCATTGCTGGTGTGTACCAACGGCTGAATTTATCAAGAAAACGCTCTAACGGTGCTTTACGGGATTCCGCTTCTTCAATCAAATGTAAGATACGATCAATCGCGTTTTCACCTTGAGCTGACGTTATCTCGATTTCAATCACACGGTCATTAACAATCGACCCTGCCATTAATACATCACCTGTCTTTTTATCAACAGGAACAGACTCTCCCGTTAAGGCGCTTTCATCAAAAGAAGCAAACTCTGACGCTAATATTGCATCGGCAGCTAAACGATCACCAGGAGAAACTTGAACTCTGTCTCCTACTTTCAGATCGGAAGCCGAAACCTCTTCTTTAGTGCCATCTTTATTGATGCGTAGTGCTGTATCTGGCACTAAGTCCATTAACGCTTTCACGCCACTACGAGCTTTCGCTGACGCATAGCCTTCTAATTGTTCACCTAACATAAACAATAAGATAACCATGACGGCTTCAACCGTTTCACCTAAATACACAGCACCAATAGCGGCAACTGTCATTAACGTTTCTATCGAAAATGGAGAGCCATTGATAGCTAAACGAATCGCTTTTTTACCAATTGGAATAAGGCCAAATAAACCAGCAACCGTAAATGCAATGGTCCCGAGTTCTTTGTTAACTAAATTAATACCTGTCGCAATGACTAAAAAGGCAACAAGGATGATCAATAAAATATTTTTACGCCAAAATGGTTGTGCATCACTTTCTGATGCGTTTTTTGACCCCATATCAGATAATGGAAAACCCGTGGTTTTCGCGACACTAATCACTCGCTCAAACGCCGCTTCGTTATTGGCTCTTACCGTCAGTTTCTCTGTTGCAAAGATAACGTTAGCGTCCGTCACTTCTGGAATGGCAATAATCGCTTTTTTTAATTTAGCAGCACAACTTGGGCAATCCATGTCAGCAATCAGCCAACTGCGAGAAAAAGTACTTGTTGCTGGAATGACAACTAAGGGGTCTGATTCTCCAGGATCACTACCACAGCACGAGTCCGCATCTGTTGCTTTATCAAAGCTGCTACAGCAATCAGCAACCGCGCTTTCTGCCTTTATCGCTGTAATTTTTGGTGCAGCACAGCATGAGCTTGATGGATTATGCTTATGATCTTGGCTATGGGTGGTTTTATGGGCTGTACACATGAGAATATCCTTTCGTTAGGTAATTTGTTTATCTACTTTAACTATAGACCTTAGAGTTAACTCCAAGGTCAAGAACTAAATTATGCAGACGTAAAAAAGGCACCGAAGTGCCTTTTTAAAAGGAAGATAATCAAACCGCTTAAACAGGATGTTTAAAGCAATGACCAATTGATTCACTGATAGCCTGAAGAACATTACGTCGAGTAATAATGCCGACCAATTTACCACCATCCACAACAGGGTAAATTTTAGGCTTATCCGCTGTCATACTTTGTGCAAGCTCGATAATATTATCTTCTGGCGTTACCGTTAAGACATCTTGTCTCATTACATCACCTACTACGTGCGTATCTTGGCAATGGTAACTCACACCAAGCAGTGACTTTATTAAATCTTGTTCTGAAATAAACCCAATCACTTCTCTTTGTTCATTAACAACTGGGCCGCCAATATGTTGTGAAGTAATAAATTGGTCTAACGCTGCTGATAATGACATATCCGCTGTCAAAGAAAGTGGGCGTGCGCTCATGTATTGTTTTACTTTTTTATTTTCCATCATGTATACCCCTAGCAATCGCTATCTTTTATTTTGATAACTTAAGTGTGGACTATTTTTAGAAAAAAGCTAAATCACTCTTTCCTATCTCTGTGATGGATAAAACCTATTAAGAAAAAAAACAGATAAAATCATGAGCTACCTAACAATACATCAATGAGTATTTTCTTATTTTGCTCTACAGATGACATTACATTTTCGTAACCTGCGGTGTTATTCGTTTTTTCCATTCGACGTATTACAACTAAACATTGTTTAATATTTTCTGGGTCTTTCATCAAGTTCTTCCCTCTTAATGTTAGCGTTAATAGCATGTAATTAAGATCAGAAGAATATGGGTACGTTTGACCGATTTTTATCAATTGTAGATTATTTTCATCAGCAGACTTTTGAGCTCTTAACCATTGGTATACTTTATTCAACTTTTGAAAATGGGCCATCGATTGCTGCAATAACTGAGGGGCCGTTTTTTTAAGCCCAGCTTGATCAAACATTTTATACAGTGTGACACACAACTTTATTTCGCCCGCCATTGCTAGCACACCAAAAGTGGCAACACGAAATTCATCAGAAGCGACTTTACGCTCAGATAGAAAACGGTAATAGCACGTTGCAGCAATTGCTTTTGCTTTATAACGCTTTCCTTGTTTAAATAATTGACGAGCGATAAAAATATTAATATATCCCTGTAGCTCATCACGTTTATCCATTGATATACGTTTTTTCAAGGTCATGACCAATTGACCAAAAAAACGTCGATATTGCTCTTTATTAAACGTAACTTTTGATTTGTAAACAATATCCGCAATATCAATAACCATTTTATTTAATGTTATTGAATTAATACCAATATGATAAAAGCGCTTCATCACCATATTATGCAGTAAAGCTGATTTATTATTTTCAACAATAAACGTTAAGTATGCATAAAAAACATCATCATTTTTTGGGTTGTTCTCATACGCACTTGCTAACGATGATTGGACTTTATTTGGTTGTTTTGCTTCTGCATAAATATCCGCTAACATAAAATTTGCTTGGAATAAGTATTTCTTTGAACGCAGCAGTAATTCAAGAACAGGAATTGCTTTAGGTTTTTCTACAATTTGACAATATGCCATCAAATTTTGAGGCATAATTTCACTTTTATCGTGTCGTTGATATACTTTTTTGAACGTTACAAAATCGTTAGCCTTATATAACTCTTCTAAAGTCATATTAAGTAGCATTCTATTTTTATACGTACCTGGATAGGTTTGAGCACGTTTGATAAATGCAGATTGAGAACCTTTTACTTCACCGATCAATTTTTCAATTAAAAGCGTAAGATTGAATGATTTTTTTATCAGTTCATTAATATAACCAAAGTTGATTGGGCTATTTACTATAAAATCAGGAAAAAGCTCTCTTGCATTGATATCATCAACTGGTGAATCATCGTTATCAATATCAACGATAAAAATAGGACGCTTTCCAAATTTAGCTTTTTCGCGTGCACAATTAACAATATCAGAAATCACTTCATGATCAGCATAGTGATACTCAATAAAATAATAATCATAAACAGAAAGATTTGATGCTTTCAGATTTACATTAAAACTATCCGCATTTTTAAATCCAGCTTTTTGAAAAAACTGACGGATCTGGGTACTACGCTCTCTCTTTTCAGTAAAAACTAAAACATTCATTTGTGGAATGCGTCTAATAAGTTCAGCGCTACTCATCTATATTATAACTCTAGTAAAAACAACAAACACAATATACTAACCCGTAAAGTAAATGCAGTATTAATTTAACAAACTAAAAACAATTTGTATTTATGTTACTACAGGTAAGTCGCGTTATTTTTACAAAAAGTAACGCGACATTAGATCATTATATATTAGTCAGTAGCGCTTGTAATGGATGTTTTAATTGCTTTCCTTCAAATCGCTTAACCTGACTACGGCATGAATAACCTGTTATCAAGGAACGCTCCATGTCCAAATTAGCTAAGTTTCCTTTCCAACTTAATTCATAAATCGCTTTTGATGATTCTAATTTATCTGCCTCATGGCCATACGTTCCAGCCATCCCACAACATCCAACAGGAACTGTCTTTAGTATCAGTCCAAAATGACGGAAAATTTCCCCCCATTCCTTTTCTGCATTTGGTAATTTAGTTTTTTCTGTACAATGGGCAAATAATTGCCAAGCTCTTTTATCAAATACCGTTGCCTTCGCAAACGATGATAGTTGAGGATAAAGCCATTCATGCACCGTCAATACGACAAAATCACCTCGTTTATCAGCCAATATCTCGTCATATTCATCTCGATAACAGAGAACTAAAGCAGGATCCACCCCAACCATTGGTATTTTTAATTCAGCAATTCGATTTAAAAACTCACTCGTTGTTTTTGCTGTCGACGAAAATTGCTTTAAAAATCCTTTAATATGTTGAGCTTTACCATTGGGCTTAAATGGCAATAATATTGGTGTTAAACCTAACCGTTGGATCAACTCAATAAAGTCACTCACGACTTCGGCATCATAATAACTAGTGAATGGATCTTGAACAATCAATACATGCTTCTTACGTTCATTTTCGGAAAGCGTAGTCATCTTTTCAAGATTAAACGTCGAAATTTCTTTATTTTTACACCGTTCTTTTAATGTTGGAACCGAAAGTAATGGCATATCGACATAACCTAACGTTTTCTTTGTTAGGGTTTGAGTCAAACCTTGTCTAAGCACGACATTAATTATACCAGGTGCTTTGGCCATGATAGGAAGCATAGTTTCAATATTAGCCACCATGTAATCTTTCATCGGGCGCTGATAACGACTGTGATAAATATTTAAAAATCGAGATCGGAAACTTGGTACATCTACTTTTATTGGGCATTGACTTGCACAGGCTTTACAAGCCAAACATCCCATCATTGCGTCATGCACTTCATGCGAATAATCATATTCCTTTTCTTTGTTTATACGATTACGAATTCGGTCAATGATTTGTTTTATTGATGGACGCTTGGTCAATAATTCTTGTTCTAACGCAACAGGGTCTACACCTTGTTCTGCTAATTGACGCAACCATTCTCGAACAAGACCCGCTCGCCCTTTTGGAGAGTGGCGACGATCTGCCGTTATTTTCATTGACGGACACATCGGAGAACTGGTTTCATAATTAAAACAAAGCCCATTCCCATTACATTCCATCGCTTGATTAAAGCTATCTCTTACTTCAATTGGAATTTGTCGGTCATAATATCCACGTTTTGTATCACTGACTTTAACAAGCTCATCACTGCTATCTAACGGCGTACAAATTTTACCTGGATTCATTTTATTATGAGGGTCAAATACGCCCTTTACTCTTCGTAATTCAAGGAATAATTCTTCCCCAAAAAATGCAGGCCCATATTCAGAACGGAAGCCTTTTCCATGCTCGCCCCACATCAAGCCACCATACTTTGAAACTAAAGCCACGACTTGATCTGAAATAGTGTGCATTAACAATTCTTGTTTAGGATCACACATATCTAAAGCTGGACGAACATGTAAAACACCAGCATCGACATGACCAAACATGCCATAATTTAATTGATGTGAATCTAGCAATTGTCTAAATTCTTGAATAAAGTCTGCTAAATTTTCAGGGGGTACACAAGTATCTTCAGCAAAGGCAACCGGTTTTGCAGACCCTTTTGTTGCCCCTAATAATCCCACGGCTTTTTTACGCATGGTATAAATACGACCAATACTTGCCACATCTTTAATGATTTGATAACCAATAATACCGGCCTGCTCAGCTTGCATTAAAGATTCCAGTTGCGTAATGAGATCCGTGACTTGTTGATCAACCAAGTCGAGATCTGTCCCTGCAAACTCAACCATATTTAAACCTAGCATTTCTTTGTTTGCTACGTCAGTAATCAAATCACTGACGCTATGCCAAACAATGTCTTGCTTTGCAAAATTCAACACTCTTGAGTCGATGGTTTCTACAGAGAGTGCATTTGCCTCTACCATAAATGGCGCATTTCTTAATGCGGCATCAAACGTGTCGTATTTAATATTAATTAACGTTCTGGCTTTTGGAATTGCAGTAATATTGACTTTGGCTTCAGTAAGAAAAGCTAATGACCCTTCAGAACCACATAATACTCTAGTGACATCAAACTGATCCGTCTCTGTATTTAATGCGTTCTTTAAATCATATCCGGTTAGAAACCGATTTAATGGTGGGAATTTTTCTTCAATTTTCACACGGTTTCTACGACAAACAGAAGCCGTAACATCTAAAATAGAACGCACAGATTCTGGCTGAAGCTCATATTGAAGACTGGTATCTAAACATGAACCATCCGCTAAGACAGCGGTAACCGCTAAAACATGATCAGACGTTTTACCGTATTTTAACGACCCTTGGCCTGAAGCATCTGTGTTTATCATCCCACCAATGGTTGCACGATTACTGGTAGACAAATCAGGAGAGAAGAAATAACCATGTGGGCGAAGTGCATCATTAAGCTGATCTTTAATTAGACCCGTTTGAACTCTAGCCCAACCTTGCTCAATATTGATTTCAAGCACTTGATTCATATAACGAGATAAATCAACAACAATGCCTTTAGTTAAAGATTGTCCATTGGTACCAGTGCCACCGCCTCGAGGTGAAAAGGTGACTGTTTTATATGTATCTTGATTTGCAAGTAACGCTAAACACTCTACGTCTTTCGTATTTTTCGGTAATAATACCGCTTGTGGCAATTGTTGATAAACACTGTTATCTGTTGCAACAGCTAGGCGACTTGAATAGGTCGTTTCTATATCACCACTAAATTCACTTTCTTTTAATTTATCTAGATAATCCACTACCGTTGGATCGATAGTCGATTGGAATGGTAATACTGGTAACATTGCTCCCTGCTCCTTTAATTGCTGATCCTCAGCATTATAATGTTGTTCTAGACACACTTTACAACATCTCGCATGGATAAAACATCTCGCCTATGCTATATCCGACAAATAATCACAATTTTATATCTTAATTAATAAATTGCTTATACCAATATAAAGATAAGCAGTTGAGAGTCTGTATCGTATTCTATGGCATATATTTTGCTAGGTTTTTATTTATATCACCATCGCACCTTATTTATTTAGAGAAAGTTATGAAACCAGCAATGAAAAAAAACAAAACAAAAATCATTACTACTGACGATATTCTATTAATACTATGCCGTTCGATGTCTGGCGTATTAAGTAAAGCGACACAAAGTTCAGTTAACTATTCTGCTATGGTACAAAAAATCACTAAAACGAGTTTAAAGCCAGATTTTGGTTGCTTTGTTCTTTTTGATGGCGGCTTCTCTGGCTTGGTGGTTACAAATTTCACTAAAGACGCAGCATTAGAGCTATACACCAAATACATGAGTAACATGGGGTTCCCTGAAGAAGAATTGGCAATTTTGCATACATCTGATGAAGTTGGTGATGTATTGGGTGAATTAATGAATCAAATTATTGGTGATTTTACAGGGCAAATCCGTAAAACATTACAAACCACAATTTCTCAAAACCAACCTAAGATGTTGGCTTTAAATAAACAAGTCATCCTTTCTGTTGATACCAATTTAGACCGCCCACAGGCACGTCGAGTCACTTTCACTACAGAAAAAAATAATATCTTCTACCTTGAGCTTGCTATGGATAAAACAGAATTCATTCAGCTTGAAGAATTTGAACAAGAAGAAGATTTTGATGCCGATGACCTATTTGAACAACATAAAACAAGTAACTCTCAAGCATCAGCGTTAAAAGAATCTTCATACCAAGACGCTGATGACTCGCTGTTTGATGAATTAGGTATTTAATATATCCAAGAGCTTTAATTTTCTTTCAAATAAAGAGAGAGACAGGTAAAATAGTTGCCCCGTAAAAAGTAAGGTAAATCTATGTCATCTGCAAAGCAAAAGGCTCTAAAAAAGATCGCTAAATGTCTTGAACTTGGTAATTCCGCTAATGTGAATGAAGCCGCTCAAGCCATTAGAATGGCGCATCGCCTTATGCTTAAGTATGGCCTTGAGAAAGATGATATTGAATTTATCAAGATGGGTAAAACACAAAGTTCTCATCTTCTTCCTGCTAATGTTGGCAGTAATATCTTAAAGATTATTCGTGGTATTAACACCCGTTTTGGTGTTGAGGCGGTATTGCTAAACCACAAAGGACTGAAAAAAACTGAATTTATTGGTTCAGCTGATCGCGCAATCTTTGCGGCATTTGCCTTTGATATTGTTTATCGTGAAATGAATGAACAAACAGGCCAATTTAAAAACAGCTTTTCAGGATCAGGAACTGGGCAACTTGAAGTCACTAAGCGTGTAAACTCATTTCTAGCCGGTTGGATAGAAGGCGCTCTTGAAAAACTGCCCGTAATAGCGCCTGATGATGAATCAGCCAATAAAATTAATGACTACATTGATAAAGAATTTAAAAATATTGACCGTGAAACTTTTAAACAACAATTAAGAGAAGCCATGGCCAATATTACTGCTGATTATGAAAAAGGGTTAAAGAAAGGTCGTACTCTTTCTGTAAATCGACCAGTAGCTGGGGCTCAAGCACCGAAGCGTTTAGGTTAACAATTCAGCAACAAATAATGTAAAGTCAGTCTCAGTTTGATTTAGATCAACTATAAAGCCACTATTGCACGATACATTAAATTTGTTATCAAAATGTATCAAGGAGCGATTTATGACTTTATTAAGAAACCCTAAATGCTATACCGACGTTTGTATTGATGGAAAGTGGTACCATTATGATCACTGCGGCACCACTGTTTATATGCTAAAAGGGGGATCTTCTGCTGAGTTTAACCTCAATTCAGAGCCTCTTACTGAAAGTGAATTGGTTGAACAAATTAAACAGGTCAGTGCTTTCTGAAACCTTTATTTAATTTCAATTTCGATTACGTCATGACAACAACGAATAACCTGTAATAAATACCCTTTTTTATTGTTATTTATTGCAGATTGATGGATGTCCATCAACATACTTCCAGAGCTAATATTTAATACAGCCGACTCACCTTCTGTTGCAGGAAACACCCCAACCTTCACACGTAAACTCGGACAATGTAATAAGTATTGTTCTTTTAAAAGAGAAATAACATCAATATCGTTATCCATTGTTGCGAGTGATGGAAATAATGCTTCAGGCAAATATTGATATTGAACCGCAACTTTTCTTCCTTCAATGATGATCAATCGGCTATACATAACAACATATGAAAAAGGAGGTAGGTTTAATGTGTCTGCCACCATTTTCGGCGCTAGTATACGCTTTGAATCAATAAGTTCTGTTTTATAGCTTCGATTGTATTTTTTACATACCTTCAAAATATCTAATTCTTGAGCAGGGTTAAAAATTAGCGCCTCTTGTGATACAAACCAACCTCGTCGTTCTTCCTTATAGACTTTTCCTGATAATGCTAGGTAATTTAGCGCCTCTCTTAATGTAATACGCGTTGTTGAGAAAGCGTCAGCAAGTACCCGCTCAGAGGGTAATTTATGTCCAGGTTCTAACATGCCATTTTCAATCTGCTCTGCAATCGCATTTTTTATGATCAAGTATTGCATTCACTTTCCTTAAAGTGTTTTTACATAAATATCATTAGATAGATAAGTTTGTAATTGAGCATTTGATACCAAGTGGCCTTTTTTAATTAATATGGTCACTCGAACCTGATCTTTTTCTGCTTGTTGCAAATACTCTGCAATTTCTTGTTCCGAATTAATTGAAATTCGCTCAGCATCACGACGGCATAATTCAACAAATTCAGAGGGACAATCATTAAAATATATCACCCATTCAGCTTGTTGCATTAGACGTAATGATTTTAATGTTAGCATCTCTGTATCTTGATTGTATTCAATCCAGTTACGTTCAGATCTCACACTAATGTCATTTGACAAATAACGAGTGAATAAGTGTTCTAATTCATTTCTTGTCGTAAGCGTTTCAATATCAGGAGAGCGTAAAAACATTTCCCAAAACTTTCTACGTTCATCAACAGTTGAAAAATATTTTTTCACCACATTTCTTTTATCTGCACCAAAGTCAGCTAACATCGCAATTTTAGTTGAAAGCTGCGTCTCTAATTGTTCTCGTATAATACGGATTAAAACGGGTGAAGATCCACCACTTGAAATCGCAACTTGAACACGACCACGATTAACCATTGATGGCGTAATAAAATCACAATACCCTGTATCATCAACAACATTCACTAAGATCCCTGCACCATGTGCATCTTTATATACTTGGTGATTTAACTCTGAGTTATCTGTTGTTGCCCATACTTGCACGTACTTATTATCAAGTAAACTATGATGATAGAAACCTTTATGGTACGTAATTTTCTCTTGTTCAACATAACGAGATAAGTACGGTTTTATCGAAGGTGCGATAACCGTAATATCAGCATCTGCTTGTAATAACATATCGATTTTACGACAAGCAACTTCCCCACCACCAACCACTAGAACTGGTCGCTTTTGAATATCCATAAAAATGGGAAAATATCTCATTACATCCTCACTGAGTCTTTTATTTAGTATCAACAATATACCTTGCTTCTATTCATTAAGGTAGTGGCGGTAAGCGTCAAAAATAAAATGTGACTTAACATATTCACAAAATATACAAATTAACAATTAATTAACAACTTTAAACGTCAGACCAGATCATTAACACTGCTATTTAAAAAAAAACTAGATTTTATCGCCAACCATACTGGATAAGTCAGATCTATTTACCTATATTTTATTTGTTAGCTAATTTCACAAATCATTAACTATTGTATATCGTTTAAATACAGCTGCTTATAAAAGTAGCAATTAAGTACCCTCTAATGGCTAACGCAACACATTAGATTGTGATACGCCAGTTCAATAATGGATTATAAGGAAGAACACAGATGAAATTTAAAACAAATGCTCTTTACGCTGCTCTTAGTGCCTCTGCACTGCTTATGTCTACACAAGCTGTCGCGGCTGAAGGTACTCTCAATAAAGTAATGAAGAATGGATATGTTCAATGTGGAGTAAGTACCGGCCTTCCCGGCTTCTCAAACCCTAACTCAAAAGGTGAATGGGAAGGTATTGATGTTGAATTCTGCCAAGCTGTTGCTGCCGCTGTATTAGGTGATAAATCTAAAGTTAAGTATGTTCCACTCACAGCAAAAGAGCGCTTTACTGCACTTCAATCAGGTGAGATTGATGTGCTATCACGTAATACAACGTGGACATTGCATCGTGATACTTCTCTTGGTCTAAATTTTGTTGGTGTAAATTACTACGATGGTCAAGGCTTTATGGTCAAAAAAGAGCTTGGCTTAACTAGCGCTAAAGAACTCGATGGTGCGTCTGTTTGTGTTCAATCAGGAACAACCACTGAATTGAACCTTGCTGATTACTTCCGTAATAATGATATGGAATATAAACCTGTCGTATTTGATACTGCTGCACAAACCTCTAAAGGATTTGATGCTGGTCGATGTGATGCGCTTACTACTGACCAATCTGGTCTTTATGCGCTTCGTTTAAACCTTAAAGATCCTAAAACAGCGCAGGTTCTACCAGAAATCATTTCAAAAGAACCATTGGGACCAGTAGTGCGTCAAGGTGATGACCAATGGTTTAATATCAATAAATGGGTGCTAAATGCAATGATAAATGCCGAAGAATATGGCATCAACTCTCAAAATGCAGACCAAATGCTGAAATCTAAAGATCCAAATATCAAACGTATTCTTGGTGTTGATGGACCAAAAGGCAAAGGCCTAGGTATTCGTGATGACTGGGGTTATCAAGTAGTGAAACAAGTAGGTAACTATGGCGAAAGCTTTGAGCGTACCGTAGGTAAAGGCTCACCACTGCAAATTTCTCGTGGTGTAAATGCACTTTGGAACGCAGGCGGCTTCATGTACGCAGCACCTATTCGTTAATTCTTATGGTAAATAGAGACAAATAATAAATAGAAACTAATACAATTTTATGGGGTGATTTTTCACCCCTTTTATAAATGGATTTAAGGTTGTAGTTGTATGTCATCTAAAAATAAAAACCTCTTTTATAATCCAACATTTCGTGCAATTTTATTTCAGGTGCTTGCCATTGCTGCACTTGTTTTTTTCTTTTACTCCATAGTTAATAATGCATTATCCAATTTAGAATCTCGCGGTATCGCTACTGGTCTTGCCTTTTTAGATCAAGAAGCAGGGTTTGGTATCGGCTTATCTTTAGTGGAATATGATGAAACGCATACTTATGGACGCACGTTTGTTGTTGGGCTTTTAAACACTGCTCTGGTCTCTGTTCTAGGGATATTATTCGCAACACTACTCGGATTTACAGTCGGTATTGCGCGCTTATCAAGTAATTGGTTAGTAAGCCGATGTGCTGCGGTATATATTGAAACGTTCCGAAATATCCCCCTTTTATTGCAAATTTTCTTTTGGTATTTCGCTGTTTTACAAGCACTTCCATCCCCTCGCCAAAGTTTAAGCTTAGGTGAAAGCGTATTCTTAAATGTTCGAGGGTTATTCTTCCCTGGTCCTATTTTTGAAGAAGGTTCGAACCTTATCGGTATGGCCGTTGTGCTTGCGATTGTCTTTATTATGTCCCTATCAAGATGGGCTAAAAACAAACAAACATTAACAGGACAACAAACACCAGTATTACGCTATTCGGTTTTACTGCTAGTCGGTTTACCGACCCTCGCCTATTTTATTTCTGGAATGCCTGTTTCTATCGATTATCCAGAACTGAAAGGATTTAACTTCCGTGGTGGTATTAGCATTATCCCTGAACTAGCTGCATTAGTTGTGGCATTAAGTGTTTACACCGCGTCATTCATTGCTGAGATTGTCCGTTCTGGTATTAATGCGGTTAGCCACGGTCAAACTGAAGCGGCAATGGCTTTAGGCTTACCTAAAAATAAAACCTTAAAGCTTGTTGTTATCCCACAAGCAATGCGAATTATCATTCCTCCTCTAACAAGCCAGTATTTAAACTTAACTAAAAACTCTTCATTAGCAATGGCCATTGGTTATCCAGATCTCGTTTCTGTTTTTGCAGGCACAACGCTCAACCAAACAGGGCAAGCTATTGAAATCATTACCATGACAATGGCGGTTTACCTAACCCTGAGTTTATTAACGTCATTTTTGATGAATATCTATAACAGTAAAGTCGCATTGGTTGAGAGGTAACTATGAGCATACATCAATTTCAGCCAGATCTTCCACCTCCAGCAAATACGGTAGGTGTAATAACGTGGCTTAAGAAAAATCTATTTAATGGGCCTTCAAACTCCCTTCTTACCATTATCATCGCTTATTTAGCCTTTAGTGGTTTATGGAATGCAGTCAGCTGGGCACTCATCAATGCCGATTGGATTGGAACAACACGAGATGCTTGCTCTAGCGAAGGGGCTTGCTGGGTAATGATCAATGTGCGTTGGGATCAATTCATGTATGGATTTTACCCGACGGAAGAGCTTTGGCGACCTCAGTTGTTTTATGGACTACTCGCAATCTTTGTTGCGTTACTCGCTTATGAACACACCCCTAAAAAAGTGGCTATTTGGTTAGTATTTGTAAATATCTTCCCATTTTTTGCGGCCTTTTTATTATATGGCGGCGTATTCGGGCTACCCATTGTCGATACTCACCTTTGGGGCGGTTTATTAATTACGTTGGTTATTGCTATTGTAGGTATTGTTGTTTCATTACCGATTGGGGTCGCGCTTGCGCTGGGCCGGCGTTCTGAAATGCCAATAATCCGCAGTATGTGTACCGTTTACATTGAAATTTGGCGTGGTGTTCCTCTTATCACTGTTCTTTTCATGGCTTCGGTTATGCTGCCACTGTTTTTATCTGAAGGAATGGAACTGGATAAACTCTTTAGAGCACTCATTGGTGTTGTTCTATTTAGTGCCGCATATATGGCCGAAGTAGTTCGTGGTGGCTTACAAGCGATACCAAAAGGTCAATACGAAGCGGCTGATGCCTTAGGGTTAGGTTATTGGAAGAAAATGCGCTTAATCATTCTTCCTCAAGCATTAAAGATTACCATTCCATCTATCGTAAATACCTTTATTGGTTTATTTAAAGACACCAGTCTTGTGCTTATTATTGGTATGTTTGATGTACTAGGTATTGGTCAAGCCGCCAATACTGACCCTGAATGGTTAGGGTTCTCTACGGAAAGTTATGTCTTTGTCGCTTTGGTTTTCTGGGTGTTCTGTTTCTCGATGTCGAGATACTCCATCTATTTAGAAAACAAACTTCATACAGGCCACAAGCGATAATTAACAGAATTCAAGGATGTAGTTATGACGACTCAACAAGAATATATGATCCAATTAGAAGACATGAACAAATGGTATGGTCAATTTCATGTACTTAAAAATATTAACTTACAAGTTAAAAAAGGCGAAAAAATAGTTATCTGTGGCCCATCAGGCTCAGGTAAATCTACCATGATCCGTTGTATTAACCGCTTAGAAGAGCACCAAAAAGGTCACATTTTTGTCTCTGGTACAGAGCTGACTGAAGATTTAAAAAACATTGAAGCGGTTCGTAGAGAGGTAGGAATGTGTTTTCAGCACTTTAATCTATTTCCTCACCTTACGGTTCTTGAGAATTGCACACTTGCCCTCATTTGGGTAAAAAAGATGCCTAAATCAGAAGCAGATGCATTGGGAATGAAATACCTTGAACGTGTAAAAATCCCTGACCAAGCGGATAAATACCCAGGCCAACTGTCTGGAGGTCAACAACAACGAGTAGCGATTGCTCGTTCATTATGTATGAACCCACAAGTAATGTTATTTGATGAACCGACTTCAGCTCTTGACCCAGAGATGGTACGAGAAGTGTTAGATGTAATGGTTGAGCTGACTGATGAAGGGATGACAATGTTGTGTGTAACTCACGAAATGGGGTTTGCCAAAGAAGTTGCTGACCGCGTCATATTTATGGATGCAGGGGAGATTATTGAAGAAAACAACCCTATCGATTTCTTTGAAAATCCACAATCTGATCGTACACAATTGTTTTTAAGCCAGATTTTACATCATTAAAGAAGAAAGGCTAAAACGACGACTGTAAAGTCAAATAGAACACATAAACAGCGATCTTAGGATCGCTGTTTGTTGTTACAGATACTTACAAACTTCATCACCTAAGTTAATACACTGGTGTAAAATGGTTTCTAGCTCAACTAATTCAGTTCAAAAAACAGAACTTCCTTGATTTTTTGAACTATAGGCACCATAACTGTCTATATATTTATGTCTGTCCATTCCAAGGGGAATACGATGAATAATCAAATGTTCGGCCAAACTCGTACACAAGAGTCAGCTCTACAAACGAATAAAGTATTACGTAATACTTATTTCTTACTGTCTATGACGCTACTATGGTCAGCGCTTGTTGCTGGCGTATCAATGGCTCTGAATCTACCTCGTCCGGGTATTATCATTATGCTTGTTGGTTTCTACGGGCTATTGTACTTAACAGAAAAGAACCGTAACAACAGCATGGGTCTTCTATTCACATTCCTATTTACTGGCTTCTTAGGTTACACCATTGGTCCAATTCTAAACATGTACATTGGTGCAGGTATGGGCGATGTGATCTTAACGGCTCTTGGTGGTACTGCGCTTTCATTTATGGCAGCATCCGCTTATGCACTAACAACGAAGCGTGATTTATCATTCCTTAACGGCGTGTTAATGGCTGGTTTTGTTGTTTTACTTATTGGTATGGTAGCGAACATCTTCCTACAAATGCCTTTATTACACCTTGCTATGAGCGGTATGTTTATTCTGTTCTCAACAGGTGCAATTCTATTGACTACACAATCGATTATTCGTGGTGGTGAAACAAGCTACATTTCTGCAACGATTACGTTGTATGTTTCTATCTACAATATCTTCATCAGCTTACTAAGTATTCTTGGTATCATGCGTGATGATTAATCGATAACTACTTCGATGATATAAAAAATGCCAGTCTTCACAGACTGGCATTTTTGTATCTATCGCTTTGACTATCTATCTACAATCATACTGCTAATTTATATACATCGCACATTCGTCATTGATATCTTCAGGCGGGAAATGGTTTTCTCTTACATAAAATTTATTTAACAAGCGAATGACTGAGTGTTTTTTAACGGGTTTTTCATCCATTAAACCATGCAATTTACGAGCGACATTTTGAATAGTTAATAGGTTTTCTAAAGGTAAACTTGCTTCTAAATCATTCTTTAAGCTGTGAGCGTCTTCATACCCGTTCGCAACAGCAAGGTAAGCCCAAATATAAGCCACTGCGTTATGAGAGGAGGATATTTTCTGATTATATTGTGCTGAACGAAATTGAGATTCAGGGCTTTTAAGTTCACCCCCACGCTCAGACCAATAAATCGCTTTATAAACATTCTTCTTTACGCCAATACCATGATAATAACAAGAACTAACCGTGACCATAGCTTTCGCATCATCTTGATAAGCGGCTCTTAGCATCCAATAAAAACCTTCCGGATGTCCATTTTGTAATTTTTGATACCAACGGGCAAGAAAAAGCTGTGCTTTAAGGTTATTTTTTAATGCTAAATTTGTAATAGTTTGAGTGCCAATATCAATATCTTTATCACACCCTATGCCTTCTAAATAAAACTTTCCTAAAGTAAGCGTTGCTTCCTGTTGCCCTTTTGAATCACCTAAACGGGCTGCCCAAAATTTAGACTTCTCACTTGAATTTGGATCATCATAATTATCATCGTAAAGCCTAACTAAAGCGTAAAAAGCTTGCTGGCTATTTTGCTCTGCCGCTTTAAGGTACCATTTTATCGCACCGTTTTGATCTACTAGTTCTAAATCTGCACCCAATGCCAGTTGAGCGGTTATATTGCCATTTTTAGCTCGTTCTATTTTATCTTTTCTATCGACGTCTTCATCAAAAGTGACGGGACTTGAAGAGGTCAGAGAGCGCGTTTTACGTTGTGCTGCTGCTCTTTTTTCCTGTTCGATCGATTGAAAGTGCAAAACAACGATAATTAAACAAATTACACTACCAAAAAATAAGAACCAATACATTGTAAGCTCATCGAAAAGGAATAAATTTCTATCTCTATTCTAATGATTTTTACCTTGAATTAGAATTAATACCTTTGTAAAACAATTTTATCTGTCTATTTTTTATAAAAAGACACTAAATAATGACTGCAATTTTCTTTTGTTCGCGATTCCTACCTTTGTTACTGGTTTTTTCAAAAATTTTAGCTAAGGTATTATTAATACTATTCATTTACTTGGCTTATATGAAAAAACTTTCTCATTATTTTTTATTTGTTTTTCTTTTTACCTTACCGCAATTGAGCTATGCCAATTGGGACCTTTCTGATGACCAATTAATAGAAATCACACCACAAGCCCAAAAAATTGAAACGGATATTCAGTCACTTCCAGAGCAGCATTTTTTCTCAAAAAATAATTACGCTCAAGTAAAACGACTTTTATCATCCACGATTATTGAGCAAAAAAAACACTCAAAAAATCTTGAAGATGCATTAATAAAATATAGAAATAACAGTAATGAAGCTGAGTGGTCTATCGTAGAAAGTAACCATCAATCACTTAATTCTTTAAATTTAAGTAAGCAACAACTGCTAACGTTAACAGACCAAACCACTCGAGAACAATTAACCGGCTTTGGTCCATACGGTGTCACTCAGTTTTATTCTGAACTTTCGATTACTAAGTTAAATATTGAATATTATTTACATTATCAAATCCGCAGCTTTAAAAGCTTATTGCATGATTTAAAGATATCTCCAGTTCCTATTATCAGTGTGATATTTAAAGTATTGTGCGTATTTTTTATATTCAATTGGTGGATGAGAAACTCAGATCGCCTAATCAACGACTTTAAAATCTCAAAACTCGAAGGTACGACAAAACCAAACATATTTATCAGAAGTATTTGGTATCTAACTCGTGCACACAAAGCGATTGCTTGGTTACTTTTAATCACCGTAACATTACGGATTATTTCAACGCTTCCAAGCTTACAACACTTAATCTTCCTAGAGATTTTTACTTGGTGGGTATTGGGCGGATCAATCGCTGTAAGTTTCGTTCTTGAGTTCACTTACCGTAATAGTAAACACAATAAAAAAGACATTACCGCCTTACGTTTATCAACAATACGCCATTATATTTGGGGAGCAATTGTCGCAGGGGTTATTTTGCAGATCTCGTCAAGAACCCTTGGCCAAGGAACAATCTATGCATGGATAAACTCACTCGTTTATTTGTTCTTTATCCTACTGACTGTCTATACCTTAAAACAATGGAAAACAACGGTTTTTGATAGAATTAACAGTATTGAACCACTTCCTGTATCAATTATGTGGGCTGTACGTAATCAACAAACTTTCTTAATTTCAATTCCTGCAATAGCTTGCAGTGCCGCTTGGTTATCTTGGCGATCTATTCAACATAGTATTATTAGTTCTCTATCTCAATATGCGGCTTTTAGTCATGCTCTCGCTTATTTATTTAGAATAGAAGTAGCGAAACAAACAGAGGTTTCGCGAGAACTCTCTAACTTGGTTCGTATAAAAGGGACAACGGCTTTTGACTATATTGCACCTGGCTCAGAAAACTCCCCTTTAATTGAGTCTTATGCTAAAGATGAAATAACGTCGCTCTCCCGCTATTTACTGACTGAAAGCCCTGCCGTGTGCGTTTTATCCGGAGAAAGAGGTGTCGGTACAACTACCTTACTTAACCGTATTTTAAATAAAGTAAAAAATGCGCAGCCAATCTACATTAATTGCCCTTATGATGGATATTCAGCTCTACTTCCTGAACTCGCAATTCAATTAGGTTTAAGCGGCGATTCTTCAGAAAGAGATATTCTTCAGCATTTAAGAAACTGCGAAGAATGTTATTTAATTGCTTTTGATAATGCTCAACGTTTGGTGAAACCTAAAGTTAATGGGTTGGCGGATTTAATGAGGTTAACCAATTTACTTCGCCGAGCACGAAAAAGTCACCGCGTTGTTCTTGCCATTGAAAAATCAAGCTGGCGCTTTATCGACCGTGCGCGTGGAGAGCGTTTATTATTTGATTTAGTTACCTTCATGCCTAAATGGGCTGAAAAACAAATTAGCCAATTACTGGAATCTCGGATTACAGTCATTGAGAATACACCAACTATTTCTTTTGACGGGTTGGTGTTACCAAGACAATGGGATGAAGAGGACTTAACTGAAGAAGAACGAGCAAAAAACGGCTTCTACCGTATTCTATGGGATTATTCTGATGGAAACCCTACCGTTGCCTTGCGATTTTTTAGGTTATCTCTTCATCGTGATAAAGATTCAAATGCAGTTCTTGTCCGATTATTTAAAGCACCACACTCTGATGATCTTGAAACCATGCCAAAACCTATGCTTGCTGTTTTACGCTCTATTGTTCAATTGGAAATAGCCTCTCCTGCTGACGTGAGTGAATGCAGCCGCTTAAGCATGGCCGAAGTAATAAGTACCCTACGTTACTTCCAAAGCCGTGGTTATATTGAATGGAATGACAGTAAAGCCCGTATTTCTGATCACTGGTTCCGTCACATTACTAATGTTCTTCATCGTCAACATTTATTGGTGAAATAATATGCTTCGATTATTTATTTTTCTTATTGCGTGTAGTTTTGGACAAACAGCATTTGCTGAAGATCCTCAATCACTTGATAACCTACATCAGTTCGCAAGCTTAATCCGATGGAGCGGCGTAGCATTCTCATTTATCATTGTTTTTATTGCTTGGTTATTGCTTCGTTTTACTCAATCAATTGTGGATGGTATTAGTAGCCAATTTGCCCAACGTAGAATGTTGATGCAAAAACTACAGTCTTTCTTCCAATTTTTTATTTATATGTCTACGGGTATGACCGTTTTCATGCTCAGTTTCCGTGTTGATGAAAGAGTCTTAGCCCTAATTGGGGGGACTTTAGCTGTCTCTGTTGGTTTTGCACTAAAAGATCTTACCGCTTCTTTTATCGCAGGGTTAACCATCATGATCGACCGACCTTTTCAAGTGGGTGACAGAGTCACTTTTGAAGGACATTATGGCGATATAATTGCCATTGGTTTACGTTCAGTTCGTATGCAGACACTAAACGACGATATTATTACGATCCCAAACAATAAATTCTTAAATGAAGTCGCAATGAGCGGGAACTACGGCGCACTGGATATGCAAGTTGTTATCCCTTTCTACATTGGGATGGATCAAGACATTAATGCGGCTCGTGATATTATTCAAGAAGCAGCCTCTTCTAGCCGTTATATCCATTTACCAAAACCTGTTGTAGTTTTAGTTAAACAAAGTATTACTGATAATTATTTAGCCATTCAATTAACGTGTAAAGCTTATGTCGTTGATATTAAATTCGAAAAACTATTTGAAACAGACATCACGTTACGTGTAATGCAAGAATTTAGAAAATCAGATATTTTTCCACCTTCAATCGCGATTCAAAACAAATAATCATGTTAAAGCCACTCTATTTATAAAGAGTGGCTTTTTATGATCAAATCAAATAATCACTAATTTTCACATAATAACGTTACTGTTTTTAGCATCTCATATAATAATATACGATCCATTTATCACTCGCCGTACTGTTCTTTTGTTGCTAACATATCAGCTATATATTTAGCTAACTAGTTGGTTCTGTAATGAAATTAATATTAAAAACTCTATTACTATCTGCAGCATTATGTTCCCCCCTCGCGTTTGCTAATACGGACGCACATAATGATTACCTTAAAGGTACTGCCTACTTAAACCAAGATAACTATAAAGAAGCAATAATTTGGTTAACAAGCGCAGCAAATAACGGTTCAATAGAAGCTCAAAATAAAATCGGCGTTCTCTATGCTAAAGGTATTGGCACTGATATTAATACAAAACTTGCCATTCAGTATTTTACCAAAGCCGCTATAAATAAAAGCGCCATCGCTTATTACAATCTTGGAAAAATCTATGAAAGTGAGAATCAATACCCTATCGCGATTGATTGGTACAACAAAGCAATTG
Organism: Aliivibrio sp. 1S128; assembly: GCF_001691065.1. Classification (NCBI taxonomy): domain Bacteria; kingdom Pseudomonadati; phylum Pseudomonadota; class Gammaproteobacteria; order Vibrionales; family Vibrionaceae; genus Aliivibrio; species Aliivibrio sp. 1S128. The sequence continues at coordinate 137,940 of NZ_MAJV01000106.1, read as the reverse complement.
AATTAGAAAATAGTAATGCGATGAATAACCTGGCTGATTTGTACCTTCAAGGCAAAGGGTTAGTTCAAAATACACATCAAGCAGAGATTCTGTATATAAAATCAGCAGAACTCAACAACGCTACCGCAATGCGTAACCTTGGATTTTTATATTTTAAGGGTATTGATATTAAGCAAGATATGAAAAAATCGTATTTTTGGTTTAATTTAGCAGCAGCTAAATCTTATCCTGAGGCTGAAAAGTACAGAGATTTTACTGGTAGTAAATTATATAAGACCACTAGAATATCAGTACAGAATGAAGCCTTAGCATGGCTAGACGAACATTCAATTTAAGTATAAAACAATTGGGTTGTCTAGGTATTAACTAAAACAACCCAATTATATTTTATAATAAACCTATTTTTTTTGATTATTTAACAAGTTCGGTAACCATCCCGATAGCATAATAATCAAGAATATTAGTAAAAAGTTTGCTGTTGCCTTTATCGTTAAAACAATAATGCTTCCAGAAGGCAAGGCGTCTAGAACCATATAGGTACCAAAGCGAAAGGTCATCATTAAAACAATAATAGAACTAAATGCAATTAGACGACTCTTTATCGAGACCAGCATGGCGTGCTCTTTTTTCAATATAAGTGCCAGTGTTGTTCCCCAGCATAATGCTGCCATATACAGATAATTCATATAGAACATGACAAATGCTAGGCCACTAGTAGCAACTGCCATTAATAACCAAAATGAAACACTTCCCATAACTCGATACAATAAATCGCCATGTTTCTTTTGCAAACTTGAGAAATGATAGACGACCATCATACCCAATAAAACCCCAGCAACGACATCGCTAAGAAAATGAATACCTAGCCATACACGAGCAAAGGATTGAAGGATGATTAAAAAAATACAAATCTGCCCAAAGATCTTCAACGTAGATGAAGTAACTTGTTTTCTTTTTAATGCAAGATAAAAAATGCCGTAAATAACGGTAGAAAGCATTGCATTCATGCTTGGCATTCCAAATCCATTTGCTGCACTTAATTGCAGTTGAGGAACATAAACAAATGGACGAGGAAATCCTAAACCCTGTTTCGCTAAGCCAGTAAAAACTATCGTTAATATAATACCAAACAGTAATGTCAGCGCAGTCTCTCTTCCGAAATAAACTAAAGCGACGACAAATAAAGCATAGAAAAAAGCTTCTTGCCCTGTTTCATTAATTAGGGTGAAAAATACTTTAATTACAACGTTAACAATACTTGGTAATGCATTAATACTCTCTCGTAACGACATGAGTAACTTCAATTCATATTGATGAATATCTGAAGCTTGACCGACAAGATTCGTAACCCAAGTGATATTACTTCCACCATCTATCGGCTTGGCAAACCATTGCTGTAATTGCTCTAACTGTTCAGGATAGCGATATTTATTAGGGTCTACTTTGTATGGTTCAGTTAAATATACCGCTTCGGTTTCTATCCCATAATGTGGGGCAAACCAAGATGGAATACGAAAGAAACCATCTGCTGTTTGTAAATCAAAAGCGACAATATCAGAATTACTAACGCAACGGTAAATCGTTGCCTTTTCATCTTGATACAAGATATCTTTTGCCGTGACAACAAGGCCAGTCTCTTCCCAAACTTCACGCTCGGCAGCTTCTTTTCCACTTTCTCCTTCATCAATGATTCCACCAGGTAATGATAATTTACCTGTAATCAGCTCTTCAATAAGAACAACCCTGAAACCATCATCGACAACACACACCGCCCCTTTTGATAACGAGGACTCATTAGAAAACGCAGATACCGAAAAAGCAGCTGATAGCAATAAGAGGCAAGCTAGGAATTTATTCATATCTCAATCTCTTTCAAAGGTTTACGCAAATAATGAATATGCTCTTTCAACCCCTGTTGATAATAAAATTTCAATGCTGATTGATTAAAGTCCCACACTTCAACAAATATTTCTTTTACTCCATAATCTTTTAATTCTTGCTCAATACGTGTCATTAATTTTTCTGCAATTCCTGCACGTCGACTCTGTGGCTCTACATACAATTCATCAATAGTAGCCATCATCACCGCTTTACTTACTGTAGAGACTAATTCACAAAAATGCCCAGTGACAAAACCAATGACATCACCATCTAATTCGGCGACGTATATCATACAATCAGGATCATCTAAGTAGCGAGAAATGCTTTTCTCTTCTTCGATTTCAGAGGCTGTTTTAAATAGTTCAGGGCATTGCTGATGATGTTCATCATGTAACTGATACATCATTGAATTTAAGCGAAAGAGATCGATTTCTTTTGCTCGGCGAATAACTGGATCCATGTTGATACCAAACGAGGAATTAGGAATGAGGCGTAATTAGACCATTTTTTATAAGCAAAAAAAAGGCTCTATACCTCTAGAGTCTATATTCATTGAGCGACCTATCAATTTTATGAATTAAATCAAAAAGAATGCCTTATCATTTTAGCTCTATTTTTATAGAGTGAGGAGTGTATGGATATGCTTTCGGAGCAGATATCTGACCCGTGTTTTTTGACAAACATTTAAATCTACTCTTACAATGATTAATACAGATAACGGCACTTTAAAAAATAAAACACTGATCACTTGAAATATCTTGTTACAATGACGGCCTGTCGCTCTATTTTATTGTGGGCTTTCTTACTTTATTTTGACCATAAATAATCTAAGCAAAGTACACTACCTTTACTTGATTTTATTAAATGAATTACTATGTTATTTTCTTTTTCACCGAAATACCGCACCTATGAGTTAGCTATTTTTATTCTTTTAATTTTAAGTATGTTAGCTATACTTTTAATCATCCCAACCCCAAATTTATTTGATCCTTTATCAAATATAGGAAGTCATGGTTTGGGTTGGTTAAGTCGCTCTGCTGGGTCGCCTATGTTTCTTCTCACATCAGCTATATTCTGTAGTATTCCTATACTAAAGCGTTTACCTATAAAAAAAATAGGCGCTCTGTATGTTCAATTTGCTATCCTTTTAGTGTTAAGTTTAGCCCTCAAAATTGGCGTTAAAGCCATCACAGAAATTCCTCGACCTTATACTCAGGCTTTAGTCCAAGTTGATTTAATCGATAGTCCAGAAAATTTTTATGCCCTTAGTGAAAGTAATAAAGACATACTTATTACGCAGGTGGAAAACATTGTGAGCCCGGCTCGTATCGAACAATGGCGTAGTGGTATGAACTATTCATTCCCATCAGGGCATACTATTTTTGCAGCAATTTGCGTTTTATTTTGGGGAGGTTTCTTACTCCGTCATAAGCACTATTTGCTTACTTTCCTTGTCTTGACATGGGGCATTGGTGTTGGGCTTAGCCGTATATGGCTTGGAATGCACTGGCCAACAGATCTAATGGCTTCTATTATCAGTGCGTCCCTTTTAATTCTTTGTGTACCAACCATCAGTTTTGATAAAGAACCCATAATCAATAATTAAGACTCGATATCACAAAGAATACTCCACACTTTTTCACCCGCAGGATGTAATCTAGCTTGATAACGATACGCATAATATGCAATAGAAAGTCGCAATGATTGCCCACCAATAATTGCGACTTTTTTTGTTTTAAATGATGTGATTGAAACTGACGATTTACAACAACAAGCAGTGATGGCAGGAATTTACGAAGTAAAAGCAGGTAATGTAGAGAAAGGGAAAGCGATGATGTTACCTGTTTTTGAAGATATGCTAGCCCAAGGTGCAGAAGCGGTTATTTTTGGTTGTACTGAAATTCCTGTCGCATTGGCTGAACAAAATATGAATTCACCAAAGCTGTGCTTAGACTCACTAGAAATATTAGCAAAATGTTGTGTAGAATGGTCTTATGAAGCAGAGCACACCGCATTAGCAAGCTAAGCTTACTGTTTACGATTCTTCTTCACTGATTTAACCGCCATAATGCCAAAGCCAACGAGTAACAGCAGAGGCAACAGCCAAAGCACGATGGTTTTCGCATTTAATGGCGGTTCATATAAAACAAAATCACCAAAACGGCGCGTCATAAATGCCACCACGTCTTTATCACTCTTACCTGCTTTGATCTGTTGATACACTTCTAAACGCAGATCTTTTGCAATCGGTGAATTTGACTCAATTAAGTTTTGATTTTGACATTGCGGACAACGTAATCTTTTCGCCAATGCTATCGCTTGTCGCTGCTGCTCTGGAGAATCAAATTCAAACAGCTCTACACTTTCTATTGTCGCTTTGTCAGCAGCAACAAATAAACCATTACTGCTATCCAATGATGCATTAACGGAAAATACAGAACATAAGCAGAATAACGACACCAATAGATTAAAAGAACGCTTCATTATTTCGCCTCAAAAAAGTCAGCAAATTCACGCTGCCATTTCTTTTCATCTAAAGCACCAGTAAAGCGATGTAATATAATACCTTGTTGATTCACTAGAAACGTTGTTGGTGTGCCATATACACCTAAATCCATCGCTAGAGAGCCACTAGGGTCAAAAATCACCGCTTGATAAGGACTGCCTGTTTGTTCTAATACTTGTTTAGCTGCAATGCGATCATCTCTATAATCCAAACCGATAATATTCACACCCTGCTCTTTTAATTGATGTAAAAACTGATGTTCTGTTTTGCAAATCCCACACCATGCAGCCCAAACATTTAGCAAAGTTAGTGGCTGTTGTTGAAATAACGATTCATCTAATAATATGGAAGTATCCATGACTTCTGGTAATTCAAACGCAGGAATAGGTTGCCCTACCATTGCGGTTGATGTTGTCGATTCTTTTGTTTCTAATCCTGTCAGTAACAAGATAAAGACAATCGCACATACACCAACGGCGATCCCTATTTTTACTGTTGATTTCATGAATAATTACTCTTTCTTTTTACCATAGCTAATACACCACCAAGCGCCATCAAAATAGACCCAAACCAAATCCATCGTACATACGCTTTATATTGTAAACGTAATGCGAAACTGCCGTCTTTTAATTTTTCGCCTAACGTCACGTATATGTCACCATGCCAAAACCAATACATTGCAGGCTCACTCATGTTCATTACACGAACTTGATAATGACGGCGTTGTGGCTGAACCATGGCTATTTCTTTGCCATTTTCACGTATCAATAGATTTGCTTGTTCTGCAGTGTAATTTGAACCTACCAGTAATTCGGTTTCTTTATAAGTGATCTCATAATCGGCTAATTTAGCGGTTATGCCCGGTTCCATTTTCGCACTGCTTTCAAAAGAGTGTTCACTATTCATCGCTGCACCAATCATCACTATCGCAATACCAATATGAGCGATAACCATTCCTAGCGCTTTGCCTTTGGACTGTATCAGCGACCAAATAGACCCCATTACTACAGCGAAAGCTAGCACCCAAACCAAGCTAGGAATTACTGCGATATTTTCATATTGAACACGATATATTCCTAGCCCTAGCACAATAGACATCAAGCCTGAAATAACGATCTTCTTGGTATTTGCATTTGTTGTCTTTCCTTCCCAACGAACAAAGACCGACACGGCGATCATGAACAAAGCAACAATCGCCATTGGCACAAATAACAGATTAAAATAAGGCGCTCCAACGGAGATATTTCCTAATCCAAAAATTTGGAAAATCATAGGATAAAATGTGCCAAGTAATACCGTGATTGTTGCAATTAAAAATAAACCTGCGAGCAATAAAAATAGAAAATCACGACTGATAAAATGACGAATAGGCTGGCTATTTAACTGTCTACTTTTTAATGAATACAGAGAAAAAGAGACTAACATAACCACAAATAAGATCAGAAGAAGAATGATCCCACGAGTTGGGTCCACCGCGAATGCATGAACAGAAGTAAGCACCCCTGAGCGGACGACAAACGTCCCTAAAATACTCAAACAAAATGTCACTAATGACAGGATCATCGACGTTTTTAGAAGTTGGTTTTTCTTATCACTCGCGATTAAGGTATGCAGTAAACCCGTTGCGGTTAACCAAGGTAACAAAGAGGCGTTTTCAACCGGATCCCAAAACCACCAACCGCCCCAACCGAGTTCATAATATGCCCACCACGAGCCTAAACTGATCCCAGCAGTCAATAATGACCACGCTAATAGTGTCCAATGTCTTGCGTGTTTAACCCAATATTGCGGTACGTCTTTCATCATTAATGCAGCAAGCGCAAAAGCAAATGTGGCAGCAAAACCGACATAACCTAAATACAATAATGGTGGATGAAATATCAATCCAATATCTTGCAACATTGGATTCAAATCTCGACCTTCTAATGGTGTATTAACGTAAATAATGAAAGGATTTGAAGCAAATAAAGTAAAGGCTGAAAAAATAGCAATTAATGCATTAAGCACTAATAAAACTCGAATAACGTACTCTGTTTGTATTGTTTTTCTCTTTAGCGTAATTAACCCTGCCCATAGTGCTAAAGTTAATACCCAAAACAATAATGACCCTTCATGACCACCCCAAATAGCGGCAATTTTAAAAAATACAGGTAATGCAGAGTTAGAGTGTTCAGCAATATATCGAATAGAAAAATCATCAATATAGAAGCCATATCCCAATGCAGACACAGAAAGAAAACAGAATAAAGTACTAAGAATCGAGAGAGGAAAAATTAACGTAGCCCAAGAATTCTGAGAACGTGATATTCCATATATAGCAGATATGGAAGCAACAAAAGATAACACCATCGTTGCTATTAACCAAAATTGACCTATTTCAGCAATCATACGACTCCACTGATCCCTCAAAAAATAAAAACGTCATGCTTATCCTAGTGTGACTTAAATAAGTAACTTAAGATAAACATGACGATACTGCATTATACGACGGTCATTTGTCCTGCGTATAAAACAAAGGTACGAAGCATTAATACACCAATTAAGCTCAATGATGTGACTACAAAAATAAAGCCCTTACTATGCGAGACTTCTTTAGGTGCAAATGCATTGAGCGCCAATGGCGTGATCATTCCTAGGCCAATAACACCTACCCAGAACCAAGTACCCCAAAATCCACCACCAATTGCAGCCCAAGCAGCTACTTCACCTTGGCCACCACTGAAGATCAATCCAGTAAAGAAAGTGATAATAACAAACAACTCAAACAGCACGACTGGTCGTTCAAAGTTATGAATCCACTTCACTGAAGTACTTGTACTCGATTCGCCAAAACCTAAAATACCAAACAGCAAACACGCCGCGGCACCAGAAGATAAACTAGAGAACAAGAATAGAATCGGCAATACCGGATTATTCAACATTGGGTAGGTTTGTAATGCGGACAATAAAAACCCAGTATAGGCAGCAAGCATTATTGCAAGAATACCTAAAAAAAATTCTAACGCATTTTCAAACTTCTCTATTTTCAACAAAATAGCATCAATAAAAGTAAACTTCCCTTTTAAAAATCCCATGATATCTTTGCGAAAAATAATCCCAATCCAAGCAAACAAGACGACCATGTAGACTTGAAATAAAACCACCCCCATCGACATTACCGAGGTTGGGTTAAAGTAGATCATGATTTTCCAAAATGCTAACGGTTTTGTTAGGTGGAATACCAAAATCAGCAAGCCGACAATAATGCCAAAAGGCGCTAAAATCGCCATGGCTTTTATAATGCCGTTATGCGCAGGATCTCCTTCAATGACGTTACGCTTCAAGTACAGTGAAATCATCACGGCACCGGCAGACATACCAGCTAAGAAAAGATAGATCGCAATGATCCAATCCCAAACTAAGGAGTCAAAATTAAACGCAGCTTCCCATGCACTCATCTTAAATCTCCCCTTTTTGGTTTGGGATCTTAAATAACTTAGGCTTAGTGCCTAGATCCACTTTATCTCGGTAGAATACGCTATTATTTAATACCGCATTAATCTCGCTGTCTTTATCGTTCAAATCACCAAAAATAAGTGCTTTTGTTGGACACGATTCAACACACGCAGGTTGTTTACCTTGAGCTAAATTCGTCTCACGACAAAAATCACATTTATCTGCAGATTTAGTAACAGGGTTAAAGAAACGTACTTGATAAGGACACGCCGCTAAACAGTAGCCGCACCCTACACATTTTTCGTTATGGACATCGACAATACCAGTTGCTTCGTCTTTATAAGCAGCGCCTGTCGGACACACCATTACACAAGGTGCATTTTCACAGTGTTGGCATGACTTACGCGTAAAGCGATAATCGACATCAGGGAACACTCCACGCGGTTCACTACGGATAATCTCTAATCGAGAAACCCCTTCTGGCACACTATTCACTTCACGGCACGCTTCAGTACACGCAGTACAACCAATACAGGCGGTCTCATCATGTACCATGCCATAACGTTTTGCGCCATCTTCCATTGAATAAGCCAACGTTTTTTTACTGCTTATTAATGACGTAGTTGCGACTCCGGTAGTAAAGATAACCGCACCTGAACCTGCTAAAAAATTTCGTCTAGAACAACTCATACTATTCTCCTAGCTTATTTTCTTTCTGATTAAAATCAGCGTGGCAATCAACGCACATCTTTATCTTTGATGAATGATCAAAAGAAAGTACCGCTTCTTTTTCTCCGTGTACAATATGACAAGATGAACAGGTTAGATTTTTAGCGTGAACGTCATGCGTCCAGCTATCATCACGTAATCTTTCTGAGGTATGACAATCAGTACATTGGCTATTAGCTTGTAAAATTTCATCAAACGAGAGGGTCACTTTTTCCGTGCCTTGCTTTGATTGTGCTGCAGAATATTTGGTTACTTGAGGAGCGCCTTCTCGATGATCAGGCCCTATTGATTTATGACACTCTACACAATTCACATCACGCTTAAGAATGGCAAATGCATTCTTACCGTGAGAACCTTTGAGTGTTTCTTTTTCGTCTTTATGACATTGAGTACATGCGTAATCTCGGTCACGAATTAGTGTCACTTCATGTCGAACAGATGAATTAGCATCAACTAATTGGGGTGATTCATCCGCTGCAACATTGAGAGACAAACCATAGAGACAAAATGCGAAGAGTAGCTTCAACATTGTGGCTATGGCTAAATTAACTTTGCCCATGTTATATCCTTCCCTTTCCTATTTTATTTCAGTCAAATCAATCAAAGATCGAACATAAATAAAATGGATGAGTGATTGTATTGATGAAGAAATACGCTCTTCATTGAAATCAATTCTCATTGGATAGTTAGCCACAACGCTTAACAAAGACATTTTATATATAAATGTGTCGAAATAATACAAAGTGTGTCTTATAAAATGCATCTGTCTACCACTTTTGTGATATGGCGCAGATAGAGTTATCTCACTGTTATATAAGGTAAATAAGAACCATTATTAATAAGATGCATTTAAGTTAATACTTTAGAGGTATAAGTATTTATTGGTGATATAGATCACTTATGTAACTTGATGTAAATCAATACAAGCTCCGATGAAAAAATGACCTTTCCTTATCTACGATATACTCATTATGTTTCCAATTCTGATTGATAGTCGTTCTCACAACGCTTGGCTAATTCATAACAAGAATATTGGAGATATCAACTGTGAAAAAGCAATGGACCCGTCGTTCAGTCGCTGCAATTGCCATGGTGACTACCTTATTATTAAGTAGCCACAGCTTTGCCGATTCTGAAAAAAATGAACGAGTTGACCCTCGTAATGAAGCGTATGCCAAAGAACATGCTGAACAATATAAATCTTGGCGATCTACTTCTGACAGCGTACAAATTGAAGATGCCTTAGCTGGAGACCCAAACATGGTTATCATGTGGGCAGGCTATGGTTTTGCTAAAGACTACAATAAAGCCCGTGGGCATTTTTACGCGATAGATGATGTACGTGAAACCTTACGTACCGCAGGCCCAACCGATGCAAACTCTGGCCCAATGCCAATGGCATGTTGGAGCTGTAAAAGCCCAGATGTTGGCCGTGTCATCGAAGAACAAGGTGAAGATGGCTATTTTTCTGGTAAATGGGCTCGTTTAGGCAGTGAAATTCAAAACCCGATTGGTTGTGCTGATTGCCACGATACTCGTAGCGAAGAATTTAAAAATGGCGAGCCCGCGTTAGCTATTACTAAACCTCATGTTGAACGAGCAATGGATGCAATCAATAAACCATTTGATGATCAATCACGCTTAGACCAACAAGCCTCTGTATGCGGTCAATGTCACGTCGAATACTACTTCACAGGAAAAACCAAAGCCGTTAAATTCCCTTGGGATAAAGGGACTACGGTTGACGAAATGGAAGAGTACTATGACGAAATTGGCTTTAGTGATTGGACTCATAAAGTCTCTAAAGCTCCAATGCTAAAAGCACAACACCCAGGCTACGAAACATGGCGTGAAGGCATCCATGGTAAAAACAAGGTCACTTGTGTTGATTGTCATATGCCAAAAGTAACAAATGAAGATGGCACTGTTTATACAGACCACAAAGTGGGTAACCCATTTGATCGCTTTGAAGATACGTGTGCTAATTGTCATACGCAATCAAAAGAAATGCTACAAGGTGTCGTCGCAAGCCGTAAAGCTCAAGTTTTAAAAATGAAATTAACGGCAGAGCGTCAAATTGTCGCTGCGCATTTTGAAGCAGGAGCAGCATGGGATGCTGGAGCAACAAAAGAAGAGATGGAACCTATCCTATTAGATATCCGTCATGCACAATGGCGTTGGGATTATGCAATTGCTTCACATGGTATACATATGCATGCACCTGAAATCGCCCTAGAAGTATTAGGCACTGCTGTTGATAAAGCGGCTGATGCGCGAACTAAACTTATTCGACTACTAGCGAAAAAAGGCATTACCGACCCGATAGTTATTCCTGACATTTCAACCAAGGCTGCGGCACAAAAAGCCCTTGGAATGGATATGGAAGGCATGGAAGCGGAGAAAAAACATTTCTTAGAAACCCTCGCACCTAAATGGGATGAGCAAGCAAAAGAACGTGAAGCAAAAGATTATCCACCAATACAATAATACGTTACTCAACTGAATGTTTATTATTGTGGCGTTTTAATTATCATTAATAAACAATAAAAAAAGCCGATATTTCAAATGAAATATCGGCTTTTTCATATCTTTAACTCTTTAACTCTTTAACTCTTTAACTCTTTAACTAGCGACGAGCTTGCATTAATTGTTTCGCTTGGTTAATCGAATTAATGATAGTTACTCTATCAACATCTACACGTTCAGAATCTAAAATTTTCTGCCATGCATTAATTGCTTTTTGATAACGGAAAGTTACAAAATGATCAGAAGCAATTAACGTTAAGGCCGCTTGATTGTATTCATCTAATGCCAACGCTTTATCCAATAGTGTTTCTATTTCTTCATCAAATAACTGAGAATGTAGATAATACTGAGCAGTAGCTTTGGCTGCGTATTGATTTGCTGTTGGTTCTTCGGTTAGTCGAATAACATAACCAAAACAAATATTGGCTGCATTCAATTCACCATTAAGTAAATAGCCTTGCCCTATTTCAAACCACAATTCAGCATCGTTTGGCGACGCTTTCAATTGGTCTTCTAAATAGCGCATCTTGTCATCATACGACAAGGGCCCTAATGGTTCAGTAATGACTTTATTATTTACAGCAAACTTTTCAGGGCGTAAACCCGAAGAAAAAATAACAATCATGCTAATGATGACTATAAATATCATCCAAACTGGATTCAATGACGCTGCATTACCGCGACTAAAAAACCACCACAGTACCGCCCCAATAAGAACAAAACTCAATAACATCATTATTATCATATTGTGTATCCAAATAAAAAACTGCCGCGATCGTAATTCAATTTTAAACGGATCACAATGATCATTGTCATAGACCAAATAATCCCTGAATTAGGGTCTATTCAAAAAATGACGAGGGTTATCGTATATAAAATTCACTCTTAATTTGGTGGTAATAATCTCATACCAATACCAATACGGCTGTGATTATAATTGTAATCAATCAACGTTTCGCCATAACCGGTCCAACCTTGAACATACAAGCCAATGAATTTATTTACATACAACGTGTAGGCCGCTTCTACGCCACCTTTATTTGTATCAAAGTTATAATGAAATCGAGTTGAAAATTCACCAATGTCATTCCCCAATTTTAACCATACATCGTAAGGGGCCATGAAATCATTAATATCTTCGTTATTTTCTTCATCACTAAAGACATACCATGCACGAAAACCATACTGTACCGGTCCATCAAGACGCTCTAAAGAGCCATAAACTCGATCCCAACTGCGAGATAATCCAGATGTTTGACCATTAGATTCATGCATATAACCAAATTCTGCGCTGTTAAAAAACAACATATTGGATTGATGCATCACAAAAAATTGAGGTTTATAGTTCGTTTCTCTAAAAGGTGATGATATTTCATTGTTACCTAATTGCCATAATGACTTTTGGGTATAAGAAAACATAAAAGCCGTAGTATTATTCATCGGAATTAATGGAACAGCTAAGGAAAACTGAAACTTTACTTCTACATTTTGAAGACCATTTGCATCTTCAAATCCACCACTCACGTATTCGTCTTTGTTTATTTTATCGGTGTAACTTCCTAGTAAATAACTGTCTTCGTAAGCAGAAATACTATTAAGCGTTTTTGCTGATGTAATGAAGGGTAACGCCAATGCAATTAATAGCATCCATTTTTTCATAATTGACCTTTTGTCAGAAACCTGTCTTTTTCACTAATAAGCAAAATACATACCGACATTGACGCTAACTCACAGAGTTATCTAACGTCAATGTTACGACTGGCTTTTTTATATTGAATGCGCCAACCAGACCAGGTTGGAAGCTCCCACCTTTTAACATCCCCTTTTCGTTGGCCTTTTACATAATTTAGCAAAATACGCTTACTTTGAGGGAAATAGTCGACAGATAAGGTGATATCCGGCAAAACAACATGCTGAGGATAGGTTTTTATAAAGTCAGACATTTCCCACTCAGGGATCCCATCAAATATAAAATCAGTTTCATCAAATATCGTCATCTCTTCTAAAGAAGTAATACCAAGATCTTCTAATTGTTCTGTAAACCAAGATTCAAACGTCACTACTGAACTTATTTTATTGCCATTAAGTTGACAATAGAGTTGCCAAGCCGCAATTTCAGTCATTCTTTTCTCTTTAAATGACGGTAATATGCTCCCCTCCATGACTTGAGAGACGATTGCTGGAATCGCATCCACCTCTGTGGGCTCTACATATTTAATCATTAACAGTCGATTTGCATAATAATATTCATGAGCGATTTTCAGATCTTTATCATCATGAATGCATTCGCCAATACGACAGTCAGCCAGTCCAGAATCAATAATCCAAGATAATTCTATTGGCGCTAAGGCTGTACCTATCGTTAAAGTCTGCTTATTGCCTCTTCCGGGAAGAGAAAATTGGTCAAACACAACAGCAGCCTCATAAACAGGCAAAAAATGACTATGTCGTCCTAATACAACCTCTTGCTTACCATTACCAAACGCTTCTCTTCGTTTTTCTCTTCGAATATAAACTAACTCTGGTAATTTTTTAACCAATTGCTGTAACACTTCATCTCTTTTTAATCGACTACTCGCCTCTAACTCAGGTAATGATAATTCTGACCTAATTTGTACCGCGAGAGCTTGTGCTTCTTTACGCAACTCATCATCGATCGTTAATCCATGGCATTCATGCCCACGAATAATAGAAACTAGCGTTACTACATCACACGACTTTGGATTCCAGCGTAAAAATTCATCTAGCGCCATCTCAGAATTAGACAATGAACACAGTTTATTTGATACAGATAATCCCGCGACTACATCAACCACGGTTTCTTTTTCCGCTTTACCTTCTACCACTGAAATCATGTGTGAAAAAAGAGTATCAATAGGCAAAGGAAATAAACGTAAACCATAGTCGGTAATGAGTAATTCTGAATCAATCGCCCCCATTTGCTTTAACTTATCTTCAGCTAAACAGAGTGATTTTTCAGGCAAGGATTCAAGAAGCGCTATCTCACGTAATTTAACACCACAACTTGCGGCAGCAAGTACTGCCTCAACTAATTCTTCTCTTTGTAATTCTGGAGGTGTCATTGACTCTAATGGTGCGTGTTCACCAAACAATCGAATGGCTCGCCCTGCTTGAGTACGACCTGCTCGTCCTGAACGTTGATCTCTGCTTGCTTTTGAAATCGCTTGCAGTGAAAGAGTCGTTCGCCCGTTACGCTGGTGCGTCCTTCTCTCTAATCCAGAATCAATGATAACAGTAACATTTGGTATGGTTAGCGACGTCTCAGCTATATTAGTAGAGAAAATAATTCGTTGTTGAGAAGTTTGAGTTAAAGCTTGATGTCGATAAGTATCAGATACGCCTGCAAATAAAGGAATGGCTACAGTGTTGGAGAATTTTGTAGTCGCAATTTGAACGCATTGTATTATTTCTTTTTTACCGGGTAAAAATACCAATATATCTCCGGTTTCACCTTGCTTTAATGTGCTTACTAAAGCCTCAATAATTCGTTGTTCTAAATCTTGGTTCGAAGGCATTTTCTGCGGGTGATCGGCAATATTTGAAATCATCACCTCATATTGACGTCCTTCAGCCGTTAATACGTCAGCATTGGCATATTCTGCTAATTTCTGACTTTCCATTGTTGCCGACGTCAAAATCAACCGATGTTTTTGGTGTTTATTTAACAGGGCCAATAATATATCGGTATCCCAGCGGCGCTCATGAAACTCATCAATCATCACAACATCAAACGTTGCTAATCTATCTTCCATAAACCACTTTAACGCAATACCTGGAGTAACAAAGACTATCTTGCTGTCCTCGCTATATTGAGCATCCAATTTAATCGCATAACCAATATCAGTCCCTAAAACACACTCATGTTGTAAAGCGAGATACTCAGCTAAAGCAGTACAAGCAATTCGTCTTGGTTCAATCACTAATACTCTGCCATATTCAGCAGCCCATAACGGTAAATGTGTTGATTTCCCTGATCCCGTTTCAGATTGAATAACTAAATTTTTACGTGGAATAGAAGCAGAAAACTCAGAATGAATCGCATTAATTGGTAATAAAGACATATAAACCGAGAGATAAAAGGATATTTCACTACTTTAGCGGATTTGATTGATAAAAACATGACTCTATTCGCACTTTATTTTCATTCACGCTTTGATATTTGCGTTAAGTAGGCATAGGATCTGTGGTTCATTCTTGATTTGAAGAAGCATAACAATGAATAACAACAAACGTCCCCTATATATCCCTTATGCTGGCCCAGCACTTCTAAGTACTCCTCTGCTAAATAAAGGCAGCGCATTCAGCACAACTGAGCGTAAATATTTTAACTTAGAAGGCTTACTTCCTGAAGCTATCGAAAGTATTGAAGAGCAAACTGGTCGTGCTTATAAGCAATATCAAAGTTTTGAAAATGATATGGATAAGCATATCTACCTTCGCAATATTCAAGACACGAATGAGACCTTGTTTTATCGCTTAGTTCAAAACCACATCAGCGAAATGATGCCAATTATTTACACACCAACCGTTGGCGCAGCGTGTGAAAACTTCTCAAACATCTACCGTCGTGGTCGTGGACTATTCATCTCTTATGAAAACAAAAACCGCATTGATGATCTACTAAACAACGCTGCAAACCAAAACGTAAAAGTTATCGTGGTGACTGATGGTGAGCGTATTCTTGGTCTAGGTGATCAGGGGATCGGTGGCATGGGCATCCCAATTGGTAAATTAGCACTGTATACCGCTTGTGGCGGTATCAGCCCTGCTCATACTTTACCAATCGTTCTTGATGTGGGTACAAATAACCCTCAACGCCTTGCTGACCCTATGTACATGGGCTGGCGTCATCCTCGTGTTACTGGTGACGAATATAAAGATTTTGTTGAAGAGTTCATTCAAGCCGTTCAACGCCGCTGGCCTCAAGCTCTCGTTCAATTTGAAGATTTCGCTCAGAAAAATGCGATGCCTTTACTTGAACGTTATAAAAATCGTATTTGTTGCTTTAATGATGATATTCAAGGAACCGCTGCGGTTACTGTTGGCTCTTTACTTGCGGCATGTAAAGCAGCAGGAAGTTCATTAGCTCAGCAACGAGTGACTTTCCTTGGTGCCGGTTCTGCTGGGTGCGGTATTGCAGAAGCAATCATTGCTCAGATGGTATCGGAAGGTATCTCTGATGCTCAAGCTCGCTCTCAAGTGTACATGGTTGACCGTTGGGGCTTATTGCAAGAAGGCATGCCCAACCTGCTTGATTTCCAACAACGCTTAGTTCAAAAAGCAGAAAATACGAAAGAATGGGTTTCTGAAGAGCCAAACTACTCTCTTGTTGATGTCATGCGTAATGCTAAACCAACCGTATTGATTGGTGTATCTGGTGCCCCTGGGTTGTTCAGTAAAGAAGTTATCCAAGAGATGCATAAACATTGTGAACGTCCTATTGTGTTCCCACTGTCTAACCCAACAAGCCGTGTTGAAGCAACGCCAAACGACATTATTCGTTGGACTGATGGACAAGCATTAGTAGCAACAGGTAGCCCGTTTGATCCGGTAACTCACAACGGTCAAACTTACCCAATTGCACAATGTAATAACAGCTTCATCTTCCCTGGTATTGGTCTCGGTGTCTTAGCAATTAAAGCAACTCGTGTTTCTGATGCAATGTTAAGAGAATCAAGTCGTGCATTAGCAGAGTGTTCTCCATTGGCGATTAATGGCTCAGGTGCGCTTCTTCCACCATTGGAAGAAATACATACTGTATCGAAGAAAATTGCTTTCGCCGTTGCTAAAAAAGCAATCGAACAAGGTTATGCCTTAGAAATTACCGACGAAGCATTGCATCAAAAAATTGAACAATACTTCTGGAAACCGGTTTACCGTCGCTACAAACGAACTGCGTTTTAATTAAAAGTTTCAACCGAAATCAAAACCAGAGAACATTTCTCTGGTTTTTTTTTAACTATCTGTTCTATAAGAGATAGAATAGTCAGCAATAATTATTTTATAAAAAGATGGCTTACATGAATCACATTGTTTCTTTTTTTAATTCCATGGGGAGCTACTTAACTCCTTATTTATCTGATATCTCAATTGCAATGATTGCTTGTGCTCTTGTTATGCTTGGCGGTGATATTAATCGAGCAGTTAGAGCCTTTTTATCAGGTAAACATTTCCTAATCCGTACAGGGGCTTTCATTGGCATTAATGCATTTGGTTATGGATTGTTAATTGTAAAAGCATCGCCTATTCTCAGTTCTGCTTTACGCTCTATTCAGCCAGCTTTTATGCTTGCTATTGTTTTTTCGACCTTTATTATAATTGGTGCGTGGGCACAGAAAAATCGCCAAGTGTAAGTATCGTTAATTTAAGTTGAGGAATGATGACAATCTCAGTGTTTGACATAATGAAGAAGTGGCTAAAAATAGCAACGATTGTAATGATTACACTTACATCTTGTGTTTTAGCTGCCGATTTTTATATGTCTTTTTCAACACAATCACAATTATACCAAGACATTGAAGCCCTTCCGGCTCAAGAAACGGCATTAGTTCTAGGGACTAGTAAGTATATTCGTAGAACATTAAACCCTTATTATCAATACCGTATTGATGCTGCAATTGCTTTATTTAAACAAAATAAAGTCTCACATTTTTTATTAAGCGGTGATAATGCTCATCGTTCATATAATGAACCATGGACAATGAAGCGCGATTTATTAAAAGCAGGGATCCCCGAAGATAAAATAACGCTTGATTACGCAGGATTTAGAACATTAGATTCAGTACAACGAGCCAAAGAAATATTTGATGCCAATAGCTTAACTATTGTTACACAAGAATTTCATTGTCAACGTGCTGTATTTATTTCTAACCATTTCGATATGGATACTGTTTGTTTAGTCGTTCCATCACCCACCGGATGGGCAAACAGAAAAATTCGATTCAGAGAAGTACTTGCAAGAACCAAAGCGATGCTAGATTTGTATGTATTTCATGTTCAACCAAAGTTTCTAGGCCCTAAAGAACCGATTAAACATAGCTCTCCTCCTGTTGAATAATCACTAAAAAAGCCTTACTGCATCAAACAATAAGGCTTCTTTGAAAATTGTTAGTTTATATAATGAACGCTAGACTCTGCTACTACGATATTCTGACTTATCACAACTCTATTACGACCGGCATTTTTTGCTTTATATAAAGCATCATCCGCTCGTGCAATGACTTCTGTAATTCGTTCGTTTTTCATTTCAGCCACCCCAAAACTACTGGTTAAGGGTTCATTATGACACCATAAATGATGTTCAATTGTATGGCGGATCTGCTCTGCTTTTTCAGCAGCTTCTACTAAATTATGATTTGGGCTGAAAACAATAAACTCCTCCCCTCCCCAGCGGACCAAAAAGTCTGTACTTTTGATAGCTCCCGTAATGACCAATACAAACTCTCTTAATATATCATCGCCGGTTTGATGGCCTAATTCATCGTTAACCTTTTTGAAATAATCAATATCAATATAGATAACAGAAAATGTTTGCTTACCCCAGCGCACTTGTTGTGACATTCTATCAAGCCAAGCTCTCACCGCGTTTCGGTTTCGTGCTCCTGTTAATGAATCACGATGAGCAAGCTCAGCAAACTCCACATTTTTTTCTTTTAGGCTGTCATTAAGGTTTTTTAGCCTACCTTCACGATAAGTACTTGCTTTAAGCTTTTTATTAAGCCTTTTCTGTTCATACCAAACATAACTCATGATTATTGCTAACCATACGTATAAAATACTTTTGAGTAATGTCGTTTCTTTTATCCAAACGCCACGAAACTCAATGCTATTAATTGTTATGTCAAACTCACCATCAGCTACACCCGATGCGGTCGCAATTTCAATAATCGAAATATTAGAAAACTCTGGAGCGGCATGCTCAACAGCTACTTTATAATCTGCAATCCACCAAGTAAGAACTTGGAAGTCTGATAAATCAATCTCTTTTGGTCCAGTATTAAAACCAGGCTCATACTCAATACCGTTAAACTTTAGTGATGCTGCATCATTTCTTTTTGTATAAGCGGGGTTACTGTTACGCAAATAGACACGTAAACGGCCGTTAGGATCTGTACTTTTATAATCAATATCTAACACTAATTTTGAATAATCAGAGAGATCTATTCCTTTAAAAATGCTGTCTGAAAGGTGAATAGCCGCCTCACAATAAGGCCAAGGATAGTTACCCCTTTTTAGTTCACATATTAAATTTGGTTGTCCATTACCATCAACAAGTCTTGATTCACTAATACCACCCACCTTAGTATCGTCAGCGGCATAATATGCATGCATATTTGGGCTAATCGTTATCGTTTTTGTATCACCGTAAAAATGATACCAAGTTAGGATACCAATAGAGAAAATTAACATCCCTATTGTGATTTTTTGAAGTACTCGCATAGTGATCCTTTATACAAGCGTTTAAATCATAAGACACTCGTCTCAAAAAAATAATAACCCACTTAATTTTCATCGCAAAGTAATATCGTTAAAGTAATCCGTTAATCATTAATATTCAGCTTATTTTATGACAAAGTTCAAAAAACACATGGCTATAATTCACAAGTTGCAACATTGGATCGCAAAAATTAACTCATTGATTTTATAGTCAAGATAATGACTGCTCGTTATATCATTGACGAAAAAATAGAATTCATAGCTAAATAAACCAGGCCATATTTATCTGACATAATTTATACATATAAAAAAGCGCCGTATTAAAAATACAGCGCTATTTTATATTTAGTCGAATAATTTAAATATCGAATTGAACATAGATACTGTTGTAGTTACTGCCGCCTTTAATCCTGCCATATTGGGATGAATTTTCAAAAATAGCTGAACGGTGGTGAATACTATAACCAACCCAGACACCATCAAGATCTCGATGATTAAATAAATCGCCTAAATTGACATCAAAAGAGAAATCAAGATAATTTAACAATTTACTTTCTTTATAGCCCTTTTCATCCATTTCAGACTGTTCAATATAGGAAACATGGTTAATGTACGAAAGGCCTTCTGCAACACCAAATCTCCATTTTGTTGGCCATGGCACAGTTACATAAGCTTTAATTGCGACAACAAATTCAGAACTTAAATCTTGTACGTCTGATTTCCAATGCTGTACATAACCTGGAGTCAAGTAAAGGTCTATCGGCAAAGAAAACAACTCATCTGTTAAAGGTAATCCATAAAACACAGACGTCATTTGATTATTGTAAGGATCTTTTTCTGTATCTAAATTAATAATATCGCCGATATTTGAAGGAGTCGCCCACCCATGTGCGATTCGTAAATACGGCTTATTTTTAATGTCTTTTCGGGAAGAAGTACCGCTATCGGTAAAAAAGCCCACCCCTAAGAAATATTCAAATTCCCAACGATTATCAATATATTCACTGCTATAGGCACTATCATCTAAACGAGAGACATAACTTCCTCCCAGAAGATATAAATTAGACGTAACATGGTAGCGAGACATAAAACCCGCTTTCACATCAACTCCTGCACTTAATCTGTCGTTAGTATCGTCATTTAAACCATAATAATAATTATTAAACTCGGCTTCTTTCCATCGAGTTTCAATACTTGGATTAAACCACCAGTCACCAGACTCAATTTCCGCACCTAATGTGAAATTCATATAAGCACGAAACTCAGGATCAACCATTAGCTCTGAATCAAAAAACCACTCATCGTCAATATGGTAACGAACTTGAAAACCGGTATCGACAACATCTCCACCCGCTTGATTTTGAACTTCCTTAGGGAGATCAAAATAACGGAGTCTCATCAAGGCACTTAATTGCCATTCACTTTCTTGATATAAAAAAACGCCGCCTTCCATACCATTAATAAATACATAATCATTCTCAAAAAACATCATCGGTATAAACGTTGATACTGTTTCAGTGTCCGTTTCATAAGGAATACTGGCCGTCCTAACGACCCCAGCGATACCCCACTGCTTTTCTTTTTCTGTAGAAGAGCTCTCAATGATCCCTTTAACATTCTTATTATCAATCGTCTCGGCATTAGCCCAGCTAACAAGAAAAAATGAGATAATAAAAAGAAGTGTCGGTTTCAAATTAAAAATGTACTTATGCAAAAGGATTCTCTAGATTAAATTAATGGTAAAAAACAAACGCTTTAAGTAATTGAACTAAATATCGTTTCAATCACCTTTAAAATTTAAGTATAGTGTTACTACTAATGAATACTACTCCACATATTGAGAATCAATGTGCAAATTTCTGAATTAATTAAATGCTTACAAGATATTCAAGCGACTCATGATGATGATCTTGAAGTCGTTACTGGAGAAGAATGGTTCCCAGAACAGCTATTAGCCTCAAATGTTCAACATAATATGACTTTTTTACAATTTGACCGTATGCCTAGTGATATACCAGTAGAAATTGACGCTCGTGGTTTTCTAGAACATGAAGAGTTACTGATTAAGACACTTATAAATAATGTTATCTTTAGTGAATTAGAGCCTGAAGCAATGGTCGAAAAACTAACATCAATGCTTATTTTTAGTCATGAAAATATCAGTTCAGATGTGATTGAACATTTCAACCAAGCAGAAAAGTAAAAAGTAGGCCACGCTGCCTACTTTTATTATCTCTTTATCTTATTTATGGTATTAATTGAATGGATACCAAAATAGCGACGTCTCAAACACTCGCTTTATAATCGCTAATACCACAATAACGAATAACCCTAACATAATCACTTTATCTGTTTTAGTTATCGCTTTTTCACTAAACCACGTTCGACTTTTCCCTCGACCAAAACCTCTCAATACCATTGCATTTGATATTTCATCTGCTCTGTCTAAACTAGAAAAAATCAGTGGTCCTAATATCTTTGCTATATTACTAATTCGTGTAAATACGGGAACATTCTTCGATAAATCAACACCACGGGCCTGCTGTGCGTGCATAATATTTATAAAGTCACTTTTAACTTCAGGCAAGTATCGTAACGTTAAGCTAACCGCATAAGCTATTTTATAAGGTAGACCAAGACGATGTAAGCTTGCTGCAAACTCTGTTGGGTGTGTTGTAAATACAAATACCAAAGCAATTGGGAACATACTAAAGTACTTTAACGTTACTGTTACTAAATAAAATAAGGTCTCTTGAGTAATTGCATAACTACCAAAGATAGGCAATAAAACAGTCGTAGAACCCAACAATTCATTCCCTTGATTTGGCGCAAGTAAAAACATAAATACAGCATTCATACTTAATACAGTTGCAGTGCCAATCAAAAGAGGTTTATACGCAGAAAAAGGCACCTTCGTCTCTTTCAATAAATATAAACCGATCAGTATTAAGGGAATAATAATTCGCAAATCAAATGTGGTTAATACAACCGTTATCCATGTAATAAACAACAAAAACTTAGTCACACCATTTAACTGGTGTAACCAAGTACCAAGATCCACATAGTTAATACCAAAACTTTGCTTATTAGTGGACATTTTGTTTACTCTCATGCTCTGCTGCAATAAATTGCTGTATAAATCCTGTAATATTTTCTATCTCTAACTTTTCAGCTAATTGATACAAACTTGTCACTGTTAGATTTGCTTTATTAAGTAATTCGGGTTGACTGAAAACGTTAATCACAGCTTGATCGGCGATACATTGACTGTCAGCAATAACAATCGCTCGAGTTGTATGTTCTAAAACTAAATGCATGTCATGAGAAATAATAATGACCGTTAAACCTAGTTTTTGGTTTAATTGATTAATAAATTCAAGCATCGAAGTGTAATTCTTGTAGTCTTGCCCTGCTGTTGGTTCATCTAGAATCAGTAATTCCGGCTCCAAAACTAAGATAGAAGCAATCGTCACTCGTTTTTTCTGCCCATAACTTAATGCATCAATTGGCCAATGACGAAAACGACTTAATCCACATAGCTCTAACGCATTAAGGACTTTCTCTTCAATTTGAGTTTCAGATAACCCACAATTCACTAAACCAAAAGCAACTTCATCATAAATCATGTGATGAGATATCATATGATTCGGATTTTGAAGAACAACACCTACCTTCTTAGAGCGCTCATAAATAGAAAGATCAGCTAAATCTTGTCCATTTAATAAAATAGCCCCTTGGTCTGGAGATAAAACACCCATAACAAGTTTAGTAATCGTTGATTTGCCCGATCCATTTTTACCAAGGATTGAAACAAATTCACCTTTATTTACTATAAAAGATATATTTTCTAAGGCATTCACTTCATTGTCATACGAATACGTAAGTCCATTAACACTCAGCAACGGATTATCGATTTCAGATTGAATTGGTGTCGTATCCATATTTTTAAACCAAGCAGATACCGCTGGTTTTATTACATCAACAGGAATTTCTGATAAATTCGCAATATTGGGTACCATTGAAAGATCCAATCTACATTGCTTCAATAACGATACGTATAATGGCTCTCTGATCCCATGCTTAGTTAATAGCGTCGATTGAATTAATGTATCAGGACTCATATCTGCAACGATTTCGCCGTGATCCATCAGTATAATACGATCGACTGAGCGATATAATACGTCTTCTAAACGGTGTTCGATGATAATGACGGTTTTTCCTCTGCTTTTATGCAGCTCATCAATGATATCAATCGTCGCTTTACCCGTTTTAGGATCAAGACTTGCTAAAGGTTCATCAAATAGAAGTAAATCGACATCATCAACCAAGATCCCGCCTAATGATACTCGTTGCTTTTGACCACCACTTAGATCATAAGGTGATTTATTTAATAACGATTCTAAATCCACCATTTTTGCAGTATCACGAACAACTGGGTACATTTTTGCTCGTGAAACCATTTGATTTTCAAGAGCAAAAGCAATGTCTTCACCTACAGTTAATCCCACAAACTGGCTGTCTGTGTCTTGTAGTACGGTTCCTACATTTTCCGTGTATTGTTCTATTTTCCAGTCAGAAACATCGTTACCATTAAGGTAAAGTTGACCTTCAACTTCACCTTTTATCGTATGCGGAATAAGGCCATTTAAGCATTGGCCTAATGTTGACTTTCCGCTGCCGCTAGGGCCGACAATTAAAATCTTTTCTCCTTGCTCTATCCTTAGATTGATATTTTTAAGCGTCGGCTTATCCTGTGACGCATATCGAAAAGAGAAGTTTGAAAAGGTTACGCTCATTAATTATGGCGCCTCAGTTAGGTTTGTACTTTGTTTTTTACGTTTTGCTAGGTTAGTCAAAATTAAATAACCAACAATCGCAATCAAGGCCGTGTTGCCTGCAGCAATAATACAAAGTTGAGTAAATACTTTCGCAAATGGTTCAGCGTATAACACCGTATCTAAGAATGCAGAGGTGCCATAGCCAATAACATTACCCACAAAAGCCAATACTACAAATATTAGAAAATCTTTCTTATCAAAAAAACCTACTTCGATACGGTTTTTAGTTATGATCGGGAATAAACCAATGATCATCCCAACAATACCAGAACCTAATACCCAAGTAAGCCAAACTCCCCAACCTGCAAATAAATCTGTCACCCAGTGACCAATAAAACCGACTAAGAATCCAACAATTGGGCCGTACAATACTGAAAATAAAGCAAGAACAGCCATAGCAGGTTTTAGTGTTGTATTCGCAAACACAGGAATACCAAACATAGGTAAGCCACCGATGCCATATAAAGCAGCACCAATAGCAATAACAACAACAGTTTTAGCAGAAAGGTTCATAACGTTCGCCTTGAAGCAAAAGTGATATAGGAAGAAAGGCGCGTATTATACAGTAACTCGAGCGGTTTGGAAATGTTTACATCTAGACGGCTATTTGTTTTTATACACTCAAATAATCCCATAAATTTAATATGTTATCTCTTACTAACTTATTACTTACGTCTGGTTAAATACCCACCGAGTATTTAGCCAATAATTACGTATATACCAGACACTATTCCTAAATATAAGACCAGATAAGCAAATGATTTTACGTCTTCAAAATAAGCGGTCATATTTATAAATACAACAAAGTTTAGTTCGGCAGATACTTCATTCTCCTCCCTTAGCGAGCAAGAAGGAGAAACTAAATAGACATAAAAAAAGGCTCATCATTTCTGATGAGCCTTTAAAAAAGATGGTGCCCCGGGCCGGACTTGAACCGGCACAGCGCGAACGCCGAGGGATTTTAAATCCCTTGTGTCTACCAATTCCACCACCAGGGCACGCAATTTCTCGCGATGCTTCTAACCATGCTCTCTATTTAAAGAGGGTTGACACCATCTGTAATTACCGCCGAAGCCGTAATTTTTAATTCCTTCATTCCACTTACTAGAAGTAAATGGAGGCGCCTCCCGGAATCGAACCGAGGTTCACGGATTTGCAATCCGCTGCATAACCACTCTGCCAAGGCGCCAATATTTTTACTTACTTTTTATACAACTGATATCAATTGTATAAAATAGATGGTGCCCCGGGCCGGACTTGAACCGGCACAGCGCGAACGCCGAGGGATTTTAAATCCCTTGTGTCTACCAATTCCACCACCAGGGCACGCAATTTCTCGCGATGCTTCTAACCATGCTCTCTATTTAAAAGAGGGTTGACACCATCTGTAATTACCGCCGAAGCCATAATTTTTAATTCTTTAATTCCACTTACTAGAAGTAAATGGAGGCGCCTCCCGGAATCGAACCGAGGTTCACGGATTTGCAATCCGCTGCATAGCCACTCTGCCAAGGCGCCGTATCTGTTTACGGGGCTTAATGTAACTGATTTAAAAAAAGTGTCAAATAAAAAATTGCATTTAACACTTCGTTTGTAGACTTTATCGCCAAAACCAGACTAAATCAGTTAAGGTGTTGAAAAAACAATCTATTTAGGGCGCCACACTTTAATTTCTGATTGGGGTTTACCCTGCTCTTTACGATCATTTTTTCTTTTAGGTGCGGAGTTACCAAAACGTTCTTCTTTCGCTTTTTCACGACGCTTTTCATTAAATGTATTATTCGAGTGATGATTACGGCCCGAACTCGCTTTTTTCATCACACGTACTTTACCATCAATTTCTTGAACTTTACGTGATGCTTCTTCTGTCTTACTTGACGTTCCGATCATATTATTAATCTGTTCCATTTCAGGTTCAGTCAAATAACGCCATTCACCAGAGGATAATCCACCTAAATCAATATTCATGATACGTACGCGTTTTAGTTTAAATACTTCATAATCTAAGTATTCACACATACGACGGATTTGACGGTTAAGCCCTTGAGTTAAGGTAATCCGAAAAACAAAGCGAGATTCTTGCTCGATTTTACATGGTAAAGTAATGGTATCTAAAATAGGTACACCCGCTGCCATCTGAGTTAAAAATTCATCAGTGATCGGTTTATCTACTCGTACTACATACTCTTTCTCATGCGCATTACCTGCACGAAGAATTTTATTAACGATATCCCCATCGCTGGTTAAAAAGATCAAGCCATCCGACGGTTTATCTAAGCGACCAATTGGGAAAATACGTTGTTTATGATTAATATAATCAACAATATTGCCTTCAACATGACGCTCTGTTGTACACGTGATACCAACTGGCTTATTGAATGCAATGTAAATACGTTCTTGCTTCTCTTTTAATGGTTTTCCATCAACCAGAACTTCATCACCGTCAGCAACTTTAGTTCCCATTTCAGGTAACTTGCCATTAATAGTAATACGTTGTTGATCAATAAGCTTATCTGCTTCTCTGCGTGAGCAATAACCCGTATCACTAATGAATTTATTTAAGCGGGTTAATTTAGGATCTGGTGATGTCATGATGTACCTCTAAAAAGTGAACAGCCGCAGTGTATCAGAAACGGATAAATATCCAATAAAAAAGCACCTTAACCCAATGTCTAAGGTGCTTTGTTCTTAACGATTAATAGGGTCACCTATTATTTAACGTTAACAGCCTTGTTAACTTCTACTGGAATTACAATGTCATTCACTGTCGATGTTTCAACAATAGCCTTCTCGACAGAAGGATCTTCCACCTCAACTGGAACTACCTCAGTAGCCGTTAGCGCTTCAGCAACTGGCGCATCTTGAGTTGCAGTGTTCACTTCCTCAGCAACTACCGCTTCCTTTTCTTTGTAAGAAGCAATGACACCATTCAAATTATTAATTAAATTATCATTTCTCTCAAGTTGCTGTGTTAATAGAAGTACTTGCTTTTGAGAATTAACACGATCTTCTGTTTGGTTTTCAACCGTGACTTCTAATGTTTTTATTTGAGCATTAAGCCCTTTAATCTTCGCTTCTAAGTCGGTTGTATTGTTAATATCATGCATCTGCTGTACTGCATTCAAAATTGAAGATGTTTGCGCTCTTAACGGCTCATCACGATAATCATCACCGTTAATGGCTTGAGAAATAGATAACAACTTATTTTCTACTTCTAGAACAGATTGTTCAAACTCACCGTTCTTAACCGCTTTAAGTAATTTAACTTCTGCTGCCATATTTTTAAGATGATCAAGCTGGAAGCGAGTTTTAGCAACTACATCAACAATTAAAGCTTTGTCACGGTTATTCGCTTGTACTGCTTTCTTTGTTTTATCTAGTTCAGCTTTCGTTTGACCATAGCTTATTGGCGCTATCGTTCTAAAACCTTTATTCGTTAATCCTACAAACTCTTTTTCCAATGGCACTACGTGTATTTTTAACGTTGTTTCAATTTCAATCACTTTTGCTTGTGTTAAAAAAGAGGCTTGGCTAGTCTGAGCCTCAGCAATCCCCTCTTCAATTACCGTAATAAATAACTCTCTGTATTGCTTATTTAAACTTAAAAAATCTTGCGGATAATACGTTTTTACATCGATTGAATTAAGATATGCCATTTGTGCAATAGCATCTGATAAAACAACATCCGCTGTTTCTTTATAATTTTTAAGTTTACTTAACGCCATATCGGCATCCGCGACTAAACTCATGTATTTAGCTGAATAACTTCCAGAAGAAAACATTGAATATTCTTCATTGATTAAACTCGGTTCTTTCTCTATATCTGAAAATACATCCTTTGCGTCAATCCAATCTTCCATCATATCTGTGTAAGTGGATTCAGAATAAACTTTGAAATTGTCTAAAGAATCAAACGTGACTTTATCTAATGCATACTGCTTTTGAAGAGCATCGAACGTGGTAGCCGATGCTACTGGTGCATTAGTTTCAATTGCAACAACTGCAGAACTCTCATCAGTACTTTGACAACCGATAACACCAACTAATGCAGAGGTAATCACTGCCATTTTAAAAAACTGTTTCATGCCGAACCTATAATAATTTTATTTGAATAGACAAGCGCTGTGCGCTCCTATCGATATTTTATTATAAAAATCAATTAAAAGCAGAATTTCTTACTAATGAATCACAATTAAAATTGACAACTGCACTGGCATAAAAAAAGCCACTCAATATATGAGTGGCTTTTTTAAAGATTAAATATTGATACTAATAAATATCAATCACCAGCAAACATATAACCTTCACCATGAACGGTAACAAATATTTGTGGGTTTTTTGGGTCCATTTCCATTTTTGCACGCATTCTTCGAATAAGTACGTCAATGGTTCGATCATTTGGAGCATCGACTCGATGGCTTATCATATTCAAAATTCGTTCGCGTGATAGAACCGTATTAGGGTATGACGATAAGGCAACTAGTAACTCATACTCAGCTTTAGTTAACTTAACGGGTTCGCCATTATTTGATAACGCACGACGTTGAATATCAAATGTCCATTCCCCAAAGCGAACTAGATTTGATTCATCTAATTCTATTGGTTCATGAACCAAAGACATACGCCAAAATAAATTCTTAACTCGAACTAATAATTCGCGTAATTCTACAGGCTTAGTGACATAGTCATCTGCACCCATTTCTAGACCAACGATTCGGTCAATACTATCTGTTCGTCCTGTAACGAGAATAATACCAATGTTAGATTGACTGCGCAGTTCGCGAGCCAATAATAAACCATCCTCTCCTGGTAGGTTTATATCAAGCATAATTAAATCAACTTTTTGTTCAGCCAAAACAGTTCGCATCTCTGCCCCTGTTTCAGCCTCGCTCACTTGATATCCCTCGGCTTCAAAGTAGCCTACAAGTTTAGAGCGAGTTACCACTTCGTCTTCAACAAC
Organism: Aliivibrio sp. 1S128; assembly: GCF_001691065.1. Taxonomy (NCBI): domain Bacteria; kingdom Pseudomonadati; phylum Pseudomonadota; class Gammaproteobacteria; order Vibrionales; family Vibrionaceae; genus Aliivibrio; species Aliivibrio sp. 1S128. The sequence continues at coordinate 108,608 of NZ_MAJV01000106.1, read as the reverse complement.
TAAAATGTGATAGCTCATAATATTCTCTTTAATGGTTATTTAGATAGTTCTTATCTTATTCTATTCATATTTTGTAATAATGCCAACTCTCAATTGATATTTCTATTGTTTAATTGATTCAAAACAATTATTAACAAAAACGGTTTATTTAATTTTTACACATATCCTTATACAGCCTGTTAATGATAGGTGCTATTCCTTTTCATACTTATCCAGTACAATTCTTAAATAAATTTCTTGGAGCAAAAATACATGAACGAATTAACTGAATTTAACAAACAACGTGCTGAAATTTACTGGTGGCTATCTAGCTTATTAGCAAGTGAATTAACAACTGAGCAACTAGAGCAATACAATAGCTTTGAGGTACGTACCTTTTTATCTGATTTAGGAAAAACACCTGAATTAACAGATACAATCAACGCGTTAATTGAAAAGTTAAATCAACTTCAAACTCGTGACGATGCACAGTTAGAGCTATCTGCTGATTTCTGTACCGCTTTTTTAGGTTCAGATAAAAACAGTGCCCTTCCTTATGCTTCTATATATTTAGATAAATCAGGTCTTCTTAATGCAAAACCTGCTCAAGATATGCGTGAATTATTAGCTAAATACAATATAGCTCAAAAGTCTGAGTTCAACGAACCTGCAGATCATATCGCTATTGAATTAGATTTTCTTGGAAATTTAATTCTAATGACAAATCAAAAAACATCTGAAGAAGAATTTGAAGAATATATGAATGCCCAATTGTCATTCATCAATGCTCAACTTTTGTCTTGGACACCTAAATTCAACCATATTTGTAAAGAAAGAGATGACTTCGGTTTTTATGCTGCAGTAACCTCGTTTCTTGTAACCTTTCTACAACTTGACGTTACTTTTCTTACAGGTGAGTAATTAATGACTTCGTATGTTGATACAATATCGTTACAGTCATGTGATATAAATCAAATCGCTAACAAAATTTACTAAATCAATAATTGTTTGCACTATGCTTTATCTATAAAATGTGAGCGCAAACGATAAAATCGAACATTAAATGAAAACCGCATTTTTAGCGGTTTTTTTCATTTATAACCAGGGCCTATTTATCTTCCATCATACCAAGACAAAACTCTCTATTTTGTTGGAACATAAATAGCCCCTTATTTACCTATTTAAGGCTTTTATATGGCTACTATTAAAGACGTTGCAAGAATTGCTGCGGTTTCTACCACCACTGTTTCTCATGTGATTAACAAAACTCGCTTTGTTGCAGAAGCAACTCAAAAGCGCGTATGGGAAGCAGTTGAAGAGTTAAACTATGCCCCTAGTGCGGTTGCTCGTAGTTTAAAGTGCAATACGACACGTACTATTGGCATGCTAGTAACTCAATCATTTAACCCATTTTTTGCTGAAGTAATGCACGGGGTTGAAAATTACTGCTACAAACAAGGTTACACACTATTTATGTGTAACACTGAAGGCGATTTAGATAAACAAAAACATTACCTTCGTATGCTTTCTGAAAAACGAGTAGATGGCTTATTGGTTATGTGTTCAGACCTTAATGAGCAGTTATTAGCGTTACTTGAAAAAAATACAGAATTACCAATGGTTATTATGGATTGGGGCCCAGACAGCCCTCGCACAGATAAGATCATTGATAACTCTGAAAAAGGTGGCTATTTAGCAACAAAACATTTGATTGAAAATGGTCATACTCAAATTGCTTGTATTACAGGCCAAGCGGACAAAACTACGTGTAAAGAACGTGTTCATGGTTTTCAACGTGCTCATGAAGAAGCTAACTTACCATTTAAATCAGAATGGATCTTAGAAGGTGATTTTGAATGTGCTTCTGCATCAAAAGCCGTTGATAAATTATTAGCTATGGAAGTACGTCCTACGGCTTTATTTTGTTTTAACGATATTATGGCTCTGGCTGCAATCAGTCGAATTAAGCAATCTGGTTTACGAGTTCCTGAAGATATTTCTATTATTGGCTACGATAATATAGAACTTTCAGCTTACTTTTCACCACCGCTAACGACGATCCATCAGCCTAAACGCCGAGTAGGTAAAACCGCTGTCGAAATCTTATTGGAACGCATTAAAGATAAGCACCACGAACGTCGTGTTTTTGAAATGCAACCCGAGGTGGTATCTCGAAGCAGTGTCTTAGATCGTACTAAATAGCGGTTATTTTCTTTGCCATAAATGAGGGTTGGTTCAAATAATATCTAAAACTTGAACCAACTTAACAAAAATAAAAATAAATTTTTTGAAGCAAGATCACACTATACTTAATTCCGCAATAACTACCTTTATTGATTGCTATATCATCAACGAAGTCACGAACAGGGCAAACTGTGCGAAAGTGCAGGACGCAAAGCCTCCGGCCTACGTATTGAAAAATATAAGGTAGCGGGGTTGCCGATGGTAAGTAATCTCTCTGGTATTGTTAATTTTTACTTTAAAATAACAATGCCTTATTTTGAACTTGCTACTATTTCCTCGGGCTCAGTTGTTTAGTGACGTAGACTTACTAACCGAGAATTATTGCAATGGATAAACCAGTACTAAAAGAATCACTTCGATTACTGTCATCTTTAGGCACTATCACTTCACGCTCAATGTTTGGTGGTTTTGGCATTTTTATTGATAGCACCATGTTTGCTCTTGTTGTTCAAGACAAGCTGCATTTGAGAGCGAGTAGTGAAACTATCAACTTATTTAAAGAGCAAGGGTTTGAACCTTATGTTTATAAAAAACGTGGTTTTCCTGTTGTCACTAAGTATTTTGCAATTTCAACTCATTGTTGGGAAGATCCTGACTCTATCTTAATTCAAGCGATTACTGCTTTAGATGTCGCTAAAAATGATAAAGAAAAACAACAGGCCGCAGGCCCATCACGTATTAAAGATTTACCAAATCTCAGATTAGCTACGGAAAGAATGCTTAAAAAAGCAGGAATTAATACCGTGGATGAATTACGTGACACCGGCTCTGTAAATGCCTATAAAGCGATTCAACAGACACACTCAAGTAGTGTAAGTGATGAATTACTTTGGTCTCTTGAAGGAGCGATTAAAGGTACGCATTGGTCTGTTGTTTCAGCTGAAACACGAAGTGAATTAAGAAAACTATTATAATAAATATATACGCCTTAATCTTATTTGCTATCTAAAAAATATAGATTAAGGCGTTATTTTCTTTGATATCCTACCTTTCACATCTCATCCAATCGTTATTATCATTCATTTAGTTAAAAAGCGATAATCCTCCACGTTTTACATCTTCACGACAATAATCGCTGTTAGTTTATATCACTATCAGTTAATCTCACCCCCAATATATGGAATAAAAAACTGTTAAACAGTTCACGTTTTACAAGGTGCATGGATGAAAAAAAATACCATTAGCAAAAAATGGCTTTATTTACCTATAATATCAACGATATTAACGATAACGCTTGGTTTATTTGTATTCAATTCAACACTGTCAAACTGGCTTGAACATAAGGTAGAAGGCAGCTTATCTGAAGAAATAACTCGTCTTATTAAAGACATTAACGACGATAATATTTCTTTTACCGATTTAAAATCATTAGATGTTTACATAAAAACGAAACTAGTGATTGCCAAAGAAGATCATATAACATTAATTACATCTGACGGAACCCCGATTGCCGATAGTGATATTTCTTTAAGTTCTGTTTTACAACTTGAAAATCATCTAAACAGACAAGAGATCGTCAACGCTCAAAACTTTGGGTATGGCACTTCGACTCGCTTTAGTACATCTCGCTTTAAAAACTTACTGTATTCAGCAAAATCATTCGAATATCAAGGTTCTACGTACATCCTTAGAGCAGCTACGCCATTAACTCGCATTGATGCAATGGTGGAAGAGTTGATGAATATTTTAATTATTTTAATGAGTATTAATATCGTACTTGTTATCGCTTCGTCCTTACTAAGTAATAAACTGATTCAACAACAAGTTCAAAATGAGCAAGACTTACAAGAAGAGCGTATTGAACAACGAACTCAAGAAATAGAACTCTTACATCGCCTTGCAACTATGCTGGCAGCCTGTAATTCAATTAATGAAGCTCAAATGGTGGTAGAGGATATCCTCCCTAGAATTTTAGGGGATGTGAACGGTGTTGTATCCTTAATGCGTTCCTCTAGAAATCAGTTACTAGTAAAGCTTGATTGGGGTGGCGCGTGGCCTGGCAGTAAAACTTACGCACCTGAAGAGTGCTGGGCATTACGTAAAGGTAAATTCCATTTCGCTAATGATAAATACACAACGTTACCTTGTTCTCATATGTCAGCGACAGGCATTGATCAAACCCTCTGCATTCCGTTAACTGCGCATGGCAACACCATTGGTATGATGCACATCTATTTAGGTAATACAGATAATTTAGATGACAATGTTAAGAAACTTGCTTTTACCGTTGCCGAGCACTTAGGCCTTGCTTTAGCCAATTTAAACTTACAAGAAAAATTGAGGGAGCAGGCAATAAGTGATCCTTTAACTGGTTTATATAATCGTCGCTATTACGAAGAAACAATTAATCAAGAAATTATGCGTGCTCAGCGACACAAACAAGAAATGTCGATCCTAATGCTAGATCTTGACCACTTTAAACGTTTCAATGATAACTACGGTCATGATGCAGGGGATTATGTACTCAAAACTATCGGCTCATTACTGCTTAATATCATGCGTGGTGAAGATACAGTCTGTCGCTTAGGAGGAGAAGAATTAGCTATTATCTTACCCAATACAGGTGCAGAAGGTGCATTACATGTCGCTAATGAGTTATGTAAATCGGTTAGTGATCTTCACCTTGCAATTAAAGACCTATCATTAGGAAAATTAAGCGTTTCCATTGGTATTGCGACTTATCCCAAAAATGGGCTCCAATCTGAAGATATAACTAAGTTAGCGGATATTGCTCTTTATGAAGCAAAAGGCCGAGGCCGAGATCAAGCCTGCCATTACGACGAACTTATTCAATCTCCAGACGTTGCTGAAATCACCGAAGATACACTTATAATCAATACTTAACACATACTGAACGGATGAGCCTAATCAACAGGCTCATCCTCATCAACCTGCATCATAAAATCAGTGACCCAACCAATTAATAAAATCATTAACCACGAAACCATAATGGAAGTAGGCACTTCAAATTTTGGCGATATTATTAGTGTACTAAAGCCAATAACAGGTAAAAGCCAAGACATCATTGGTAGCCAATCACGATACTTAGACCGGCTAACACTCTGTAAACACACAATCAATCCAGTAATTGATAAGGCAACAAGCGCAGCATGCTGTAACCCTCCTATCCATAAAGGGATCACTAATACTAAAGGCCACCAAGCATTTCTATTTACTGGCTTCCAACTTCTTGCTGCAACCCACACCAGCACAACACTTAAAATTTGAAGAAAGGTTGAATACGCACTACCATTTAATTTACCTTCGTACTGTAATGCCATAATTCCAGCTTCCATTGCAATAACAACTGAAACTATAAATACAACTAGATGAATACTTTTACGCCGAGAAAAAACAACCATCAATACAGGGAACAATGTCCAAACTGCAATTGAAAGTGATAAAGGTTGAGAGTCCAAAGTTAAACCAAATAATGACATTCCAACGAGCAATACCCACGTTGCGACTCCGCCTTGCGGGATCAACCAAAGCATCGGAATGGCTAAAGCAAGTAAAGGTAACTGCCCGCCACTGATACCGAATGCCAAGACACCGATGACAACAAGTATAAAACTTAATAAAATTGATAACACAGCTAATAACATCACTTTCCCTCCTTGGTATAGAGTTGTTTACTTTGTTACAATTTAAGTTTAGTGGCAATCACCCGCTTTATCACTGACCAACCTCTCTAATTTCTAAAATAAGGTAGTTAATCTAATGGATGAGTTTATTCATTGTATCTATTTAAATTTATTTTATGTCCCAAAAGGAAAGTTGATCACTTATGGCCAGCTTGCCGCACTAGCAGGGTTTCCTAAGCATTCACGTCATGTTGGAAAAGTTTTATCTCAATTACCTAAAGACAGTAAACTACCTTGGCATAGAGTCGTAAACTCTCAGGGGAAAATTTCGTTACAAGGGGAAGGATTTGAAACTCAAAAAAAGAAACTAGAGAACGAAGGTATTGTAATTCGTGACGATGGTAAAATTCTACATTTCAAACAAGTAGTCATGCACTAAGCATAACTACCCATCGAGAGTGATTTAGTCAATATTATTGACGTACACCTTTAAGCAATAACTCTTGTTGCATTGTTTTTGCTTCATCAGTGATCACGGCATAATTTGTATCAGTGGTAAATCGTAATTTACCATCAATTGTAATCGTAGCTCGAACAGAGTAACGATGATTTGGCTGAATATCTGCAGTTTTGAATTCTAAAGAGTAATCAAATGGAGATGATTTTTCACCCGCTTCAAATGTTTCTTCTGTGATGGTTTTTGATGGTGCATCAGCCAAAGAAACATCTGATAACGTTACCGTAATAATTGCGTTTTCAGGTAGAGCAATACGCTCACGGTAGCCAACACTGCCCGTCACTACTTGCGTTTCAGCAACGTCAATAACTTCTGTATTTGATACGTCGCTTTGAGCTGTCTCTTCTTGTACAACTTGTACAGCAACGTCTTGTTTCACTGTTTCTTTTTCAGTTTGATCCGTTGAATTACAACCAACCATTGTGATCCCTGTAGCCACAGATAACGCCACTAATAATGATTTTTTCATTTTATTCTCTCTTTATTTATATATTCTGATAAAAACAACATAAATATAAACCTAATATATTGAGCTGTCTTGTTATCAGCTTCATCTTTGACAGAAAACTAACTCAATTACAGTAAAATAACACGGTCTTGATGTTATTTTGCCCCAATTAACATCCTGTTTAACTTATTGAACTCAACCTGAATCTACCTCACAATAGAGTAATAACGTCATAAGTACTTAAGGCACAAAAATGAATAAACCATTAAACGAATTATTAACCCTTTTACAGCTCGAACAATTAGAGCAAGGCTTATTCAGAGGGCAAAGTGAGAATTTAGGATTACCCCAAGTTTATGGCGGTCAAGTTATTGGACAAGCACTCTCAGCGGCTCGTTATACCGTTGATAACGCAAGAACAGTACACTCTTTTCATAGCTACTTTTTATATCCAGGCGATCCTGAAAAAGCCATCATTTATGACGTTGAAAATCTCCGTGATGGCAGAAGTTTTAGTACTCGTCGCGTAAAAGCGATTCAAAATGGACGCCCTATTTTCTATTTAACGGCTTCATACCATGGTGATGAGCCAGGGTTTGAACATCAATCAGCAATGCCAGATATTGCTGGGCCAGAAAACTTTGCTTCAGAAACACAACTTGCAGAAGCGATTAAACATGTTTTACCACCAGCGGTTCAAAAGATTTTCTGTGGTGAGAAACCAATTGAAGTTCGTCCTGTAAATATAGTTAACCCACTTGCTCCTAAAAAAGCGGCACCAACACAACATTTATGGATAAGAGCAAATGGGGATTTACCTGATGATCAGCTAATTCACCAATATCTATTAGCATACGCTTCTGATTGGGGTTTTTTACCAACAGCACTTCACCCACACGAAGTCAGCTTATTAACGCCTAATTTCCAAGTAGCGACAATTGATCACTCAATGTGGTTCCACCGCCCATTCAAAATGGATGAGTGGCTGCTTTACTCTATTGAAAGTACCAATGCGAGTGGCTCACGTGGTTTGGTGCGTGGTGAAGTATTTAATCAAAAGGGTGAACTCGTTGCTTCTGCAATACAAGAAGGCGTAATGAGAATGAAAAAGAAATAAGCCTAAACCGACATAATGCAGGTCAGTTATTTATGTGACCTGCTAGTAATCTAAACCGTCATAAAGGCAATTCTGTTGTGTATTTTAATGGTTCCATTGCAAAAGTACTGGTCACGTTTGATATATCATCCACACTATTAACGAGCTTTTTATAGAAACCATCGAAGGCCTTCATGTCTTCAGATAACACCTTGATCATGTAGTCATACTCCCCCGCCATTCGATAAAACTCCATAACCTCAGGGAAATCAGAGACGGTATCTACAAAGTGGTTATACCATTCTTGAGAATGATTGGAGGTTTTAATCAATACAAAAGCGTTAAAACTTAATCCTAATTTTTCCGGGTTCAGTAAAGCTACTTTCTTTTGAATCACACCCGCTTCTTCTAAACGTTTTAGGCGCTTCCAACATGGTGTCGTCGTTAAGTTAACCGCTTCTGACAATTCTTGAAGTGAAATCGTACAATCTTTTTGTAATAACAAAAGTAAAGTCTTATCCACCTTATCTAGCTCATGCTTTCCCATAGAAACCTCAAAATAGAAAAATTTTCTTTTTAAATGACAGTATGAAGTAAATATAGCAAAGTTTTTCTCATTAGATAACGGTAAATTATTCACATCGCTACTATTATTGACATTGACCATATTTAAGGAAAATCATTATGTGTACAGATCATAACTGGATCAATAACGCTATTCGTAAAATTGAAGCTGATTACCAACGATCTGCGGACACGCACCTTATTAAGCTTGACTTGCCAATGCTTGAGGGTATCGATGTATATTTAAAAGATGAAAGTACTCATCCTACAGGCTCCCTTAAACATCGTTTAGCTCGTTCGCTTTTTCTTTATGCTATTTCAAATGGTTGGATTGGTCCAAATACGCCAATAATAGAATCCTCTTCGGGCAGTACCGCTGTATCTGAGGCTTATTTTGCTCGTTTACTTGGACTGCCATTTATTGCTGTTGTACCTCGTAAAACAGCAAGTAAAAAAATTGAGATGATCAAATTTTACGGTGGAAAACCACACTTTGTAGAACGTTCAGATGAAATTTATGCAGAATCTCACCGCCTTGCAGAAGAATTAAACGGTCATTATATGGATCAGTTTACTTATGCAGAGAGAGCAACTGATTGGCGTGGAAACAATAACATCGCTGATAGCATCTTTAACCAAATGACGTTAGAAGATCACCCTAAACCAACATGGATAGTAATGAGTCCGGGAACTGGTGGGACATCAGCAACAATTGGCCGCTTTATTCGCTACCAAAAATACGACACCAAATTATGTGTTGTTGACCCTGAAAATTCAGTTTTTCACGAGTTTTTTAAAACAGGAAATAAAGATCTGACTTTACAATGTGGCAGCAGAATCGAAGGGATTGGACGACCTCGCGTTGAACCAAGCTTCATTCCTGGGGTTATCGATGAGATGCGTACTATCTCAGACGTTGAAAGTGTTGCAACAGTCCGCTGGTTAGAAAACATCCTTGGCAGAAAAGCGGGAGCCTCAACCGGAACAAATTTATTTGGTGCGCTGCAACTTGCTTGTGAAATGCAACAACAAGGAGAGAAAGGCTCAATCGTAACTCTACTGTGTGACAGCGGTGAACGATACCTTGATACTTATTATAATGAGGAATGGGTAACTGAAAATATAGGCGATCTTACTCCTGTGCTTTCTCAGTTAGAGGAATTTGGAAAAACAGGTCTATTATAAACCTTAGTAATTTGAAAACTATTTCCTAATTAAAGCCATCGATCATCGGTGGCTTTTTTACTACAATAGCGAACAAACAATCCTATTGAGATTTCTTATATTATGTCTACAGCTATCGTTGTATTTAGTGGCGGTCAAGACTCCACCACCTGTTTAATTCAAGCTCTTACACAGTATGAACACGTTCATTGTATTACTTTTGATTATGGCCAACGTCATAATCAAGAAATTGAAGTAGCAAAAAAAGTCGCTCTTGAGTTGGGTGCGGCCTCCCATAAAGTAATGGATGTCGGCTTATTAAATGAACTTGCTGCCAGCTCATTAACTCGCGATAACATCCCTGTGTCTCACGAACTGCAAGAAAACGGCTTACCAAACTCTTTTGTTCCGGGCCGTAATATTCTTTTCTTAACCTTGGCGGGTATCTACGCCTATCAATTAGGTGCGGAATCAGTCATTACAGGAGTATGTGAAACTGATTTTTCTGGTTACCCAGATTGTCGTGATGAATTCGTAAAATCGATCAACCAATCTCTTGTATTAGGCATGGATCGTAAGCTTAGAATTGATACGCCATTAATGTGGCTAAATAAAGCAGAAACATGGGCGCTAGCTGACAAGTATGGAAAATTAGACTATGTACGCAATCAAACATTAACCTGTTATAACGGTGTGATTGGCGATGGCTGTGGTGACTGCCCATCGTGTGACTTACGTAAGAATGGTTTAGACGACTACTTAGAAAATAAAGACGCAGTAATGGCTGATTTAAACTCTAAGATCTAAAACGAATTGGCCTTACTTTTAAGCTAATTTCGTTTAATTTAGAATTAAAAAACGCCCATCTTTAATAAGAAAGATGGGCGTTTTTCTTTTAGTTAAGATACAAAATTAATGCGAAATTCGACCTTTAATATCATGATCTATTTCTTTATTAAGTTGCTCTTCAACATAACCAGGTGAGTGTGTGCTGCCAGAAATCAATCGATACATTGCAGGAATAACAAACAACGTTACTAACGTCGCAAATGCCATACCAAAGAAAATAACCGTACCTACTGCCACTCGGCTTTCATAACCAGCACCTGTCGACATAATTAATGGAATAGCACCCGCTAATGTCGTAAATGCCGTCATTAAGATCGGACGTAAACGACGAGCAGAAGCATCAATAATCGCTTGCTCTAACTCCACGCCTTTATCACGCAGTTGGTTAGCAAACTCAACAATCAAGATCCCATTTTTAGTTACCATTCCGATCAACATGATCATACCAATCTGGCTGTAAATATTTAGCCCCTGCCCCATAATAACTAAACCAAGGAATCCACCGAATACACCCATTGGTACAGTAAACATCACAACCATAGGGTTGATAAAGCTTTCAAATTGGGCCGCTAATACAAGATAGGCAACCAGTAAAGCTAAACCAAATACCACTAAAATACTTGATTGGTTTTCTTTAAAGTCTTTTGATTCTCCTGTGTAAGCCACTGAAATGTCACTTGGTAACATTTCAATCGCTTTTGCATCTAGATAATCCAGAGCATCACCTAACGTCGCACCATCTTTTAAATTTGCAGTTAACGTTATCGATTTTTGCTTATTGGTGTGTGATAAACGAATAGCAGAGGCCACTTCATTGATTTTAGTTACCGTATCTAAAGTAACGAGATCACCTGTCGTCGTTCTCATGTAAATCTGACTTAAATCAGCTGCATTATTAAAGTTATTTTCGTCACCACGCAAGTACACGTCATACTCTTCACCACGGTCGACATAAGTTGTCTCGCTTTTACCACCAAGCATAATTTCAAGCGTATCAGAAATATCAGAGATCTTAATGCCCAGTTCTGCGGCACGATTACGATCAACAGACACCACTAATTCTGGTGTTTTCTCTGAATAATTAATATCCGCACCTTCCATTAATGGGCTGTTATTGGCATCTGCTTTTAATAGTTCACCCCATTTTTGAAGCTCTTTATAATCAGAACCGCCAAGTACAAATTGAACTGGTTCACTTGAGCCACCGCGGAAACCTGGCATCATTGGAAATACACGAGCATCAGGAATATCAGCTAAGGTCTTCCTAATTAAGCCTAAGCCCTCTTGAGCGGTTAATTCTCTATCAGCCCAATCTTCCAAGATCATAATAACGAAACCTGTTTGGTCTCCAGCATTACCGCCAAAAGCTGGAGATTGAATACTGAATGATTTTAGGAAACCTTGACCAAGTAATGGCATTAAACGCTCTTCAACAATATCCATGTTTGAGCTCATTCGGTTATAACTGGTTGCATCAGCACCACGAACAAACGCGAATAATACGCCACGGTCTTCTTGTGGTGTTAATTGCGATGGAACTTGTTGCATTAATCCGTAACTGCCACCAATACAAGCCAAAATGATAACTGGAGCTAATAAACGCCATGCTACCGCTTTACTCACCGATTTACGGTAACCTCGCTCTAGACCTGCGAATAATTTATCCACAAATATATTAAATCGATTTGGTTTTACATTGGCTTTTAAAATCTTACTGCCGAGCACTGGTGTGAGCGTCAAAGCGATCAATGATGAGAATAAGACCGACATTGCTAATAACACTGAAAACTCAGTAAATAAGAGACCAACCATGCCATCCATAAAGGAAATAGGTAAGAACACCATTACAAGCACAAGTGTCGTAGCAATAACCGCAAAGCCCACTTCTCTAGTGCCCTTATAGGCAGCTAAAAGTGGTGACTCTCCTTTTTCTAAATGATGGAAAATATTTTCAACTACCACAATGGCATCATCAACTACTAAACCAATCGACAAGATCAATGCCATCAAAGTAATAAGGTTTATCGAGAATCCAAAGTAGTACGCCGCCATAAACGACGAAATCAAAGAGACAGGAACCGTAACGGCAGGAATTAATGTTGCACGAGCTTGGCCAATAAAGATATACAGCACCAAAATAACCAAACCACCGGTAATAAAGAGTGTGCTGTAAACTTCTGAAATTGAACGATCAATAAAAACGGTAGAATCATAATCAATCGCTAAACGAGTACCTTCAGGTAGAAACTGTTGGATCTTCTCTACTTCTTCATGAACTAAATTCGCAACATCTAATGGGTTTGCATCAGATTGTGGGACAATGCCCATACTTACATTAACAACACCATCACTTTTAAAGGTCGAATTTTCGTTTTCAGCACCAATGAACACATCAGCGACATCTTTTAGATAAATTGATGTTCCATCGCTGGCGGTTTTGACAACAAGATAATTAAAGTCTTCTGCTTGGTTGTAGAGGCGCTCGGTTCGAACTGACATAACGATAGCATCATTGCGAACTTCCCCCCCTGGGCTTTCTATATTTTCAGAACGCAATGCTGCCGTAATATCTGATGCTGTCACACCGCGGCCAGCCATTAATGCGGGCTTCAACTTCACGTACATTACTTTGTAAAGACCACCAGAAATATCAACCGAGCTTACACCGGTAATCAAACTGAATCGATCAACCAATACACGTTCGGTGTAATCGGTTAATTCAGTGCGGTCCATTACGCTTGAGCTTAAATTAATGTATAGCGACGCTTCACCAGAGCCATTATTCTTAAAAACTATCGGGTCATCGGCTTCATCCGGTAAACTTCGTTGAGCACGAGCTACCGCATCACGCACATCGCTCACCCCGGTATTTAAGTCGTAACCCAAATCAAAGGTAATCGTAATGCGTGACATACTATTACGAGTAGTTGATTCGATTTCATCAATACCACTAATACCTGAAAGTTGATCTTCTAATACTGTCGTTATCTGGCTTTCAATGATCGTCGCCGATGCACCTTCATAACGAGTACTAATTGATACTACTGGGCTTTCAATATCTGGCATTTCACGTACAGCAAGTTTACTAAATGAAACCGCACCAAATACACACAACAATAAACTTAAAACAATGGCAACGACCGGCCTTTTTACTGATACATCAGACAACCACATGATTATTGTCCTTCTGAAGCAGATTGAGCAGGTTCTTTCTCAAGCTGCTTTACAACCACGCCATCACGCATATTCACTAATCCTTGAACAACGATATCTTGACCAATAGATAAGCCCGTACTAATAACAACACGGTTTTCAACACGAGCACCTAGAGTTACTTCTGTTCTCGTTACTTTATTATCTTCACCAATGACATAAACATAACGTTTAGTACCAGAGTATTCTAATGCTTGAACAGGAATGATTGGCGCATTAATCGAAGGAAAATCAACCGTTGCGGCCATCAACATCCCTGGTTTCATTTTGAAATCTTTATTTGGAAATTCAATTCGAATACGTAAGTTAAGTGTTTCAGCGTTAATTCGAGAATCAATACCAACTACTTTTCCAGTAAATACAGTAGAGCCCCATGCTTGGCTTATCGCTTCAACTTTCATTCCCGTAGATAACATAGATAGATAACGTTCAGGAATTTGTAAATCTAACTGCATCATAGATAAATTATCTAGTGTTAGTAGCTCAGTCCCTGCACTCACCATCTTCCCGCGGCTAAAATCAATGAAGCCAACCGTGCCAGCAAAAGGCGCTGAAATATGAAGATCTGCCAAATTTGCATTTGCTGCCTCTAAACGAGCTGCAGCAATATCCACACTCGCTTTTTGACCATCAATTTCCGTTTGTGTAATCGCATTCTTTTTTGCTAAACGTTGAAACTCTTTTAACTTACGCTTTTCATCATTTAAATACGCACGTGCTTCTTTTATTGAGGCACTGGCCTTATCATCATTTAATTGAACTAAAAGCTGGCCTTTCTTCACGTCTTGATTCGCTTTTATAGCAATACGATCAATTTTCCCAGAAACCTCTGGAGATATAATGACAGACTCTGCTGCCTCTAGCTTGCCAATAAGGGATAAAGACTGAGAGATCTCATGCGTTGCAACTTCTTCAGCCACAACAGCAACCGCTTGATTTCCTCTTGGTTTCTTAGCATAAGAAGGTGTTGATAAAGTGCATGCCAGTAAAACCGAAAGAGCAATAGACTTAGTTTGATTCATATTGATACTTATTATTTGAATAATTGAAATTACTTACTGACTATAGTTTACCAAGTGAAAGTACTTTTGTTCGTCAATGAATGTAAAGATGCCGCAATAAACTGTAAAAACAATTACTTCTGTATGAGCTATTTTTAGTTGATTTGTTTAAAATTGATGCTTTTTACTTCTTTTTGACGAAAAACCAATCATTTAAACCAAAAAGCAAAGAAAAGTGCTTTACAGGAAAACGAAGTTTGCTATTATTCGCTCCGAACTTGGCAAGGTCGTTGGGAAAACTCTCGCTAAGTATAAAAATCTCTCGTTGGGGGGGTTCCCGAGTGGCCAAAGGGAGCAGACTGTAAATCTGCCGCGTAAGCTTCGATGGTTCGAATCCGTCCCCCCCCACCATTATTCTTCTTGATTGTATTAACGATTAAGATAACTTGATTGCTCCGTTGGGAAACGAGTTAGTTAAGTATAAAAATCCCCGTTGGAGGGGTTCCCGAGTGGCCAAAGGGAGCAGACTGTAAATCTGCCGCGTAAGCTTCGATGGTTCGAATCCGTCCCCCCCCACCATTATTTATCTCGTAAGAGATCGAAAAGCCAATTCAGAAATGAGTTGGCTTTTTTTGTGTCTGTAAGAAATAAAACGTCGAATTTCCTCTTTTTATTACTTGCCAAAACCACTGTTCAAATATACAGTAACTTTGTTTTTCGATAATATAAATAGAGGCATTAAAATGCACATAGCACAAACTCAAAAGCAGCAAGAACCGTCTCAATGGAAAACCTGCAGCCTATGTAATAAAGAGGCTTTTTGTAATCCATCAACTAGCGTAACGATGGCGTGGATAAAAGCGGGTTTTGGACAACAAAAATGCACTTGGCGATGTGAGACTTGTCAGCCTTCTGCTAAGTTAATGAATTAACTTATCTATCAAATTAATGGTAATATCATTGTATTAAAAGATCCTTTCTTAGATTAGGATTCAAAATAAAAACAAGGACTTTAACCATCATGAAAGTAATCAGCTTCAACATAAATGGCCTTCGTGCTCGCCTTCACCAGCTTCAAGCTATCATTGATAAGCACAACCCTGACGTTATTGGTCTTCAAGAAATCAAAGTACATAACGAGATGTTTCCTGTCGAAGCCGTTGAAGCGATGGGTTACAAAGTTTACTTCCATGGACAAAAAGCGCATTACGGTGTTGCTATGCTATGTAAACAAGAGCCTATTTCTGTTCAGTACGGCTTTGATACTGATACCGAAGAACATCAAAAACGCATGATCATGACAACACATCAGCGTGAAGATGGCTCACAGTTCACTGTTATGAATGGTTATTTCCCACAGGGTGATAGCATCAAGCATGAAACTAAATTCCCGTATAAACGTCAATTCTATAAAGATTTAATGACTCATCTAAACACTCATCACAATAGCGATGAAGAGCTCATTATAATGGGCGACATTAATATCAGCCCTATTGATTTGGATATTGGTATTGGTGAGCCGAACGCAAAACGTTGGTTAAGAACGGGTAAGTGTTCATTCCAACCTGAAGAACGTGAATGGCTACAAACAGTAAAAGATTGGGGGTTTGAAGATACTTTCCGTAATCTTCATCCAGAAGTAACCGACCAATTCTCTTGGTTTGATTACCGCTCAAAAGGTTTTGTTGATAATCGCGGTCTTCGTATTGATGTTGTTATGGCAACACCAACACTCGCAGCTAAATGTACTGACGCTGGGATAGATTACGAACTACGCGGCATTGAAAAGCCTTCTGACCACGCTCCAATCTGGTCTACCTTTAAATAATAAGAAGCTCTCACCTTAATGTAAGGGAGAGCTTTTTTATTACATGATTATTGCGAATGAAAATAAGTTAACTACGATATTCATTAAATACTCTACTGAATGATCTGGATATAAAATAAAACTTATTTAAACGCGTGTTATTGAGGAAATACAATGAAATTATTCATCTTTGATCACTGTCCGTTTTGTATGAAAGCAAAAATGGTCGCAGGAATAAAAAAACTTTCTGTTGAATTTATCTATATACAAAATGATGATGTCGATACTCGTATCGAAATGGTAGGTGCTAATATGGTACCTATCCTAGAGAAAAACGATGGCAACTACATGGCTGAAAGTCTTGATATTGCTAAGTATCTAGATGAAAACGACCATTATCCAGTCATTGAGCAAGGTACTTGTGCTGATGATATTTCAGAGTGGTTAAGTAATGTTCGTCCTTTATTTAATAAATTGACCTTCCCTCGTTGGACTCAATTATATTTGCCAGAATTTGAACGTCCTGAAGCCGTTACTTGGTTTACAGAGAAAAAAGAAGCATTTCTTGAGATGAGTTTTAAAGAGGCGCTTGCTCAAAGCGATGAGTACATTACTGAACTAAGGCCTTTATTAGTTGATGTTAATTTCATTACTTTACCGTCAGAAAAAGGCAACAAGATCACTTGGGATGACATCAATTTTTTCCCATTCCTGCGTAACCTAACCGTAGTGAAAGGGTTGGATTTTCCTCCGCACATAAAGAATTACTTAGATGAGATCAGTAAACTTACTGGTGTTAATTTATTTTTTGATGTCGCTGTATAGCACTAATTTAATTCGTGGTTAGAAAGTAAAAAAGAGCACATAAAAGTGCTCTTTTTCTTCTAATTACAATTAGAACCAGCGTTGGAACCAAAGTATTTCACCATGCTCAATGAAATCAAAAGCACTCAAAAACAATGCACAAATCACGACTAATTTTACTAGCCTTACCAATAAAAATGATACGTTCATAACAATCTCCTCAAGAGTATAATCTGACCATTTACTTACTCAGATTGATATTAACAAAAAAAGAGCACATTCAGTGCTCTTTTTAATGTGTAACTCAAAGACAGTTAACTTAATGGTCTCATAAATCGTAACATGCGTGTCTCCAACTGTTTAAACACAAAAATAATGATAAACGTTAGACACATATAGAACAAACCAGCTGCAATATATGACTCAAATGGCGCATAATAGCGAGAATTAACTAATCGAGCGGCACCGGTTAAATCCATCAAGGTTACAATCCCAGCAATTGCAGAACCATGTAGCATAAAAATCACTTCATTACTGTATGCCGGTAAGGAACGTCGCAATGCACTTGGTAAAATAATGCGTTTATAAGTTTGAAATTGGCTCATACCATAAGCCTTAGCAGCTTCAATTTCACCTTGCGGTAACCCATTAATTGAACCCCGAACAATTTCAGATGTGTATGCTCCTGTATTTAATGCAAAAGCAACCAAAGCACAGAAAGAGGCATGCTCCCATACCGTGTCTTTCACTGGATAAAATTGATCCATCCCGTAGTAGATAAGGTACAACTGGATTAGTAAAGGTGTTCCTCGAAAGAAATAAATATAAGCCCAAGCTGGAACCCAAATTAATGGATTAGTGCTGTTCCTTGCTATCGCAGAAGGTACTGCAATACACAACCCAATAACCAAAGAAAGCGCGACCAACCAAACTGTAGTCCAAAGCCCCTCTAAATAAACAGGTAGGCTCTCAATAATAATTGAAAAATCCATGCTTACCTCATATGAATACTAAATTTACGCTCAACTAGCTTTAGCGCACCAGTAGATATTGCGGTGAATAATAAGAAGATACAAGCAACGGTCATATAAAAAGTAAACGGCATTTTCGTTGTACCTGCTGCCATTGAGCTAACACGAACCATATCTTCTAACCCAATAATTGAAACTAATGCGGTTGTTTTTAATAACACTAACCAGTTATTACCAAAACCCGGTAACGCATGCCTAATCATCTGTGGAAATAAAATACGACGAAATGCCATTGGACCACTCATTCCATACGCTTTTGCGGCTTCCATTTCACCACGATCTACTGCCATTATCGCACCACGAAATGTTTCTGCCATATAGGCACCAAAAATGAAACCAATAGTAAGCACGCCAGCAATAAAAGGACTGATTTCAACATAATCAGGAAGGTAAGAAATCCACTCATGATCTGGATTTGAATTCGTCATCCATTCATTTATCCATTCATTTGTGGCATATAAACCATTATTCAGCAGCATCTGACCGCCAAAAAATAACAACATCATTAAGACAAGATCTGGGATCCCACGAACGACAGTAGTATAAAGTGTCGCAATAGATCGAGCCCAGCGATAAGGTGCCAGTTTAGCTAATGCACCTAGCAATCCTAAACACACTGCTAAAACGAGAGATAACAACGCAACTTGTAATGTAACCAATGCGCCCTCTAAAATAGAGGACTCGTATCCTTGTAAATCTAACATACTGCTTCCAAGCTCTTGCTTTCATATTAGAAAATAATACCAACCCGCAATAAATTGCTAATTCATGACATGGTTTAAATCGGTATTAAAAGAGACAATATCAGCTCTATTGCCTCTTTTACGTAAACTAACGGTGTTTATTTATTCACCATATACATCGTAGTTAAAGTATTTCGCGGCAATTTCTTGATAAATGCCTTTTTCACGTAATGAATCAATTGCTGCGTTTAATTGGTTCGTTAAGTCTTTATCTTGCTTACGAGTTGCGATACCAAAGCCATCACCAAACCATTTTGGATCGGTTAATGAAGGACCAACAAACTCATACTCTTTACCGCCTGGCTTGTTTAATAAGCCTTCTTCAAGTGCTGACGCATCACCAAGAACAGTATCAATGCGACCTGCTTTAAGATCTAAGTATGCTTCATCAAATGAGCCATAACGTTTAAGATCAACGCCCTTACCAAAGTTATCTGTTAAGTATCTATCATGCGTTGTAGCACGTTGAACACCCACCGTTACTCCCTTAAGGCCCTCTTTTGTCATTACTAAATCTGTCCCTTTTTTAGCTACAAATTTATTTGGGATAAGTGCGTATTTTTCAGTAAAATCAATTTTCTTTTTACGCTCTTCAGTAATAGACATTGCCGCTATAATAGCATCGTATTTACGCGCTAATAGTGATGGAATAATGCCATCCCAATCTTGAGCAACGATCTTACAACGAGCTTCCATTTCTTTACATAATGCGTTAGCGATATCAACATCAAAGCCTTTTAATTCACCAGATGGCTCTGTCCAACTAAAAGGAGGGTAAGCACCCTCAATACCAAATCGAATTTGCTTCCATTCTTTTGCTTGAGCTGCGCCAGTGACGGCTGTAGATGCAATAACTGCTGCTAATAACCACTTTTTCATTTCCTTGCTCCTGTAACTAACTTAATTATTATTATCTATACTTATTAATATTTTTAACTGTGTCATGTTGCGATAGTACTCATCTTACCAATTTAATAAATCGATGAAATAAATTGTTGTAACCGTTCAGATTCTGGATTGGTAAATAACGTTGCTGGATCACCCTGCTCTTCCACTAATCCTTGATGTAAAAACATAACATGATTGGATACATCACGTGCAAATGCCATTTCATGAGTAACCACCAACATGGTACGACCATCTTCAGCAAGATCTCTCATTACACCAAGAACCTCTCCGACCAACTCAGGGTCTAGTGCCGAGGTTGGTTCATCAAATAGCATAACTTCTGGATCAACCGCTAATGCTCTTGCGATTGCTGCTCGTTGCTGTTGACCACCAGATAGGTGCCCAGGGTAATAATCTCTGCGTTCATATAACCCGACTTGTTTTAATATTTGTTCTGCTTTTTCAATCGCTTCTGCTTTAGGCACACCTAAAACGTGCACTGGTGCTTCAATTACATTTTGTAATACAGTCATATGAGACCATAAATTAAAACCTTGAAATACCATCGCAAGACGAGAGCGGATTCGTTGAACTTGTTTTTCATTAGCAGGAACGGACTCACCTGAACGACTATTCTTCATATCAATGAGTTCGCCATTTACCCAAATCTCACCTTTAGTTGGTGTTTCGAGTAAATTAATACAACGAAGGAAGGTACTTTTACCCGAACCAGATGATCCAATAATAGAAATCACGTCACCTTTATTTGCTTCTAAAGAAATGCCTTTTAATACTTCATTTTGTCCAAAGTTTTTATGTAAGTCTTTCACCTCTAGCGCGACTACATCCTTCATGCGCCATAACTCCTAATTTAGTAAGTATTGTTATAATATTGAAAACTTAAATACAAACAAAACATAACACCGAGCAACCAAAGTAGCAACAAATCATCAACTAAATATGACATGTGAAACACTTAATTATAAAAATTAGAATCTTCAAATCCATTACTATAATTTGATTTTAATGAAATTAAATTACAGCTTTTTATCTAATCACAGAAAAAAACACAGGAAACTGTCATTTTATTTCACTAAATAACATAAAATGATCGAGATCAATCACCTTTGAAACATATCTGATAAGCTTAAAGTGTTAGTTAAAAACAAGGTAAACCATTACCTACTTTGCAATTTCGATATAAATATATCAAAATCCGTAACGGTATATAAAATAGGACTGCTAAGTCAGTTTCGTTAGATGATTAACGACTTTTTATAGACATTAATATCACAAATTAATCATATTCGTATAATGATAAACAGAACTTAAAACTAAACAGTTTTACATTTCCTATCATTACAAAGGACATCAGCTCGTGAAAAAAGAATACAACCAATTCGATGCTATTATTCCACCGGACATGGCAAAAAAAGCCGAAGACGTGGGTACTTATAAAGCAACTAAAGCGCCATTCCAGTCTTTCTACCTTGCTATTACTGCAGGTGTTTTTATCTCTATCGCTTTTGTTTTTTACATTACCGTAACAACAGGTGCTGGTGATGCTCCTTGGGGAATGGTTAAATTTGTTGGGGGCTTGGCTTTTAGCTTAGGTCTTATTCTTGTTGTAATCTGTGGTGGTGAACTATTTACTTCATCAGTATTAACTACCGTTGCAAGAGCAAGCAATAAAATTACGACTAGCCAATTATTAAAAAACTGGTGCGTTGTTTATTTTGGTAACTTTATTGGCGCAATGTTTTTTGTTGCTATGATTTGGTTTGCTAAAATGCATTTACTTGATAATGGCCAGTGGGGCCTTACCGCAATGAAAGTAGCGCAACACAAGCTGCACCACACTTTTGGTCAAGCGGTAATTTTGGGCACTTTATGTAATCTAATGGTTTGTTTAGCTACTTGGATGACATTCTCTTGCCGTAGCAATTCAGATAAAGTTCTAGTGATGCTACTTCCTGTTGCGATGTTCGTCGCTGCTGGTTTTGAGCACAGTATTGCAAATATGTTTATGGTCCCATTAGGTATCGCCATTCATGCTTTTGCTAGCCCTGAATTTTGGACAGCAATCAATGTTGACCCATCTGTATTTGCAGACTTGACCATTGGTAACTTTGTTGCGAATAATTTGATTCCAGTGACTATCGGTAACATTATTGGTGGCGCTGTTTTAGTCGGCATGACTTACTGGAATATTTATTTAAAACCAGATGCTCGTCACTAATTTTGAATGATTGAAGCTGGTGATACGTCACATTAATGCTCTATTTTACTATAATGTATGCTATTAAATTTAGAGTTTCATCCCAGCGTTAAGTCAGTGTTACTATAATACTTCGGGAGTAGCGTCAACCGCTACTCCAGTTTTATTAAAAAAGTTTAATGTTTATTGATTTAGTTTAAGGTTTACAAAAAAAGTTTAAGCTATGATTGAAAAATAGAACGATTAGTCGCAATATGAATGCTTATAAATTAGATTTATAACCATCCATATTGTAATTAAGTATAGAGTGTACTATTTGCCCATACGGGTTGTGGTCTATTCATAAACCACTTAAATAGTACGTATTTTTTCTACTAAGAAAGGTAGGTATATCATGGCAGAGCAATTTGCTAAAGCTTGGACAGGTTTTGCAGACGGTGAGTGGCAAAACGAAGTTAACGTTCGCGATTTCATCCAAAAGAACTATACACCTTATGAAGGTGATGAAGAATTCCTAGTTTCTGAAGGCACTGAAGCAACTAACAAGCTTTGGGCTAAAGTAATGGTAGGCATTAAGCAGGAAAACGCAACTCATGCGCCTGTTGATTTTGATACTTCTGTTATCTCTACTATCACTTCTCATGATGCTGGCTACATTGAAAAAGACCTAGAAACAATTGTTGGTCTTCAAACTGAAGCTCCTCTAAAACGTGCAATCATCCCTAATGGTGGTGTTCGCATGGTTGAAGGTTCTTGTAAAGCATACGATCGCGAACTTGATCCTATGGTTTCAAAAATCTACTCTGAATACCGTAAAACACACAATGCTGGTGTTTTCGATATCTACACTAAAGACATTCTAAACTGTCGTAAATCAGGTGTTCTAACTGGTCTTCCTGATGCATACGGCCGTGGTCGTATCATTGGTGATTACCGTCGTGTTGCACTTTACGGTATTGATTTCCTAATCAAAGACAAACTAGCTCAATTCGCTTCTTTACAAGAACGTTTTGAAAAAGGCGAAGATCTAACAGCAACAATGCAACTTCGTGAAGAAATTGCTGAGCAACACCGTGCTCTAGGTCAAATCAAAGTTATGGCAGCTAAATACGGCTGTGATATCTCTGAGCCAGCTCAAACAGCTCAAGAAGCAATTCAGTGGACTTACTTCGGCTACCTAGCTGCTGTTAAATCTCAAAATGGTGCAGCAATGTCTCTAGGTCGTACTTCGACTTTCCTAGACATCTACATCCAACGTGATATCGACGCAGGTCTTCTAACTGAAGAACTAGCTCAAGAAATGATCGATCACTTCGTAATGAAGCTACGTATGGTTCGTTTCCTACGTACTCCTGAATACGATGAATTGTTCTCTGGTGACCCAATCTGGGCTACAGAATCTATGGGTGGTATGGGTCTTGACGGTCGTACACTAGTTACACGTACTAACTTCCGTTTCCTAAACAGCCTATACACTATGGGTCCTTCTCCTGAGCCAAACATCACGGTTCTTTGGTCTGAGCAACTGCCTGTAGGCTTCAAACGTTTCTGTGCGAAGGTATCTATCGATACGTCTTCTATCCAGTACGAAAATGATGACCTAATGCGTCCTGATTTATCATCAGATGACTACGCAATCGCTTGTTGTGTATCTCCAATGATCGTTGGTAAGCAAATGCAGTTCTTCGGTGCTCGTGCTAACCTTGCGAAAACAATGCTTTACTCTATCAACGGCGGCGTTGATGAGAAACTGAAAATCCAAATTGGTCCTAAAGAAGCACCAATGACAGATGAAGTTCTTGATTACGCTAAAGTAATGGATCGTCTAGATCACTTCATGGATTGGTTAGCAACTCAATACGTTACAGCATTGAACTCTATCCACTACATGCACGACAAATACAGCTACGAAGCGTCTCTAATGGCTCTTCATGACCGTGACGTACGTCGTACAATGGCGTGTGGTATTGCTGGTCTTTCTGTTGCAGCCGATTCACTATCTGCAATCAAATACGCGACAGTTAAACCAATTCGTGACGAAAACGGCATCGCTATCGATTTCGATATCGAAGGTGATTACCCTAAATTTGGTAACAACGACGCTCGCGTTGATGATATCGCATGTGAACTAGTTTCTACGTTCATGGGTAAAATCCGTAAGCTTACTATGTACCGTAATGCTATCCCTACTCAATCTATCCTTACTATTACATCTAACGTTGTATACGGTAAGAAAACTGGTAACACACCAGATGGTCGTCAAGCAGGTGCTCCTTTTGCTCCTGGTGCTAACCCAATGCACGGCCGTGATGAGAAAGGTGCTGTAGCATCACTAACATCAGTAGGTAAACTACCGTTTGCTGATGCACAAGATGGTATCTCTTACACATTCTCTATCGTTCCTAACGCACTAGGTAAAGATGATGACAACCGTCGTTCTAACCTTGCTGGCCTAATGGATGGTTACTTCCACCACGAAGCTAACGTAGAGGGTGGTCAACACCTTAACGTAAACGTTCTTAACCGTGAAACTCTAGAAGACGCAGTTAAGCACCCAGAGAACTACCCACAACTAACTATCCGTGTTTCTGGTTATGCTGTGCGTTTTAACTCTCTAACTACTGAACAACAAAAAGACGTTATCGCACGTACTTTCACTGAAACTCTATAATTTCAGCGTTAATTAAGTAGTATTAAGCCCTGCCATTTTGGTGGGGCTTTTTTTTATTTCTAATTTCCTCTTAATTCCCCCTCATTTCTCTAAGGTTTACCCTACTTAATTACCTCAAAGTGTAATAAAATGGCCACATAATTATAGCTCGGAGAAATGTCGTCATGTCTGTAGGTCGTATTCACTCTTTTGAATCTTGTGGTACCGTTGATGGTCCTGGTATTCGCTTTATCATCTTTTTACAAGGCTGCTTAATGCGTTGTATGTATTGCCATAACCGCGATACTTGGGATACACACGAAGGTAAAGAAGTTACTGTTACAGAATTAATTGAAGAAGCCAAAAGCTATCGTCATTTTATGAAAGCATCTGGCGGCGGCATCACGTGTTCTGGTGGTGAAGCCATGCTTCAACCTGAGTTTGTTCGTGATTTTTTCCGTGCTGCACAAGCAGAAGGTATGCATACCTGTTTAGACACGAATGGCTATATTCGCAAACATACTGATGTTATCGATGAAGTATTAGAAGCTTCAGATCTTGTTATGCTTGATCTAAAGCAAATGAAAGATGATGTTCATAAAGAATTCATTGGTGTATCTAATGCTCGCGTTCTCGATTTCGCTCGCTATTTACACAAAATCGGTCAAAAAACATGGATCCGTTACGTTATTGTTCCTGGCTATACTGATGATGAAGAATCTGCACACCTACTTGGTGAGTTCATTAAAGATATGGATAACATTGAGAAAATTGAATTGCTTCCATACCATCAATTAGGTGCACATAAATGGGAAGCGATGGGGTACGATTACCCTCTCGAAGGCGTGAATCCACCGTCTAAAGAAACAATGGAAAAAATGGTAGAAATCTTAAGTCAATATAACAGTAACGTTAAATACTAAATCTTTTACTTCATCCTAAATTTATTCTAAATGCCCGAGTATCGGGCATTTTTATTGGAAATAATCATGTATCAATTAAGCTTTTCATTAAAAGAATTCCTTGCTGAATATTGGCAGAAAAAACCCGTCATTATTAAAGGTGGTTTTGAAAACTTCCAAGACCCTGTAACCCCTGAAGAATTAGCTGGTTTAACATTAGAAAGCGACGTTGATTCACGCTTTGTTTCTAACTTAAATAACGAATGGAAAGCAGAACACGGTCCATTAACCGAAGAATTATTTGATACGCTTGGTGAAACCAACTGGTCTATTATCGTCCAGGCGGCTAACCACTGGCATGAAGGGGCGGCAGAACTGTTTAAACCGTTTAAACAAATGCCAAATTGGTTATTTGATGACATTATGATCAGCTATTCTGTACCGGATGGTGGTGTCGGTCCTCACATTGATCAATACGATGTATTTATCATTCAAGGTCAAGGTAAGCGTCACTGGCGTGTTGGTGATATTGGGGAGTACGAAGAAGAGCATCGTCATGGTGCACTAAAGCAAATCACAGGATTTGACCCTATTATTGATCAAATTTTAGAACCTGGTGATATTCTTTATATCCCACCAGGCTTTCCACATGACGGTTACGCACTAGAACCATCAATGAGCTATTCAGCAGGCTTTCGCTCTCCAAAAGAACAAGAGCTAGTGAGTAACTTTGCGGATTTCATTATTGAAAATGAAAAAAATGATGTGCATTACCATAATCCAGATCTTCAGGCGCAAACTCACGGCACTGAAATTACAACACAGAGCTTTGAAGACTTAAAAGCCATGATGTTAAATGCAATGTCTGATGAACAAAGCCTTAAGCAATTTATGGGAGAGTATTTAAGTAACTCTCGTCACCATTTAAATATTCTGCCGGATACTGAAAAGTGGACAACAGAAGAATTATTAGCTTATCTACAATCCGGTCAAGCTCTGATTAAAGTGGCAGGTGTTCGCGCTTTTTATCACGAAGAAGAAGCATGTGAAGATAACATGACACTTTATATTGATGGTGAGAGCTATGTGTTCCCACTAACAGTAAAAGAGGATGTGATTGCCTTATGTGAATCATCAGAATTTACACTGTTTGATATTGAGAACTTACTGCAAGATCCGCATTCAGTAGCTAACCTGCTGCAATTTGTCAATACAGGTTACTGGTTCGTAGAATCAGATGAAGACGAAGACGAAGAATAACAATTACTTCACGAATCTGATTTTTATACTAATGTAATTAATTATACAGATTAAACAACAACGCCCATGAATTTAACTCCATGGGCGTTTTATTTTCATCGTTTAAACTTTAAATTGTGACATCAACTCTTTTTGCTGAGTAGATAAAGACGAAAGCTCCAACCCTACTACTTCGCCTGAATTAGCTTGCTCTAGCATCTTCTGGCTTGAATCTCTAATATTGCTGACACTTTGGTTTACTTCATTAGATACCGCTTGTTGCTCTTCTGCTGCCCTTACAATCTGCATATTCATATCTTGTATCGTTACCACCGCATCACTGATTTGCTGCAAACTTTCTACTGATAATTTAATGGTTGATGCTCCATCTAAAGCTATCGTATTTCCTTCGGTTATTGCAGAAACTACTGATTTAGTTCCTGATTGCAACTGATCAATAACCGTACGGATCTCATCAACAGAATCCCCAGTACGACTCGCTAGTTGACGAACTTCGTCAGCCACAACAGCAAACCCTCGTCCTTGTTCACCTGCTCGTGCTGCTTCAATGGCTGCATTCAATGCTAATAAATTTGTTTGCTCTGAAATACCTTCGATAACCGATAAAATCGTCGTAATATTAATGCTATTACTTTCTAATTCTTGAGCTACGGGAACCGCTTTTTCCATATTAGCGACTAAAGATTGGATCACTGATTCAGTCGTTAGTATTAACTCTTTTCCTTGCTTTGATGCTGATTCCGCTTGTTTAGCCGCATCCGCAGCCAAAGTAGAGTGATCAACCACTAAGCTTGCTGTTTGAGTTAACTCTTCAACAGCAGTAGCAACCATATCTACTTCTTTAAATTGAACATCACTCCCTTCTTTAGACTTACTTGCTATAGCACTGGAGCGTGCAGCCACATTAGATAATTCATCGCTACTTTGTGCTACATCTTTAATTGTAAATTGCAGTTTTTCTAAGAAAGCATTAAACCAATGTGCCAATTGTCCTACTTCATCATTACTTTGTATAACCAAACGTTGGGTTAAATCCCCTTCACCAGAAGCAATATCTTTTAAGCGTGCCGCAACTAATGAAATAGGCCTCACAATCTGTTTCGTTGCAAACCATAAAGCAATCAGAACCAACAAGGTCAACCCTAGACCTGCACCGGCCTGCATAAATAAGAATTCGTTCCCTTGCTCTATAAGTAGCTGATCTAATTTTTCAGCATCAGAAAAAACGGTACCTCTATTTACTTCAATAATGACTCCCCAATATTGAGATTTTAAATTAATTGGTACAAAGACAAATAACTTCTCTTGATTAGCTGACCATATTAATTGTTCGGTTCCTTGTGATATCCAAGCAGGCACAGAGGATAGTGTGCCGTCATGTGTATCTAAACTCTGCCCAAAAGAGGCCTCTTTCTGGTCGGATAAAATCAGTTGTCCTTTACTATTAACAACATAGATAGCCCCTTTCCCATTGAATATGGCTTTATCCGCTTGAGTTATTAATCCCGATATTCGAGCAATATCAAGATCAATACCGACCATTCCAATAGTTTCATCTCCTTTGATTAATGGTGCCGTAATAGAGCTAATCAACCTTGTTATTCCATCACTTTCATAATAATAAGGGTCCATAATACATAATCGGCTTTCTTTTAAACTACAGGTAAACCAATAATTAGTGGCATCGCCGTTAGATTTTACGGTTGTATTACCTAACTCTTTCTCTGTAAAGATACGCATTTGAGCAACGTCATTGACCGATTTAAACCAATAAGGAGCAAAGCGCCCTACTTTATTTGAACTCGCATACCCTGCATCATGATAATTAAAATCTTCTCCATCTAACATATCAGGTAAATAGGTAATGTAAGTACCATAGATATTTGAATATTGCTCAACTGGCCGTTTCATCATCTCACTTAAGGACTCACGTAAATCACTACTGTCCATAAAAGTATCTTCTGCACTTTTTTGAAAGAACTGAGCACTCTCTGCAAGCATCTCAGCTCGATAAATAGCTTCATCTAAATACGTTTGAATTTGTTTGGATTGATTTTTTGCTTCTGCCATTAACAATGTTTGAGTTTGATAGATCACAGAATCTGATGTTTGTTTCTGAACAATTTTTTGATTTTCAATTGATGAATAAATTGAAAATCCAATAAGTGACGTAGCAAGGGTGATAAGTCCAATAGCTGCGGCTATGGTTATCTTCCATTGAAGTGAAAGTGACTGCATATAATATCCTTCTAATATGACTTCATGACCTATTTATTTTCTAGTGAGGTTAATCCCGATAAGTTGTTACTCAGGCACTTATGTTGGCTGATAGTAAAACACTAGATAAAATCTTATAGTTATGTATCGACAACTTGTAAAAAACATTTAACTAAATTTAAACATTTTATTTAATAGGTACAAAAAAAGCGCGATATAAAAAACTATCGCGCTTAAGCCTGTCACAGGCTGAATATGATCTTAATCATTCAGTATGGATAAGTTGAAACAACCATACTGCAATTAAAATTTAAAAGTTTGCTACTGCCAAGCAAGAAACTGCATGTTCATCAGTCCCTTTTAGTTCTGGTTTATTCTGTGCACATATATCCGTAGCTTGCGGGCAACGAGTACGGAATACACAGCCAGAAGGAGGACTGATTGGAGAAGGTAGATCTCCTTCAAGCATATCAATCACTTTTGCTCTCTCAAGCTTTGGATCTGGGATTGGTACCGCTGACATTAATGCTTTTGTATACGGGTGCTTAGGATCGCTAAATAAGGCATCAGATTCACCTAACTCAACTTCGTTACCTAAATACATAACAAGTACGCGATCAGAAATATGTTTTACAACGGATAAATCGTGTGCAATGAAAACCAAACTTAAACCAAATTCTTTCTGCAATTCTTTTAAAAGGTTTACTACTTGAGCTTGAATCGATACATCCAGTGCAGACACCGGCTCATCACAAATAATCATTTTAGGTTTCAAAATTAAAGCTCGTGCGATACCGATACGTTGACACTGACCACCTGAAAATTCATGTGGATAACGGTTAATGACATTTGGTAGCAAGCCAACTTTCATCATCATCTCTTTTACTTGATCCTTCACTTCCTCTTTTGTCAGTTTAGGATAAAACGTTTGCAGAGGTTCAGCAATGATATCGCCGACGGTCATTCTAGGATTCAAAGACGCCAGTGGATCTTGGAAGATCATTTGAATCTCTTTTCGTTTTTGGCGTAAAGGCTCATCATCCAACTTTGTCAAATCTTGACCAAGCCAAAGAACTTCCCCCTCAGTTGCTTCAACTAACCCGATAATCGCTCGAGCAAAAGTAGATTTACCGCAACCAGACTCACCAACAACACCTAGAGTTTCACCTTCGTATAAACGAACATTAACCCCATCAACTGCTTTTAAGTTAGCTGGTTTCGCCCATGGCCACACTGATTTAGACGCGATACTGAAGTGGACTTTTAAGTTTTTTACTTCCAAAAGAAGTTTTTTATCTGCTGACATTACCACGCTCCCTGATCAGAAAAACAAGCACGTAAACGACCATCACCAAATGGCTGAAGTATCGGTGCTTCTTGCTTACAACGGTCCATTACACGATGGCAACGCTCTTGATAAGGGCAGCCAGTAGGTAAGCGCAGTAAGTTAGGTGGATTACCAGGAATCGTTGGTAGTATATCGCCAACTTGATCTAAACGAGGGATCGCTTTGAGTAAACCTTCGGCATATGGATGACTTGGTTCATAAAATATTTCATTAACGGTACCGTACTCCATCGTACGCCCAGCATACATCACTAATACTTTGTCACAAGAACCAGCAACAACACCTAAGTCATGAGTAATCATGATAATTGCCGTATTAAATTCACTTTTCAGCTCATTCAACAACTGCATGATTTGCGCTTGAATCGTTACATCCAATGCCGTTGTTGGCTCATCTGCAATCAATAATTTTGGTCGGCATAATAATGCCATTGCAATCATTACTCGTTGACGCATTCCTCCAGAGAACTCATGTGGGTACATGGTAATACGCTTACGAGCTTCAGGAATTTTAACCGCTTCTAACATTCGAACAGATTCTTCAAATGCCTCAGCTTTACCCATGCCTTTATGAAGCATTAATACTTCCATTAGCTGAGCACTGACTTTCATGTAAGGATTTAATGATGTCATCGGGTCTTGGAAAATCATTGCCATTTGTTCTGCACGAATTTTATTCAATTCGTGTTCTGGTAAATTTAAAACTTCTTTACCTTCAAATTTAGCACTGCCGGTAATAATGCCGTTTTTTGCTAATAGGCCCATTAATGCGAAAACAGTTTGAGATTTACCCGAACCAGATTCGCCAACAATGCCTAATGTCTCACCTTGCTCGAGTGAGAAATTTAAATCATTTACTGCAGTGACGTTGCCATCTTGAGTTGTAAACTCGACACGCAGATCTTTTACATCTAATAAACTCATAATTCTTTCCTGCTTAAATCCGTTAAATAATTAGCTGTCCATACAGAGGATTATCTGTCTTTTGGATCCAGCGCATCACGTAAACCATCACCTACATAGTTAAAACAGAACAAGGTAACAACCATAAAAAACGCAGGGAAAATAAGCTGCCAAATAGCCACTTCCATGGTTTGAGAGCCTTCTTGGAGCAACGCTCCCCAGCTCGTCATTGGCTCTTGAACCCCTAAGCCAAGGAAAGATAGGAATGATTCAGTTAAGATCATACTTGGGATAAGTAACGTTGAATATACCGCAACAATCCCTAATACATTCGGCACGATATGACGAGTAATAATACCCCACTTACTCACACCACAAACATGTGCCGCTTCAATGAATTCTTTACTTCGTAAACTCAATGTTTGTCCACGAACTATACGTGCCATATCAAGCCAAGCAATGGCACCTATCGCAACAAAGATCAGGATAATATTTCGACCAAAAAACGTCACTAGTACGATAACTAAGAACATGAATGGAACTGCGTATAGGATCTCAATAAAACGCATCATTACTCGATCGACTTTACCACCGACAAAACCAGAGGTTGCGCCATAAAGCGTACCGATAACCACCGCTACCAATGCACCTAAAATACCCACCATCAAGGAGATTCGACCACCAACCAAGGTTCGTACAAAAAGGTCTCGACCTAAACTATCAGTACCAAAAAGGTGCGTAAGGCTTGGTGCTTCGTGCAATGCATACCAATCAGTATCATCATAAGCGAATTGACTAAACATCGGTAAAAAGACAACAGAAAGTGTCATAATAATTAATACACATAGGCTGATCATCGCGGCTTTATTTCTCATAAAGCGTAAACGGGCATCCTGCCATAAACTACGACCTTCTATTTCTAGATTTTCAGAGAAACTCTCGATCGCTTCTAAATTTGCTTTTTTCGTTAACATGCGTCCGTTCCCCTATTAATAACGAATTTTCGGGTCAATTATTGCTAGCAATACATCAACGATAGCGTTGAAAAGAATGAATAGGAAACCAATCAAAATGGTGATCCCCATTACTAGTGAATAATCACGGTTAAACGCAGCATTCACAAACAATTTACCAATACCCGGTAAACCAAAAATGGTTTCAATAACTACCGAGCCTGTAATAATGCCGACAAATGCAGGTCCCATATAAGAAACAACCGGAAGTAATGCAGGCTTAAGTGCGTGCTTTAACACAATGTAACGGTAGCTTAATCCTTTCGCACGAGCGGTGCGGATAAAGTTACTGTTCAATGTTTCAATCATACTGCCGCGAGTAATACGGGCAAACGTCGCTATATATAAGAATGACATACCGAGAATAGGCAATAGCATGTATTTAAACGAGCCATCATGCCACCCACCAGCAGGAAACCAACCAAGTTCAATAGAGAATAAATAAATTAATGCGGGGGCTAACACAAAGGAGGGCATCACTACGCCTATCATTGCGGTGGACATAATACTGTAATCTAACCAGGTATTTTGCCTCAATGCGGCTAATGTACCGATAGATACCCCAAGTACAACCGTAAAAATAAAAGCAAAAAAACCTATCTTTGCTGATACAGGTAACGCTGCCTCAACCAGTTCGTTTACGGTGTAATCTTGATATTTAAATGATGGACCAAAATCGCCTTGAATAATATTTCCAAGGTAAGTCGTATATTGCTCAAAAACAGGTTTGTCTAAACCATATTTAGCATTGATGTTCGCCATTACTTCTGGAGGAAGCGGGCGTTCTGTAGAAAATGGATTACCCGGAGCAAATCTCATCAAAAAGAATGAGATAGTGATCAGCACCAACATTGTTGGAATGGCTTCAAGTATCCGTTTGATAATGAATTGAAACATAATTCATACTTCCAGTGTCTGTGACAAAAAATAATTAAAAGATGGATCTAGCCGCTACATACATTTCTGTATGCAGTGGCTTATACTTATAGTTTTTATTCGCTAAATTTATTTAGCTTTTATGTATAGGTCTTTCGAGTAGATTTTTTCTTCCGCATTTTCAACAGGGAAGCCACCTACTTGTGGAGATAATAGACGAGATTTTACGTACTGATAGATAGGTGCAATTGGCATATCTTTCGCTAGTAATTTTTCAGCTTCTAGATAAATTGCAGTACGTTCTTCTTCAGACGTTGAAGCTAATGCTTTTTCAATTAACGCATCATACTCAGCACTTCCGTAATGTTGACCGCCAGTTGTATTCTTACTAACCATTAATGTTAAGAAGGCAGATGCTTCATTGTAATCACCACACCAGCCAGCACGCGCTACTTCAAATTGACCTTGGTCTTTTGAATCTAGATAGGTTTTCCATTCTTGGTTTTCTAAAACAACTTCTAAGCCAAGAGTCTTCTTCCACATAGAACCGGCAGCGACTGCAATTTTCTTATGGTTTTCTGACGTATTGTATAGAAGAGTAAATTTAAGTGGATTTTCTGGACCAAATCCAGCTTCAGCTAATAAACGTTTTGCTTCAGCATTACGTTCATCTTGAGTCATTTTACCGTAAGCTGGAAGCTCAGGGTTAAAGCCCGCTGTAATTTCTGGTGTTAAGAAATACGCTGGTTTTTGACCTTGACCTAAAATGACATCAGAAATAATTGGACGGTCAATAGCGTAAGAGATTGCCTTACGAACACGAACATCATCAAATGGTGCCTTTTTCGTATTGAATGAATAGTAATAAGTACACAGGCTACCAACAACTGAAACAGAATCTGGTTCTGCTTTTTTCAAACGCTTGAAATGCTCAACTGGTAATTCATTGGTAAAGTCGAGTTCACCCGAAAGAAAGCGGTTCATTTCTGAAACCTGATTTTCAATAGGCAAGAACGTCACTTTAGTCAGTTTTGTATCTGCATTATCCCAATATTGCTCGTTACGAATTAATTCTAAACGTTCATTCACAACCCATTTATTTACAACAAATGCGCCGTTACCTACGAAATTACCAGGTTTAGTCCACTGGTCACCAAATTCTTCGATTGTTGCTTTATGAACAGGCATCATTGTTGTATGCCCCATCATCATCACAAAATAAGGAACGGCAGTATCAAGCTGAACTTCTAGCGTATTTGCATCAATCGCTTTAACACCTAACTCACTTTTGTCTTTCTTACCTGCAACGATGTCTTTTGCATTCGCCATCTTAGTATATTCCATATACCAAGAGTATGGAGAAGCGGTTGCTGGATCAACGGCGCGTTGGAAGCTGTAAACGAAATCATCGGCAGTGACAGGATCACCGTTTGACCATTTAGCGTCTTTACGTAAATGAAAAGTGAATTTTTTATTATCGGTAGTTTCCCAACTCTCAGCAACGCCAGGAATGGTATTACCTGCCGCATCTTGATTAACAAGACCTTCAAGTAAATCACGAATAACGTGAGACTCAGGTACACCTTGAGATTTATGAGGATCAAGAGTGGCAACTTCTGTTCCATTACCACGAGTCAGTTCTTGAACGTCGGCATAAACAGAATCAGTTGATACTGCTTTTTCAGCAGGTTTCGTTTCTTTTACTGGTTGCTCTGCGGTTTTTTCTCCACAGCCAACAAGTGTTAGTGACAGGCCACCAAGCAAGATCGCTTGTGTAATTTTATTCTTATACATGCATTAACTCCAATACATTTTATTTAGCATCCATGACACTCTTCGGGCAAAACGACTTGCCAATCATTTATCATCTTAAAAACGTGA
Source organism: Aliivibrio sp. 1S128 (assembly GCF_001691065.1). NCBI lineage: Bacteria > Pseudomonadati > Pseudomonadota > Gammaproteobacteria > Vibrionales > Vibrionaceae > Aliivibrio > Aliivibrio sp. 1S128. The sequence goes on along the minus strand of NZ_MAJV01000106.1, from coordinate 73,409 downwards.
AATACGATCAAAAAATATAAAAACCTTCGAAGAATTGTGGGAAACATTATCAATCATTGAAGTAATTTGCCACATTTTTGTTACAAAACACCTAATAATTTTTTAAAAAAGCACAATTGGCAGTATAAATGACCACGTTGAAACACAACAACAACCTAGAGTATGGATAAAGACCTAAAAAATTGAAATTTCATACTCACTTGACTAATTAAACGTCAATAACAAGAAGATAAAGTCAATAAATCCGTAAATAAACAGATAAAAACTCCAAATAATAGCCGCCAAACAAGATCTAAATGTTAATTACCAATAACAATTAAGCACCTTAATTAACGCAAGATTTAAAGTTTACGTTTTAGATCGACTCTTCATTATTTAGATAAAATTACAAAACTAACATGTTGAATAGTCTAGCTTGCTGCCAAACTCTGCATCCTAATTGGCAATTTATAAAATATAGATAAAGATACTAGTAATGCTGAATTTTTCAGCAGCAATCCATTTAGGATTAATTTATCAAGGATGTTATTTATGTTTAAAAAGAAACTTGGGTTTTGCTCTGCAGCAATAACCCTTGCCCTATCCGCTCCAAGTTATGCTGCAATTCCTGGCCAAGCCATTATTTCTTGGATGGAAAGTGATTTTTCAATTATCGAAGTAGATCAAGCTGCTACCTCTTATAAAGCACTAGTTACAATAAAGGAGTTTGCTGAAATCCCCGTCACTTGGGATCGTTGGTCTGGTGAATCGGCTGAAACATGGAAAGTTTTATTAAATGGTCAAATCGTTCATGAAGAAGCGATTGCAGCAACAGCATCACAAAAAGCCTCAACAGTTTTGCAAGTGAGACAAGGCGGCCAGTATGCAATGACAGTTCAGTTATGTAATGGCACTGGGGCAGCAGAAGAATGTAGTACAAGTGCACCTAAAGATATTGTAGTTGCAGATACCGATGGCAGTCATTTAGAACCATTACCAATGAATGTTGACCCTGCCAATGGAAATTACACCACTCCTACAGGTATGGTTTCTGGTGCTTATTTTGTGGAATGGGGCGTTTACGGTCGTAAATTTGCCGTAGACCAAATTCCAGCACAAAATCTAACTCATATTATTTATGGCTTCATTCCTATTTGTGGCCCTAACCCCTCTTTAGGTGAAATAGAAAATGGAAACAGTTTAGCTGCATTAAATCGAGCTTGTGCTGGCACTCCTGACTATGAAGTCGTCATTCATGACCCATGGGCTGCGGTACAAATGCCACAACCTCAATCTGGTCATGTTCACAGTACTCCTTATAAAGGGACTTATGGTCAAATGATGGCGTTAAAACAACGCTACCCAGATCTTAAAATTGTTCCATCAATAGGCGGTTGGACATTATCAGACCCTTTCTATGACTTTGTTGATAAGCCCAAACGTGACATCTTCGTCGCTTCAGTTAAAAAATTCCTTAAAACATGGAAATTCTATGATGGCGTAGATATCGATTGGGAATTCCCTGGTGGTGATGGCGCAAGTGCAACCGGTGGTGATCCCGTTAATGATGGCCCAGCTTATGTTGCTCTAATGCAAGAACTAAGAGCGATGCTTGATGAGTTAAGTGCTGAAACAGGAAAAACCTATGAATTAACGTCTGCAATAGGTGCTGGTTACGATAAAATTGAAGATGTAGATTATGCTGCAGCCTCTCAATACATGGATTATATCTTTGCAATGACTTATGACTTCTTCGGCGGTTGGAATAATGTGGCTGGCCATCAAACTGCACTAAACTGTGGTTCTCATATGTCACAAGGTGAATGTGATGGCACTGGACTAGATGATAAAGGCGAACCTCGTAAAGGCCCTGCTTATACAATCACTAATGCGATTGACTTATTACTTGCTCAAGGTGTTGACGCTAAAAAATTAGTCGTTGGTGCTGCTATGTATGCGCGTGGCTGGACTGGTGTTACACGTGAAAGCATGACAGATCCAACAAATCCAATGACTGGTGTTGGTAATGGTAAAGTAGCAGGATCTTGGGAAGCCGGTGTAATAGATTACAAAGATGTTGTATCTAATTACGTAAATAAAGCAGGCGTTGAAGTTGGTTATGATGATATTGCTCAAGCGGCATATGCTTATGACCCAAGCAATGGTGATCTAATCACTTATGATAATAAACAATCTGTACTTGCTAAAGGTGAATACGTTCGTTCACTCGGTTTAGGTGGTTTGTTTGCATGGGAAATTGACGCTGATAATGGTGATATTCTAAATGCAATGCAAGAAGGTCTTGCTGGTGACGGTACAGTAACTCCTCCTGCAAATAAAAAACCGATTGCTAATGCTGGAATCGATATTACAGTCACAGCTCCTGCAACAGTTCAACTTGATGGCTCTTTATCATCAGACAGTGATGGTAGCATTGCCTCTTATGCTTGGACTCAAATATCAGGACCTGCAGTAGCGTTAACTAACCAAAACACGGCGAGTGCTAGCTTTTTAACTGATAATTTTGCTCAATCTGAAACTCTTCAATTTACACTAACAGTAACGGACGATAAAGGTGCGACGGCTTCTGACTCTATATCTATATCTGTAATTGTTGAAGGGACAGAACCAGTAAATTCGGCACCTGTTGCTGTCATTATTGCTCCTAGCTCAGTAAATAAAGGGGACACAGTCACATTAGATGCATCGTCTTCTACAGATGCTGATAATGACCCATTAACATTTACTTGGACTATTCCATCTGGAATTAATGCAACGGTTGTTGGTTCTCAAGTAACCTTTACAGCAGGATCTTATACTATCGATACCCCGCTATCATTCTCTGTAATTGCTAATGATGGCCAAGCATCAAATACCACAAGCACTATTATTACTGTGCTTAAAGATGCAGCTGAACCACCTGTAACTTGTGAAAATGCTTGGGATTCTTCTGTAATATACACAGGTGGCGATCAAGTATCACAAGGCAGTAAAGTATGGGAAGCCAAATGGTGGACAAAAGGTGATAGCCCGTCAACTTCTGGTGAATGGGGCGTGTGGAAAGAAGTAGGTACATCTACTTGTAACTAACACCAACCTATATAACAAATAAAAAAGGCCAAATTCATGACACTGAATTTGGCCTTACTTTCTTTATCCATTAAAACTAAGCGTAATTACTTACCTAATGCTTCTTTGTAGTGAGTTCGGCAAACAGATACATATAACTCATTACCACCAATCGCGACTTGATCACCATCGGCTATCGCTACACCATGTTCATCAGTACGAATAACCATGTTCGCTTTACGACCACAATGACAAATCGTTTTTAATTCAACTAATTTATCTGCCCATGATAATAAATACTTACTGCCTTCAAATAGCTCACCTAAAAAGTCAGTACGTAAGCCATAACATAACGCTGGGATATGCAATTTATCAACGACTTCTGTTAATTGGTAAACTTGTTCTTTCGTTAAAAATTGGCACTCATCGATTAATACACAGTGAATCTTTTTTTCTTCATGGAGTGTTTTAATACTTTCAAACATATTCATGTCTGTATTAAATAAATGCGCATCGGCATCTAAGCCAATACGAGAGCTCACTTTCCCCACGCCATAGCGATCATCAATAGCGGCAGTGAAAATCACAGGGTTCATTCCGCGTTCTTGGTAATTAAAAGACGATTGAAGAAGTGTTGTTGATTTACCCGCATTCATTGCTGAGTAATAAAAGTACATTTGAGCCACAAATGTGTCCTCTATTAAAGTTTAATACTTAAAAGTTTTGTAATAAAAAAGGCTGGAAAAACCAGCCTCTTCATAAAAAATATGCCGAGATTACTTACGACGCCATGTCGTCCCTTCTGGGCCATCTTCTAAAACAATGTTTAATGCTGCAATCGCATCACGAGCCGCATCAGCTGCTGCCCAATCTTTTGCTGCACGAGCATCATTACGTGCTTTAATTAAGGCTTCAATTTCAGCAACTTCATCGTCACTGCCATTATCACCTTGTAAGAAGGCCTCTGGATCTTGGGATAACAAACCTAATACATCCGCTAGCTCACGCATTAATGCGCCTAATTTCGATGCTGCTTCTATATTTTCTGTTTTTAGGCGGTTTACTTCACGAGCCATTTCAAACAGAACAGAATAAGCTTCTGGTGTATTAAAGTCGTCATTCATCGCCGTAGAGAAACGGGTCACAAACTCTTCTCCGCCTGCTGGCGTAACAGTTAGATCAAGACCACGTAAAGAGGTATATAAACGCTCTAACGATGCACGAGCTTGATTTAAATTGTCTTCACTGTAATTTAATTGACTACGATAATGACCAGACATTAAGAAGTAGCGTACTGTTTCTGAATCGTAATGCGCTAATACATCACGGATAGTAAAGAAGTTGCCTAATGATTTAGACATCTTTTCACGATCAATCATCACCATACCACTATGCATCCAAGTATTAACGTACTTAGAATCATGTGCACAACATGATTGAGCTATTTCATTCTCATGATGAGGGAACATTAAATCAGAACCACCACCGTGAATATCAAAGTGGTTGCCCAAAATAGAAGAGTTCATTGCAGAACATTCAATATGCCATCCTGGACGGCCTGGACCCCACGGTGATTCCCATGTAGGTTCCCCTGGTTTAGACATTTTCCATAATACGAAGTCCATGCCACTGCGTTTTACGCTTGCTTCTTCAATAGTGATACGAGAGCCAGCTTGAAGTTGCTCAAGATCTTGACGAGAAAGACGACCGTATTCGTCGTATTTTTTCACTTCAAACATTACATCACCATTTGATGCAACATAAGCAAAGCCACGTTCAATCAAACGTTCAACTAATTCTACAATTTCAGTGATGTATTCTGTTGCTCTTGGTTCAACATCTGGACGTTTCATATTGAGTGCATCAAAATCAGCATGCATATCTGCAATCAAACGCTCAGTTAACACATCACATGTTTCGCCATTCTCAGCAGCTCGTTTAATAATTTTATCGTCAATATCGGTAATGTTACGAACGAAAGTAAGATCGTAACCTAAAAAACGTAAATAACGAGAAATCACATCAAAAGAGACAAACGTACGACCATGACCAATATGACACAAGTCGTAAATCGTAACCCCACACACATACATACCGATTTTCCCTTCGGTAATTGGTTTAAATTCTTCTTTTTGACGTGTAAGTGAGTTATATATTTTCAACATGCTCTTTTTTTACTCATTATTTGTTTAAAGGATATATAAAGGCTATTAAACCTATATTAAGTAATGATAGCAAGAAAATTCCCTGTAGATCCTCCTTAATCTTAGGTAAAATCAAATTCTATTTAAATACAATTACAAAGGTAATTTCATGATCATCCTTCACACATCTTTTGGTGACATCACAGTTAAACTTCACGAAGATAAAGCACCAGCAACTTGTGCTAACTTCTTACAATACTGTCAAGAAGGTTTCTACGACAACACTCTTTTCCACCGTGTAATTGATGGCTTTATGGTTCAAGGCGGCGGCATGACAGCTGGTCTTGAAGAAAAAACTAGCCGTGCAACAATCAAAAACGAAGCAAACAATGGCCTAAGCAACAAAGTAGGCACATTAGCAATGGCTCGTACTATGGAGCCGCATTCTGCTAGCTCTCAGTTCTTCATCAACGTAAATGACAACAAATTTTTAGACTTTAAATCAGAGTCTTTAGATGGTTGGGGTTACTGTGTGTTTGCTGAAGTTGTTGAAGGCATGGACATAGTAAACAAAATTAAAGGTGTTGCTACAGGTAACTACGGTTACGTACACCAAGATGTTCCAGTTGAAGAAGTCTTCATTACTGGTACTACAATTACAGAATAATTCTGTTTTTATGCCGGTTCTAATATCTAGAACTGGCATCTTCCTTATAGAAAAAGCATTTTATGACTATATTATTTATCTCTGATCTCCACCTCTCCCCTATTAGACCTGAAATCACCGATTGCTTCCTAGACTTTATGAGCAATGAAGCTATTCATGCAGAAAAGCTTTACGTATTAGGTGATTTATTTGAATTCTGGATTGGCGATGATGATAATTCACCATTTAATGTTGTAATTAAAGATGCATTTAAAGTGTTAACTCAACAAGGAGTAGAGTGCTACTTCATTCAAGGAAATAGAGATTTCTTATTGAATAAGCGTTTTTGTAAAGAAACGGGAGTACAACTTTTAGATGACCATACTGTTATTGACATCGATGGTGAAAAAGTACTGATCATGCACGGCGATACACTCTGTATTGATGACATCAAATATCAAGAGTTTCGCGCTAAAGTTCACCAACCATGGTTACAATGGGTATTTAATCGCATCCCACTATTCATTCGCCAACGCATCGTTAAAAACGTACAAGATAAAATCAAAGAGAAAAAACAAATTAAAACGCTGTCCATTATGGATGTGACACAAAGTGAAGTTCAAAAAGTAATGCTTGAGGAAGGTGTAAAAAGACTAATTCATGGTCATACTCACCGTCCTGACACTCATTTTTTTAGTTGTAATAATCAAGAAATGATTCGTATTGTTCTCGGTGATTGGTACACCCAAGGATCTATACTCGAGTATAAAAACAGTATATACACGCTTCACAATAAGAATTTTAAATAAATAATATTAATTACTCACTCTTATTCAACATAAGGAGAATCATGGTCTTTTCTTAATAAAGAGATTATGATTAAGCCAGATTCGATTCAACACGCTGTAGAGAATAACGTTTATGTATTCATATGTTGCTCGTCAACCTATCTTAGACATCAAAAAAAATACGATTGGTTACGAATTATTATTCCGAGATGGTCCCAAAAATACGTTTCCAGCAGTAGAAGCAGAAGAAGCGACAAGTCGATTACTATCAGACCACTTTCTTAGCTCGCAGTGTAATGCAACCAATGACAAATTAGGCTTTGTAAATTTCCCTCAACAAAGTCTCATTAATTTAGTTCCAATGCTATTTAACGCTCATAATTTAGTGGTTGAAATCCTTGAAGATTGCATCCCAAATCAAGACTTACTTAATGCAGTAAAAACCCTTTCAGAGCGTGGCTATAAATTAGCACTTGATGATTTTGAACCAAATCCTCAATGGACTCCGTTTTTGCCTTATATCGATATTATTAAGTTTGATATTCGCACTACGCCTATTTTAAAAGCTAAATTATTCATTCGTCATTGTACAAAATATAATATTTCTTTCTTAGCTGAGAAAGTAGAGACTTATGAAGAATTTGAACAAGCGAAAGCCGCTGGATTTATCTACTTTCAAGGCTACTTTTTTAGTAAGCCAGAAATGTTACAACAACGAGCAATTCAGCCAAATCAATTATCGATAATGCAGTTGTATAAAGAAATTTCAGCGCCAATTGTTGATTTTAACGCCGTAGAAAAACACTTAGTTCAAGATGTATCATTGTCTTATAAATTACTGCGTTTTGTTAATGCATCTTCGATTATTGACAAGCCAATTACCTCTTTTAAGCAGGCTCTTGTTTATTTGGGTGAGACGAAATTACGTCAATTTGTATCTCTTGTTGCCGTCGCTCATGCAACACAACATAAACCACAATCTCTCTATACGCTTTCAATACACCGTGCAAAATTATGTGAGTTGATTGTAAATAAAACCAATATAGATCTCGAACCAAGCCAAGCATTCTTGGTGGGTTTATTCTCACTACTCGAACCTTTGTTAGATCAACCTTTGAACAGCCTGATTCAGCATCTGCCTATCTCGACTGAAATAAAGCTAGCGCTAACAGAACGTCAAGGCTCTTTGGGTAAGTTAATTTTAGCCATCGAGAGCTATGAAAAAGCAAATTGGACTACGGTATCTCAATGTTGTATTGCTTTGAAAATTACTGAACAAGAATTTACAGCCTGTTATAAAGAGTCTGCCGAATGGGTAGATGACATAGCAAAATAGAGAACGAATTTTATAATGTCTAAAACGAATCATTGTCCGTGTGGCAGCAAAAAAAACTATTCTATTTGTTGTGAGCCAATTCATAACAACCATGAATTAGCAAAAACACCAGAATTACTAATGCGTTCTCGTTACAGTGCTCACGTAAAACAATTAACTCAATATATTATCGATACCTACCATCCTTCTTGTCACGCAGAAGAATTTAGAGAAGGTATAGAAGAATCTATAGAGCTTGATTGGCGAAAACTGAAGGTAGTCTCTTCATACTTATCAGAGACTAGCGATGGTGAAGGATTTGTTTCCTTTAAAGCAACCTATTCTGAAAATGGGCAATTACATCAATTAAAAGAACACTCTCGCTTTCTAAAAGAAAACGGAAAGTGGTACTACGTTGATGGTGAGATTGAATAAGCCATACCCTCACATTTAAATACATCAAAGCCTAATATTCGTATCAGGCTTTTTTATTTCGATTAAATCAAAAAAACGAGAGTCATAAGACTCTCGTTTGTATTTTTATAATTCTATATCTTTACTATGGTTTATCTTAGATCAGAACTTCTTAGAGATAAGTGCTGAACCTGCAATAATCGCAACACCTAACAGCATGATTGGGCCTTTACCACCGTCAAAACCAGATGAGATACCCATAAATGCAACGATTGCGATTGCAACAGGGATTATGTACTTAACTAATACATACCATAGGCCAAATAGTGGAAATTTAATTTCGCCGCCATTGGTTACTTCATCTTCAAGATCTTCACGCTTCAATCTCCAACCAGCGAAGATACATACCAACATACCGCCAACGGCTAGGAATATCTTATCGGTTAATAAGTCAAAGATATCAAACGCACCAGTCTCAAACAGTGTTGGACCGAGGCCACCTAAAGATAATGAAGCAAATATACATAAAATAGCCATTACTGAACTTGCAGCAATTACCGCTTTAATTCGAGTAAATTTCTTCTCATCAATTAAGTAAGAAACGACTACTTCTAATAGAGATACTGAAGATGTCAATGCAGCTACACTTAAACCAACAAAGAACAACAGCGCGAGTAGAAGACCAATCAAACCGCCCATTTCTGCGAATATTTGCGGTACAACAACAAACACTAAACCAGGACCCGCAGTTGGTGCCATTCCAAATGCAAACATTGCTGGGAACATAGCGACACCAGCAAGAACAGCAACCCCCGTATCCATTGCCGTAACCATCGCGGTTGTCTGAACTAGGTTCTCTTTCTTCTTCAAGTAAGAGCCATAAGTCATCATACAACCCATACCAAGTGATAATGAGAAGAACGCTTGACCTAATGCCGCAAGAATTACATTACTGTCAATTTTAGAAAAATCAGGGCTAAACAGAAAATCAAGACCTGCCATCGCACCAGGAAGCATTAGACCTTTTACAGAAACAATTATTAAAATAATAAATAATAAAGGCATTAATATTTTGCCGGCTTTCTCTATACCGCCAGAAATACCTTTCATTACAATAATAATATTTAGAAGTAGGTATAAGCCCATCCACATAAGTGGCTCTACCGGATTAGAGATAAAAGCACCAAAGCTATCACCAATAGCGGCCGGAGTGTCTAACAGACCCGTACCCACTTTAGCAATATAAGCAACGGCCCAACCACCGACTACAGGATAGAAACCCATAATCAATAAGCCACTAACGACACCAATAACACCAGCAAAAGTCCAGCGACGATCTGTCGATTTAAACGCGCCTACTGCTGATTTTTGAGTACGACGACCGATAGCAAACTCAGTCAACATCACACTAAAACCAATGAAAATCACAAAGAAAAGATAGATAGCAACAAACGCACCACCACCATTTTCTCCCGCTGTATAAGGGAATTTCCATATATTACCAAGACCAACAGCAGAACCTGCTGCCGCCATTACAAATCCTAATTTTGATCCCCAAGTATCACGGGGGTTAGTGGTATTACTCATAGCCACAATTCTCCAATTATTCTATATCGTTGTATATGCACTGTGTTTGTATATGAGCATCAAAATGGTGTACAAAAAAGTATACACTTATAAAAAGTTGGTTAACGCTCAATGTTGCAAGTAAAACAGTTTGAGAATAAAATTGAAACCCCTTAGGTTACATTTTTTAACGTATACCTCCTTTTTTTAACTTAAATGTACATAAAGCAATCAATTTACTTTGTTCCCATTTGCTTTATTTTGTAATTTTTCCCTTCCTCACCTACTCTTTTCCTGTAACTCCTGATTTAATAGAGATTCATTTACTATTTCAACGACAAAGGCTAATGGATAAATTTTATCAAGCACTTACTCTTATTGGTTTTATCTTATACTGGCTTCTCGTTGCCGGTGTAACCATTCGTGTTGTTTTTAAACCAAGGTCCGTTGGTGTTTCCTTAGCTTGGTTAATGATTATTTATATTATTCCTGTGCTAGGAGTATTGGCGTATTTCTTAATTGGCGAACTCAATTTAGGACGAACTCGTGGAGAGCGAGCAAAAGCGATGTTTACTCCTTATGAAGAATGGTTTGCACAAGTTCACCATTGCCAACATCATCAACCTAACTCTATCTCCCATCGAATTTCATCAATACACAACCTGTGTTCTAATAGAGTAGGTATTCCCGCTCTCAGTGGGGACACTCTTTCCTTACTTAATACTCCATCAGAAATTTTAACCGCTATTATTCAAGATATTGAAAAATCTGAATATGAAGTCAATATGGAATTTTATATTTGGCACCATGGAGGCCTAGCGGACAGTGTTGCAAGTGCATTAATTAAAGCAGCCAAACGAGGGGTTACCGTTAATGTTCTTTTAGATTCAGCGGGAAGTATCGACTTTTTCAAAAGCCATTGGCCAAAACTACTTAGAAACTCAGGTGTTAATATTGTAGAAGCGTTAAGTGTAAGTCCGTTCCGTATGTTTTTTCGCCGATTAGACCTGCGACTACATCGTAAAATTGTTGTTATCGATAATAAAATAGCTTACACCGGTTCAATGAATTTAGTCGACCCACAATACTTCAAACAACAATCGGGAGTGGGCCAATGGGTTGATGTTATGGTCCGAATTACGGGTCCTAACGTCGCGGTTTTAAATACAATTCACGCATGGGATTGGGAAGTAGAAACTGGTATCCGTGAATTGCCTGCCCCTCCTGAATGTCAAATATCAATTGACCCATTCAACCATACAACTCAAGTAGTTCCATCAGGACCAGGTATGCCTGATGATATAATTCAACAAGTCTTAATTACCGCGATTAATCAAGCAAGAACATCCCTTACTATCACTACACCTTATTTTGTCCCAAGTGAAATACTACTGCACACTTTACGAACAACGGCTCATCGTGGTGTTGAAGTGAAATTAATTTTACCTAAAAAGAACGATTCATTAATGGTTAGTTGGGCATCAAAATCCTTCTTTGAAACGCTATTAAAGGCAGGCGTTCAAATTTACGAATTTAACGGTGGTTTACTGCATACTAAATCTGTCGTGATTGACCATAGCTATTGTATTATTGGTACAGTGAATTTAGACATGCGCAGTTTTTGGTTAAACTTTGAAGTCAGTTTAATTGTCGATGACCCAGAGTTTACTAAACAGTTATCGTGGGTTTTAAACAGTTACTTAGATCAATCTACCCCTATAGAATTAAACGAATGGCAACAGCGTAATTTACCTCATCGTTTTACTGAACGTTTCTTTTCAATGTTTAGCCCACTACTTTAATCGTTAATTACGCATAAATAGTTAATTACTCATAGAAAAAAGCCCATCACAAAGTGACGGGCTTTTTTCTATCATATTTTTATTAACGAATACCGCTTAAAAACTCATGTCTTGTCGCTGGAATACTTTTAAATATCCCACCAAGAGCTGTCGTTGTTGTGCTGCTAGTTGCATCCATAACACCACGAGATTTAACACAATAATGCGTCGCTTCCATCGTTATAGCCACATCATCACTACCAAGTAAGGTTTGCAGCGCAACTAAAATTTGCTGAGTCATACGTTCTTGGACTTGAGGGCGCTGCGCAAAGAAACGAACAATGCGGTTAATCTTTGATAAGCCAATAATTTTCTGACGAGGAATATAAGCAACCGTTGCTTTACCATCAATCGTAACTAAATGATGCTCGCAAGTACTAGTCAGAGTAATATCGTTAACTCTTACCATCTCATCACAATTCATTTTGTTTTCAATAACAGTAATTTTAGGGAAATTGGCGTAATCTAAACCAGAGAAAATCTCATCAACGTACATTTTCGCAATTCGGTGAGGCGTTTCCTCTAAACTATCATCACTAAGATCAAGACTTAACAGCGTTAAAATTTCACGCATGTGTTCTTCTATACGCTCTTTTTTCTCTTCACGACTAATTCCATTTTCCTTCATTGGCGTCTCAAGACCACGCGCGATAAGGGCATCACGCACTAAAATGGCTGATTCACTGAATGATGACATCGTATACTCCAAATAACCTAATCAATTGAACTTTGCTAAGGATACCTGCTCTGTCAGATAAATACACCCTGATTTTACTGGGTCTATTAGATGTTCAGCGGTAAAATATGATAATGTGCAGTCATTATTACTATTAATTTAGAGAGTATCATAATGGATTGTTGCGCAACTCAAGGTTTGATCCCCGTAGAAACAGCTTTAGACACCCTTTTATCTCAAGTTTCCCCTATCTCAAATACAGTGGTATTACCGCTTTCTGATGCGATTGGTTTTGTTTTAGCTGACGATATTTGCTCTCCAATTAATGTACCTCCATTTGCTAATTCCGCGATGGATGGTTATGCCGTTCGTATCTCTGATTTAGAGCAATCATTAACGCTGCCTCTTGCCGGTAAATCTTTTGCTGGTATCCCCTTTGACGGCGAATGGGCAACACAAACCACTATCAGAATCATGACGGGTGCAAAAATCCCTACAGGTTGTGACGCCGTTATTATGCAAGAACTAACGTCAGATTCAGATGGTAACATTACGTTTGATCTTTCTTTAACTGATGTTAAACCACAAACAAATATTCGCCCAATTGGGGATGACGTTGCTCAGGGTCAAACCGTTTTAGAAAAAGGCCACAGATTAACACCACGAGACATTCCTCTAATTGCTTCTTTAGGTATTAATGATATCCCTGTCGTAGCAAAACCAAAAGTTGCCTTCTTCTCTACGGGTGACGAGCTAAAACCGTTAGGTCAACCATTAGAAGATGGTCAGATCTACGACAGTAACCGCTATGGTATTAAGGTATTAATTGAACGTTTTGGCTGTGAGGCGATCGACTTAGGCATTATCCCTGACTGCCCAGAAACACTAAGAAAAGTATTCTTAAAAGCAGATAAAGAAGCAGATGTAGTGGTTACTTCTGGTGGCGTAAGCGTTGGTGAAGCTGATTATACAAAAGACATTTTAGATGAACTTGGTCAAATTGGCTTTTGGAAGCTCGCGATTAAACCTGGTAAACCGTTCGCCTTTGGTAATTTACCAAATTCTTATTTCTGTGGACTGCCAGGTAACCCTGTCTCTGCCATGCTAACCATGTATGTTTTGGTTCAGCCAATGTTAGCAAAATTAGCAGGTCATTCGTCATGGGAAGCACCAAAATCCATTCCAGCCGTCGCTACAACGCTATTTAAAAAACGCCCTGGACGCACAGATTATCAACGTGGTATATATTCAATTAATGCCCAAGGACAATTTGAGGTAGCTACGACAGGAAACCAAGGTTCAGGGGCATTTAGCTCAATGAGTATTGCGAATTGTTTTGTCGTATTAGAGCGTGAACGTGGCCGTGTTGAATCCGGTGAAATGGTAAATATTGAATTATTTAACTCTTCTTTATATTAAGAGCGTTTGTAATGTCTGAATTAACTGATCAAGAAATGCTGCGCTACAACCGTCAAATTATTCTACGAAATTTTGATTTTGATGGACAAGAACGCTTAAAAGAAAGCGCGATTCTGATTATCGGCGCAGGGGGTTTAGGTTGTGCCTCAAGTCAGTATTTGGTTGCGGCTGGCATAGGAAAGATCACCCTTGTCGATGATGATGTGGTTGAACTCTCTAACTTGCAGCGACAAGTATTACACTGCGATGACACTATTGGCGATAAGAAAGTAGTTTCTGCCCAGAAGGCCTTGAATCGAATTAATCCTTATTGCACGATTAAAACAATAGGTAACCGATTGTCTGATGATGAGTTACGCACACTGATTAACGATCATGATTTAGTCTTAGATGGTACTGATAACGTTGATACTCGCAATCAGCTAAATCGTTTATGTTTTGAATCAAAAACACCATTAGTATCTGGTGCTGCGATTCGCATGGAAGGTCAAGTCAGTGTTTATACTTATCAAGATAACGAGCCCTGCTATCAATGCCTAAGTAGCTTATTTGGCCAACAGGCTCTAACTTGTGTGGAAGCCGGTGTCATGTCACCTGTTGTTGGGATTATTGGCGCAACTCAAGCTTTGGAAGCAATTAAAGTATTAGCTAATTATGGTCAACCATTAATTGGAAAATTATTAATTTTAGATGCGCTTTCAATGAATTGGCGCGAAATGAAATTAATGAAACAACCTTCATGCTCGGTGTGTTCTATATAAAGGCTTACGATAGGCTATAGGCCATTTCTTTAAAGCTACTTATTCTACAATAAGTAGCTTTAACTAACCGTGTTACAGCAAATCCTATTTCGTTTTTCTTTCGCTTTATACAATTGAATATCGGCTTCATGGTAGAGCTGATCAATATTTTTAATGTTTTTATCAGCAACAATACAACCAATTGAAACGGTTAAAAATTTAGATATTGAACTTAAATCATGTTCGATTTTTTTTGCCTCGAGTAATTCTTGAATATGATTAGCCATTTGTTCAAGGCTATTCATTGAACAATCAGGCAAACAAACGGCAAACTCTTCTCCCCCAACACGGCAAAAAGATATCCCCGAGATATTTTCAACTGCTTCATTCAAAATACCCGCAAAGCTCAACAATGCTTTATCCCCCTGTAAATGCCCATAGCGGGTGTTATAGAGTCCAAAAAAATCGATATCAAGTAGAATCACTGCTATATGAGATACTCTTGGGGTGTTTAATATCTGATTAAATTTTTTTTCAAACTGCCGACGATTACCAAGCCCTGTTAAAGGGTCTTTCAAAGACAATACTTCCAATTGTTTATTCATTACTTCAAGTTGCTTTGTTCTTGCTTTAATTTTCAATTCTAATTCTTTATTTAGTTTTTCTAACCTTTCAGTGGCTTGAGTTCGTTGTAATACTTCACTTAACGTAGAAATGAATAGGTTAATTATCTCCCTTTTTTCGGTGCTCAATATCTTTTTCGTTAAAAAATTATCTACAATTACAAAAGCAAATGGTTTCTTATCTGTCGTTTGTATTAACGCAATGCCTTTACAACCAAAACCGATTACTTTCATATCATGGAAAATGGGGGCTGATTCTGTATATATTAATGTTTCTGGTTTATCTATCGCTTCTTGGACTACATCTAAATTTTCACTATAGAAATAAGATTCATCAACGGTATTACCTTGCTGATCGGTTCCCCATGTTCCTTGCAAACTCGTACAATCTTCGTTAGTCAATAAAATGCCAAGGCGATCTATTCCTAAATGCTTAATAGCAAAAGAAACCGCACTTTGACACACATCACTTAATGTTTCGCAACGAGAAAAACCAACCACACTAATATTCAACAACCGAACTGCTTGCTCTCTCCGCTTTCTAATATAAATTTGTGACAATAGTGCGGCAAAATACTTCAGTATTTCTTGTTGATAAATAGTAATAGGCCCACGATGTATATAATTATCTAATGCAATCCATCCAACAGGGTAACTTTCCCCTCTTAATATAAGCATTGCATTCCACCCCTCTCCTACCACCTCTCCTGCTGTATAAAGCGGTGCTGGTTCGATGACGGCTAATGTTTCAGAGTGACTGTATAACGCTTCAAGATAAAATGGATCTAACTGATTCAAATTATATGATTTATGGTGCTCTCTAACCGTTTCTCCGCGCTCATTTGTTCCATACGTACTGCTAAAAGATCCTTGCTTATAATCCAATAACATAAATACACTTCGATCAAACCCCATATCATCTCGAACCGCTTCTATTGCAGCTTTAAATAATTCATCTAACGTTTCTAATTTCGATAAGCTAAGTGACAAATTTTGTACTAATTTAATTTTATCAAGAAATTCGTCTCGTTCTTTTATCTCATCTAGGTACTTAGCTGCTCTTATATCCCTTAAACGAATATCATTATGGGTATTCCTTTCGGCTCTTATACATTGCCATTGAGATGCTGCAATGTATAAGAAGTCTACTTTATTTTGTTCGATAAGAGCTTCAGGAGGGGGCTTTATATTATCAACAATTAAATACGTTCTATTGGACCGATGACTATCCAGTACAAACAAACAAGTACCGTGATTTAATACTTGTCGATAATCCCAACCAATAGTATTGCTCGATATAGGAACAAGACCGTCGCTACTCATGAATTTATTCGCCCACGACCAAAGACTCATTGGGACGCTCTCTAAGGGGAGGTGCTCACCATAAGTATATTCTTCGTGGTAGTCATAACTGTCTTTACAGAAAGTGATAATAGACGCTGAAGTGACTTCGAAATTTAACGAAAAGTACCAAAACAAAAGATCCGAAATGATTTTTTCATCATTACATTGAATTATTTTTTGCTCTAACGTCTGCCTATTTTTGGTATTGGTTAGTTCAAGATTCTGAATCATTTTTATTTATCAGCACTCAATTCGGATTAATACGTAATAATGCATATTTTCCTTAAAATATGCGAATTAACTAATGACTTAGTTCTTCTATTTGCGAAACAGCTCAATAAAAAACAATGAAATAACAAATAATTACATTATAAAAATTCAAAAATTACGCATTAATCTATTGATAATAAAGAAAATAAGATTTTTCCATAAAGAAATTTTTTATCGTTGATTCTTCTTCTTAAAAAGAGATAACTAGAATACTTTGATCTTTGAAAAAATAGGCTAAAGTACAAAAATAAAGACATCTCAAAAAAAATAAATTTCCTTCTGTCATACACTTTTAAGAAAACTGAAATATTACTGTCACATAAGTTTTCTAAAGTGGCCTCGTCAACTTAATCCGGCACGTATGCCTCATAAAGGAAATGAAAATGAAAAAGTCAGTTATCGGCGCACTAGCAATTCTGAGTTCAGTAGTAGCATTACCAGCATCAGCGAAAGAAACTATTTCTGCCGTTGGTTCAAGCAGCGTGACCCCTCTTATGGAAGTGTTTTCTGAAACTTACATGAAAGAACATTCAAATGTATATATCGAAGTTCAAGGCCCGGGCTCTTCTGCTGGTGTAAAAGCAGCAAAAAATGGGTCTGCGGATTTAGGTATGTCATCACGAAATCTAAAAGCATCAGAAAAAGAAGCGACATTAAAAGAATTAGTGGTTGCACACGACGGCATCGCTGTTGTGGTTAACCCAAGTAATACACTTAAAGGCCTAACGTCAGAGCAAGTTACAGCCATCTACAAAGGTGAAGTGACAAACTGGAAAGAAGTGGGTGGCGAAGATAAACCAATCGTTGCAATTACTCGTGACACGGCATCAGGCACTCGTGGCGCATTCGAAGACATCATGAGCCTTAAGAAAAAAATCTCAGGCATGAAAGTATCGGCTATCTCTCAACGAGCTCAAGTAGCAAATGGCAACGGCGCGCTAAAAACAATGGTGGCAAGCAACCCATACGCTATTGGTTATATCTCTTTAGGTACCGTAGATACCTCAGTTCATGCTCTTTCTATCGATAACGTAGTACCAAGCGTTGCTGATATTAAAAATGGCACATACAAAGTATCTCGTCCTTTCCTTGTTCTGTACCGTGAAGGTAAGCCTTCAGCTGAAACTCAACAATTCCTAGACTGGATGACAGCAGAGACCGCTCAAAAACTAGTAGAAAAGAAAGGTTACATCTCAGTTAACTAATTACCACCCTATTTGCCTGACCTGTGAAGGTCAGGCTTTTTCCATTTCGAATTTTTCGACATGTGAGTATTTATTATGACCATCGCAATGAATAATCCAAATACAATAAATAACGACAAGCCTTCAAAAAGCCCGTTGAGGCAAAAAAAGCGAGTGGATTGGAGAGAGCGCATTTTCCATGGCTTATTTTTAAGCTGTGCTGTTATTGGTATTGTTTCACTGGCAACAATTGCTTACTTTATTGTTAAAGAAAGTATCCCTGCATTTCAACAAGTCGGCGTAAGCGGCATTGTATTTGGCCAAGACTGGCTGCCACCCGCTCTTTATGGTGTTTTCACCATGATCGTCGCATCCGTTGTTTCTACCTTTGGTGCCGTTCTCGTCGGTGTTCCAATCGGTATCCTTACGGCTATTTTTATCGCTGAAATCGCGCCTAAACGCCTTGCCGATATTATCCGCCCAGCGGTTGAATTACTGGCTGGCATCCCATCAGTTGTTTATGGCTTCTTCGGTCTAGTTATCATCGTTCCATTAATTCAAGATATATTTCAAGTCCCTGCAGGTAACACCATTCTTGCTGGAATTATTGTTTTGGGTATTATGATTTTACCTACCGTAATTACGGTATCAGAAACATCCATCAGAGCCGTCCCTGCAACCTATAAAGAAGGTTCCCTAGCACTTGGGGCATCTAAGATATTTACTATTTTCCGAATTCTTCTTCCTGCTGCTCGCTCAGGCATTATGACCGGCGTCATCCTAGGTATTGCTCGTGCGCTAGGTGAAACCATGGCAATCATTATGGTAATGGGTAATGCCCCTGCAATGCCTGAAGGTATCTTAGATTCAGCGCGTACATTAACCGCAAACATTGCGATTGAAATGTCATACGCAAGTGGCATCCATGCCAGTGCTCTATATGCAACAGGCGTAGTATTACTCGTCTTTATCATGTCTCTAAATGGCATTCTTCTTTATCTAAATCGTGAAACAGCGAGATAAGACAATGAATAAATTAAAAAAACAACGTCATATTAAAGACCAGATTGCCGCAGGATTAATTTGGCTATCTGCATCTATTACCGTCGGTTTTCTTTTTTGGATAATGTGGTACATCTTATCAAATGGCCTACAGCACGTAAGCTGGTCATTCATTACTGATAATTACACTCGTACTGGTGAAGAGCACGGTATCTTCCCAATGATCGTGGCCACCCTCTACATGGTATTAGCTTCAATTGCAGTTGCAGCACCACTTGGGATAATGACGGCCATCTATTTAACCGAATACGCAAAAGTAGGCAGTAAACTCGTTAAAGTCATTCGCTTCTGTACCGAGTCATTAGCTGGTATTCCATCGATAATCTTTGGTCTATTTGGTATGACTTTCTTTGTGGGTATTTTAGGATTAGGTTTCTCAATTTTATCCGGCGCACTTACGCTGAGTATTTTAATCTTACCTGTGATTATTCGTACAACAGAAGAAGCATTAATGGCCGTACCTCAAACCTTTAGAGAAGGCTCTTATGGTTTAGGTGCATCAAAAATCTATACAATTTGGCGCTTAATATTACCAAGCGCAATGCCAGGTATTTTAACCTCTGTTATTTTAAGTATTGGTCGTGTTATTGGTGAATCTGCGCCGGTATTCTTAACCGCGGGGATGGTGGCACGTATTCCTGATTCATTGCTTGATTCAGGCAGAACATTAACCGTTCACCTTTACAAATTAACCACTGAATTATTTACTATCGAAGAATGGAATCAAGCTTACGCAACAGCGACAGTATTGATTGTTCTTGTATTAATAATTAACACGCTAACGAAGCTATTGGCTCGAAAAATCAATAAAGCGTCTTAATTAATCGATTTATTATCTATCACTAATTATTGACTGATTGCACGGTATAAGATGCGATCAGTAAGGAAAACACAATGAACAAATTTAATATTGAAAACCTAGATCTTTTTTACGGACAAAACCAAGCATTAAAAGGCATTAACTTACCGATCCCTGCAAAACAAGTAACTGCACTGATCGGCCCTTCTGGCTGTGGAAAATCAACGTTATTACGTTGTTTAAATCGCATGAATGATTTAATCCCTGGCGTAAAAATTACGGGGTTTGTTAGCTTAGATGACCATGACATTTACAGTAATATCGATGTTGCCGATTTACGAATCAAAGTTGGGATGGTTTTCCAAAAAGCCAACCCATTTCCAATGAGCATTTATGAAAACGTTGCCTATGGCTTAAAAGCACAAGGCGTAAAAGACAAAAAAGTACTAGATGCCGTTGTTGAGAAATCACTTCGCAGTGCTGCTCTTTGGGATGAAGTAAAAGATCGCTTAAAATCTCATGCTTTTGGCCTATCTGGTGGACAACAACAGCGTTTGTGTATTGCTCGTACTATCGCAATGGAACCTGATGTCATCTTAATGGACGAACCAACGTCAGCATTAGACCCTATTGCAACACACAAAATTGAAGAATTGATGGAAACACTGAAAAAAGATTATACGATTGTTATCGTTACTCACTCTATGCAACAAGCTCGTCGTATTTCAGATAAAACGGCTTTCTTTTTGATGGGCGAATTAGTAGAGCATAACGATACTCATGTTATTTTCTCAAATCCTAAAGATGACCGTACCCAAGGCTATGTAAATGGTGACTTTGGTTAAACCTAATTATTGAATTATAACAAAAGCGATGGAAACTCTTTGCCCCTACTAGTTAGGGGCTTTTTTTGTTATAAATTGTAATTTATTTGTTATATTATTTGATTTATTATAGTTAACGTGAATAATAATAACAACTACATAGATATTACGGATAATTACATGAAGTTATTGAGTTTCATATCATTTATATTATTTTCTTTTTCTGTACAAGCTGACAAATCAGGCTATTACATAACAACTAATCTCGAAGAGTCTTCAGTGACTTTTCTTGGAGTTCAAACAGACCTTGATCGTGGCTATAACATTAAAGGTGGTTATGATTTCCCAATTTCAGATACATTTTATATGTCTGTTGAACTTGAATATAACAATATGGGCAGTTTTGATTACGACTGGAAGAAAGATAATGAATTTGCAAGAAGCCATATTGATGCCCATTTTTTCGGTGCTAATTTAAAATACCGAGCTTATATATTGGAGTCTGATTTCTTTATTACCAGTCTGTTTGGGTATGGATATTACTACTTAGATATGGATATTGATTTTTACTTAGAAGAAGGGAATAAAGGTTTTAAAGGAACAGGATCCGAAAGCCGAAGCGCCTTAGGTCTATCTTATGGTTTTGAAGCTGGATATGACTTTACAAAACATTTCACTTTGACAGCAGGTCACAACATAGCACGTGCTATTATAGATGGTATTGGATATGACTTTGGGACCACTTATATTGGGTTAACGTATAATTTCTAATTCAGTTAGGCGTTTATTTATCACTAGAATCTAAGTACACTTAATCTAATAATAATGATTAGGTGTACTTAAATGAAAATTAATTCTCTCTTTGCTGCCAGTATTTGTCTTCTTACTTCAGTAAGTGCAAATGCCTCAATTCAACTGACTATTCCTGGAGATGTTGAGCTACTACTGGTTGACAATCAAGAAGTTGAATTAGAAAGTTCTTTCTTCTCTACTTCATCAAATCTTGAATTAGAAAACGGCGAGCACCAAATTGCATTTAGATACAACCCAGTATTTAAACAAGGTAAAGATAATATCATCGTCTCTAGCGATATTATTATTTCTAAATTCTCTGCATCAGATAAAGAGATCACCTTTAAATTTCCAACCTATAATTCGCCAGAAAAAGCAGAAGCCTTTAATACTGACTTAAATTGGCAACTTATCGATCAAAACAATGCAGTGATCCCTTACGCCCAATCACAACTTATCCATAATGGTGTTCAAGTTGGCCGAAATATTCAATTTGAACTAGCGCAATTCAATAGCACCAATGATCCTGCCGCATTTAAAGAAGGCATGGTAACTGTAACTCATAAAGAAATTAAAAATGAGCAAGGCCAAAACACTGCTGAACAAATGCTGCATTACTGGTATGAAAAAGCAGATAAAGAAACGCAAGAACGTTTTTCCGCCTACTTATTACAAAATAAATAAACGCCCCATACAGATCAATAGATATAAAATAGCCCACGAATATCGTGGGCTATTTTATTTATCAAAACCAACTGTCAAAATTACACTTTAAATTGAGAGACCAAACCATCAAGACGCTCGCACTGTTCTGATAGTGAAATACAAGCACTTTCTGAGCGACTTACCATCAGCACCATTTCTGAACTATTATCTGCAATACGTTGTACATTCGAGTTGACGTCATCACTAACATGGCTCTGCTCATTAGCGGCTGTGGCGATATGCGTATTCATATCGTTCATAACAACAATCGCTCTTGTGATATGTTGTAATGACTTTGATGCCTCACTTGCTAGATCAATCGTTTCTTTGCCACTTTTGGTACTTGATTCCATTGCGAAAACAGCTTCTTTTGCCCCCGATTGTAAACGCTCAATCATCTTTTCGATCTCACCAGTACTGTATTGCGTTTTACTTGCTAACGCCCTTACTTCATCAGCAACAACTGCAAAACCACGTCCTTGCTCACCAGCTCGCGCAGCTTCTATTGCCGCATTTAATGCTAATAAATTTGTTTGGTCAGCTATCCCTTTAATTACACCTAAAATCGATGCTATATTTGAAACATCACTATCTAGAGTATGAATTACAGTTCCCGCCAATATTATCTCATTGGCCAATCCTTGAATCGATATTACGGTCTGCTGCAAAATAGCTTCTGTCGTATCAGCTTCTGCTGTGGCACCTAAGCTTGCTTCTGCTGCTTCATTGGCATTTTCATTCACCGTATTACTTGTTACTTGCATTTCATGCACAGCAGCAGCAACGACCTCACTCTCTTGTTGTTGGCTTGAAGAGAATTTAGCGATATTTTTTGTTAATACTTGGATATTGTCCATTTCAGAACGAACGGTATTAGACGATGCAATAACATCTGAAACCGTGGTATGTATCTTTGATACAAACAAATTAAAGGCTTGTGCAAGTTTACCAATTTCATCATTTGAGGTAACGGCGATGCGCTTTGTTAAATCTCCGTCTCCAGAAGCGACTTCTGACATCGCCGATTCTAATGATTGAATTGGTTTTACAATCCAATTAATTGATAACCAAATAGCGAATAAGCCAAAAATCACAGCACTAATGGCACCAATTTCTGAAATAATTTTCCCCGAATTAATCCCATGATGGCTCTGTACCCCTAACTTTACTTGCTCACTCATAATCAACTTGCTGATTGATTTAAGTTGCTTTCGCATGATCTTGAATTGTTCTTCTAACTGATTATGATGTTTCTGATAATAAGCTTGAGAATTATTAGGGTCAGAGAACAGGGGTTCATAGAGTTCAATCCATTTTTCGGCCGCATTAATTAACGTTGTTAATTCAACCTGAGTATTTAAAGGCAAAATGTTTTCTTGAAATAACACTTCAACCTTTTTTAAACGAGGAATAGCGTTGTAAGCGTTATCTTGAAATTCAAACGTATGATGATCTCTTTCTGCATTGGTTGTTGAAAGCATTAAACCTTGCGCTGCTGCAGTGACTTGATAAAGATCTCGGTATGCATCTTCTAATGATTCATTTACTGGCTGAACAAGCTCAATTAATTTGTAATTAACTTCCGCTTGTTCATTTAGCTTAATTACATTAAGCGTTGAAATAACACTGAATAAAGAAACAATCGCGACAATTGGCAATGCTATTTTTGTTTTTACTGATAAACGTCCTGCTAACTTCATAACCTATCCATATGAAATAAAAATTATTCCACAGAACTATACCAAATAACGCTAAATATAAATTGTCCAAACCCATCATATTGGCAAATAAATTTCTCTCATATTATTGATATTTATGAAGTTAATTTCATTTATCAAAAAAGGTATTTAATGCCTCTATTGATTGTCCATAAACCTGAGAAATTTCGATATCACTGCAACCAGATACGTCACCACTTTTCCCTTTTTCTTCATAAGAATGACAAAGTGCGTGTAATTGCATTAAACCAAGACTACCGGCAGATCCTTTTAATTTATGTGCAAGCTGGTTCACTTGATACACATCTCTATTGATAATTGCATGTTGTAATTGAACTAAATTATCTTTAGAGGATACTCTAAATAGATCGATGATCTTGGCCATTCTAACCTCTCCTAACACAGCCAGATCACTTTGAAGAACCTTCTCATTTAAAATCACATCTGCTTCCTCAATGCTATTATTATCAGAAATAAAAGCTAATGCCTCTTGAGCCATCTCTATTTCCTGTATTAAAGGAACCTCGCTTAAAAAACGATTAAGCATTTTTATTAATTGATTTTCAATTAAAGGTTTCCCTAAAAAACCATCAAACCCTGCGGCTAAATAGCTTTCAACATCTTCATTAAAAACGTGAGCCGAAACAGCAAGTATAGGGGTATGTTGCGTATAACCCTCTTTGTTCTGTTCTATTTCTCTTAATCGTTTCTGTAAAGTGACACCATCCGTATCAGGTAGATTAATATCTAAAAATAGCATATCAAATTGGTCTTTTTTTAACGCCTCTTCCGCAAGGATACCGGTATCAACAGCGGTAACCTTGTGACCCAAGCGTTCTAAGAAACCAACAGCCACCATTTGATTAACCGGATTATCTTCCACTAGAAGAATATGAGCAGGAGCAACATCAGGAGTGGTACTTTCTTCATTATGGGCAATGATACAATGCCCCTCCTCTAATTCTAAAGAGAACCAAAATGTACTCCCTAGCCCCTCTTGTGAGTCAACACCAATTTCACCGTCCATCGCTTCAATTAAGCGCTGGCTAATCGCAAGCCCTAAACCTGTTCCACCATAAACTTTTTGCCCTTCTTCTGCTTGAGTAAACGCCTCAAACAAATTACCCATTTCATGCTTGGCAATACCAACACCAGTATCAACCACCTCAAACAATAACGTCGTATCCAAAATAACGTGCAATTGAATTGTCACACTACCTACATGGGTAAATTTAACCGCGTTACCGACAAAGTTATTCAACACTTGTCTAATTCGGGTGCTATCTCCTATCCACCACGCAGGTATCTCTGCCGGAACATCAAACGCAAGAGTAATCCCTTTCTGTTGAGCCCTTGAACTAAATAAATGATGTACATCTGTAACCATAGAATGCACGTTAAAATTTACATTACGAATAGATAAATGACCGGCTTCAATTTTTGAGTAATCTAAAATATCATTAAGTAAATCCAGTAAGTTTTCACCACTGCGATTAATAATATCAACATATTGTTGTTGCAAAGCCGTTAAGCCACTTCCGCGTAATAACTCTCCAGTCCCAAGAACACCATTTAGTGGCGTTCGGATCTCATGGCTCATCGTTGCTAAGAAAGCAGATTTAGCTCGATTGGCTTGTTCCGCTAAATCACGCGCTTTATCATGATTAATTATTTCAACGTTTAAGCGCTCATTACTCGACTTTAGTTCTTGGGTTCTTTGAGCAATTTGCAACTCTAAACTGTCTTTATAATCTTGAAGTTCTTGTGCTGTATCTCTAGCGACAAGAATTGAACGTCCCATTTGAGCTAATTCATCATCTCCTGATGTATCTAACTCGATGTCTAACTTCCCATTAGCAACATTTGTAATCGCTTGTTCATATTGATTAAGTCGCATAATTACGCGAGCATATACGTAGCGCCACATAATGTAGATAACTAAACATAAACCCAATAACGTAATAGAAATAAGTAGTTGCTGTACCACTTTTAGTACAAAGTTCACATCAGCAACGGCTTGTTTCGTGACATCATTCGCTTGCTCTAAGAGTTGTGCAATCGTTAAATTTAATTCTTGGAATTGATGAATATTTTCATCACTTAACGATTTCAATTGTTGATTTATATTGATTAATTGAATTAGCTCATTAAAAAGACGTTCACTTTTAGTAAGATTATTTGCTAATACCAACATTTGCTTTGTTCGACTTGGATCTTCAACAGCTTGCACACGACGAGTAATAATCGTCATGTCTCGATTGAAATCTTGGCGTAATTTTTCAACATTAACGATATTGTGGCTGTTTCTCGCATCATCAATCGTATTAACAACCTTAAATGTGAGCAAACGTAATTCATGTAAACGTTCGGCCAAATCAAGATCTATTTCAACTAATGTATCTAATGCTTTATAAACTGCATCGTCATCTTTATTTTCAACAAGATCATAAATTTTAACAACATTAGCAATGGTGATCGTGTTTGAGTTAAGAACTTGCGAACGAGCTAATTCTTCTAATTGAAGCGCTGTTTTGGTTAGCTTTTGACTTTTATTTTGAATAAGACTGTGCAGAACCACTTTTTCACCAACGTTATTTCCCATCGTTGCTAAATTATCAACAATCTCTTGAACTTGATGATCTAAACGAGTAAGTAACGCTTTATCAAATGGATAAACCCCCAGCCCTTTCAACCGGACATATAAGCTTTCAATCGAGGTAAATAATTCTTTGCCGTATTTTTTTCGTTCTTTTTCTGAATTAACTTGAGAAAGTAATTGAGAAGTAGAAATTATTTTTGTACTTAAATCAGAAATATATCGAGCTTCAATTACCGCAGGAATGGCCGAATCTATTACTGTTCTTTCTGTTTTTTCAACATAAGAGAAACCAAGAACACTAACAACAGATCCAAAAGCCATAAGAGCAATCATCACCATAAAAGTAAGAAATAGCTTTCGACCTATCCCTGTAGAAGCAAATAACATAATCTTGAATACACTTTAGAAAATGAAGTAATGCGAGTATCATATCACCAACCTAAAGTCAGTGCGAAGAGACCATGAAACTTACTTTTCATTCCATAGCTATCTTATTAATTTCCATCTTATTATCCCCTCTTGCACACGCAAAAGAATCATGGAAATTGTGTGCTATTTACCCACACTTAAAAGACTCTTATTGGCTTTCCGTCAA
Source organism: Aliivibrio sp. 1S128 (assembly GCF_001691065.1). Classification (NCBI taxonomy): domain Bacteria; kingdom Pseudomonadati; phylum Pseudomonadota; class Gammaproteobacteria; order Vibrionales; family Vibrionaceae; genus Aliivibrio; species Aliivibrio sp. 1S128. The sequence goes on along the minus strand of NZ_MAJV01000106.1, from coordinate 46,297 downwards.
TTACGGCATGGTTGAAGAAGCAAAGCGCAAAAATATTGAATTAACCGTATATGAATCAGGTGGTTATCCTAACATTGACCGTCAAAAAGAACAGATAGAACAATGCGTATCTATTGGTGCTGACGCTATTTTATTAGGTACCGTTGATCCTATTGTTTACCAAAGTGACTTAAAAAGATTAACCTCTGGAATACCTATTTTCGCTACTGTAAATCAATTAACGAGTTCATTACCTCCTCTGCCGCCCATTCATCTTGGTGAAGTCGGAGTAGATTGGTACGACATGGGCTATAAAGCAGGAGAGTTTTTAGCCAAGAGACACCCTAAAGACTCTGGTATCACTTACATTGGGTGGCTACCAGGGCCTAAAACTCGTGGCGGAACAAAACCAGTAACTAAAGGGTTTAACGACGCAATAAAAGAAAGTGATATTGTGGTCAGTGCGACCTACTGGGGGGATAACAGTAAAGAACTCCAACGCAACCTTATTCAAGATGCACTTCAAAGTGAAAAATTAGATTATTTAGTAGGTGGAGCCGTTGCAATTGAAGTTGCGATCAGCGAACTTGCTAGTAGAAAAATGCAAAATGAAGTTGGATTAGTGTCTACTTATCTAAGTCATGCGGTATATCGCGGTTTATTACGTAAACGTGTGTTATTTTCTCCTACTGATAAAATGGTTTTACAAGGCAGGTTAAGTGTCCAACAGGCGATTGGGTACTTAAATAATAAACCATTGCCTTTTAAATTATCGCCAAAAATAGAAGCATTAACACCAAACCATTTACCAAAAAAGGTATTACTCGACTCTCTCTCTCCTGCGGAATACCGCCCTACGTTTTTTGTAGCTGCACAACCTTAGTTGCAGTGTCATTTAGTTGAGATGTAAAAGTAGTAAGTTAAAGAAAATTATAATTAAGGAACCTTTAATGAAAAAAACAACACGGATTATCCCTGCTCATAAGAATATAGCACTTGTGGCTCATGACCATTACAAGCCAGAGCTTTTACGTTGGGTTACTGAAAACAAGGAAGCATTACAAGGTCATTTTCTATTTGCTACAGGCACAACAGGAAATCTTCTTAGCAGAGAAACCGGGTTAGCAATTAAAAGTTTATTAAGCGGACCTATGGGCGGAGACCAGCAATTAGGCGCTTTAATCTCAGAAGGTAAGATTGATATGATGATCTTTTTCTGGGATCCACTAAACGCAGTTCCTCACGATCCTGATGTTAAAGCCTTACTACGCATAGCGACAGTATGGAATGTACCTGTTGCAATGAACCGCGCAAGTGCAAAATTAATGATTACTTCGCCTAATATGACAAAAGAAGTCGAGATCGAAATTCCTGATTATGCAGCCTATTTAGCTGAACGTGTATAATAAAACTCGCTAACAGCTTACTTATAAATAAAAGCCCCTACTTAATAGTAAGTAAGGGCTTTTTATTAACTTAAGAATATTACTCAATAATAACAGGGTAATCTTTATCAACGATTTCCTGAACAAAGGGAGAAGGTTTGCCATGATATGCTACCCAGACCTTTTTCTTGGCTCTGGTTAATGCAACATAAAATAAACGTCGTTCTTCTGCATAACTAAACTCCTCTTCATGAGGAAGTAATGCGCTATCTAGAGATTCTGATCTGATTTTCATCGGAAATTGACCGTCTGTCATTTCAACAATAAAAACATAATCGGCTTCAGTTCCTTTACTCGCATGACACGTTTTATATTCCAAATTTAATCCAGGATAAAACTTTGTCCATTCATCAAAACCATCTGGTTTATGGCTATGGTTTCGCCCCAGAATTAACACTTTATCGCCATCTTTACTGTTTTTAGATAATGACAATAATTCTTTTTCAATTGAATTATGCTCTATCACTTTCACGGCTTTTCTTTTTTGCTTAGTAAAGCTGTTCAGCTCTTTTGTAAGCTGCATCGGGTTTTCTTGGATAAACCTATTTGCCACTGCACCAATTTGATCATTAAAGCGATATGTCGTAGATAAATATGCAATTTGAGTTGATTGAAAACGCTTTTCAAAACCGGTAGTTAAAGATACATCAGCACCTGCAAAACGATAAATCGCTTGCCAATCATCTCCCACAGCAAAGAGCGTTGCTTTTTCTTGATGCGTATTTTCGTTGTGACAAATCGCTTCAATTAAATCTAAACGCTGTGGTGAAATATCTTGATACTCATCCACCATCACAAACGCCCAAGGCAGTGCATATTTTTTATCATTAATATACTGCTTAGCTTTTGAGATCATCAACTCGTAGTCAATCGCTTCTTCATGTTTTAACGTTCGTTCATACGCCTTAAAAAACGGCCAAACGATATTTAATTCACTTTTTAATCGTGCAACATCAAGATGTGATTCTATCTTTTCTAACGTTGATTTTTTATCCAATTGCAATGCATTTAGTTGGCAGATCTGTTTATATAACCATTCTTGAAGCTTCTCATTATGCGATTCTTCTTTTAAATCGACATCACCACGAAGATAAGCAATTGGCCATTTTTTTAGATGTTTTTTCCAACGATTCATCGCCGTCGCATTTTTCCATTCTGAATCAAGTACGTGAACAAACCATTCTTTACGGCTTTTTACATCAGTAACCAGACAAGAAAGTTTAGGCTGTTGGTATTCCGCATGGCGAATAATTTCTAATCCTAATTGATGAAATGTAGCGACCTTTACTTTTTGACCAACATCAAACCCCAATTTCTCGATAATTCTGCCTGACATCTCTTGAGCGGCTTGGCGACCAAAAGCAAGCAATAACACTTCATCAGGCTGTGCCTGGCCACTTTCAATTAAATAATTAACCCGAGCAACAAGGACGCTCGTTTTACCGGAACCAGCACCCGCTAAGACTAAGGTATGATCCTCATTTAATAACAAGGCACTTTGCTGAGATTCATTAAGTGGCTGAGATTCACATCTAGAAAAGAAATCTTTCCATTCTGTTTTTTGTTCCTCTAACCATTCATTATTAAGTTCTGTTAATTGTAACTCTGGATCGGTAAGCCAGTTAAGAACAGGAGCAATACAATTTGGTTGGAGCTGCTCAGCAAGTGGAATTGATAATTGTGTTTGTTCAAACAAATCATACAATTTTTCAACCATTAATAATGCTTCTGTTTGTTTTAAAAAACGACGCTGACCACTAAAGTCTTTAACCAAATTTAACATTTGTGGTTTAAGTTGATTAAGCATCACTATTTTAGATTCTTTCCAATCAGCATACGCATTTAATACGGTATTAATAATGACATCGCATTCTTGCCACGGTAAACCTGACACTCGCCACGCAATTTGTTCATTACGATTATAAAAACACAGAGAACTCCAAATCAACCCTCTTTGAAAGGTAACCTTTCCACTCCATTTATCAAACGGAACAGATACTTGGAACTTATGTGAGGTAAACAACAGCTGCTCTTGCTCTAATTCAAGTTGATAATAATCACCTTGAACTAACCACTGAGCGAAGGTGGTTGCTTTGATCTGCATGATTCAATACTACCTAAGGATAATTATATTTATGGGCATATTTTAAGCACCCATGGATGACTGGAAGAGGGATAGGATATCAGGTTCTTTTTTTGTTGTCCCAGATCAGTATTAAGACAATGATCTACTCTATGTTGCTTTCATCCCTATAGGACTTTGTTATGATAGGCTTTTGCATTATTAGATAATACCTATTGTGAGCTATCGCCAACTTTTTCGTCAATATTGGTCCAATAAAACCATTAATTTCAGTATTCGTGTATTAATCGCTCTAGTTGGCGCGGTTATTCCTTGTTGGTATTTAGAACAAAACACCGCAATTACTCCATTAATTTTAGGCATCATTGCCGCTGCATTAGCAGAAACTGACGATAAATTATCTGGTCGACTCAAGGCTCTTTTCTTAACTTTTATTTGCTTTGCCGTTGCAGCTTTCTCTATTGAGCTTCTTTTTAAAACCCCTATCTTATTTGCGATTGGTCTTTTTTGCTCTACTTTTTCGTTTATCATGCTTGGAGCCTTAGGCCCTCGTTATGCAAGCATCGCATTTGGTTCTTTACTGATCGCTATTTATACCATGCTAGGCGCAGCAGAAAGCCCTAACATATGGTATCAACCTATGCTTCTTCTAGGGGGGGCTGCTTGGTATTATTCAATCTCATTAACTTGGCAAATTTTCTGGCCTTTACAGCCAGTACAACAAAACCTAGCTACCGTTTTTGATACCATGGCGACTTACTTAAATAGTAAAAGTGAGCTATTTCATCCCATCACAAATCTAGTACCTCAGCCTTACCGCCTTCAAGAAGCAAAAAATAACGCACAAATGGTGACGGCGTTGAATAACAGTAAGGCATCTTTATTAACGAGAGCTAAAGGCGGCCATGTTGTTGGTGCAAGCGACCGCTTTCTAAAGATATATTTTATTGCTCAAGACATCCATGAGCGAGTCAGCTCTAGCCATTATCGCTATCAAGATCTTGCTAATACATTTAACCGAAGTGATATTCTCTTTCGCTTTAAGCATTTATTGCATAGCCAATCAGAGGCTTGTAAAGAAGTCGCTCGTTGTTTATCACTTGGTTTACCTTATCAACACGCCCAAACCTCTATTTTTGCATTAGATGAATTACAACAATCCTTAATTGCCCTGAAGGAACAACAGCGACCAGAGTGGCGCTTATCGGTAATTCAGCTTGAATATTTATTTAACAACCTCGCGACGGTTGAACGTCAATTTGCCAATATTAGCAATCCTGAACGAAGTTTAGAAAGCGAAGAAGACACCGTATTGGCTGATCAAGGAGCTCATACCCCTAAAGCAATGTGGCAACGATTAAGAGCGAATCTAACCACTGATTCTGTTCTATTTCGCCACGCTATTCGAATGGCTTTAGCTCTCACTGCTGGTTATGGCATTATTCAAGCATTTGATTTGGATCGCGGCTATTGGATTTTATTGACCACGCTTTTTGTCTGCCAACCAAACTACAGTGCCACAAAAGAAAAACTCGTTGCTCGTGTCGCTGGAACTCTGATCGGACTGTTGGCAGGAACGGCACTGCTCGTTCTGTTTCCTTCTCTGGATAGTCAATTAGTTTTAATGGTTATTGCTGGGGTTTTGTTCTTTGCTTTTCGTCTAGCTAACTATGGCTTTGCTACCGCCTTCATCACAATCTTAGTTTTATTTTGCTTTAACCAATTAGGTGAAGGTTATGCCGTAATTCTTCCTCGTTTGGGAGATACCATTGTTGGCTGTATTTTGGCTGTGGTTGCCGTCACTTATATTTTGCCTGACTGGCAATCCAAGCGCTTACATAAGGTAATGGCTGATACGGTTCATGCCCATCAAGATTACTTATCAAATATTATTGCTCAATATAGGGCGGGGAAAAAAGATTCCCTCCAATATCGACTCTCTCGACGCCAGGCTCATAATAATGAAGCCGCACTTAGTTCTGCCATTAGTAACATGCTTATAGAACCAGGAAAATACCAAACTGCAGTAGACGAATCATTTCGTTTTCTTTGCCTATGTCATGCGATGCTTAGCTATATTTCTGCACTTGGTGCCCATAGAACACGATTAAAAGATGAAGAAACTCATCAATTGGTTGCTGAATCACACCGTATTATTCATTCACATCTGAACCAAATCCAATGTCAGTTTACGAATTCTGACTGTAATGAAGAATTAAATATTATGGCAGAAGAAAGCATTGAGAAACGATTATCTGAATGGCGTGATGAAGATGAGGACTCTGTAAGAATGGTATTACAACAACTGCATTTAATGCATCAAATCCTACCTGAAATGCATTCTTTATCTACGATATTAGGCACTCAGGTTTCTGAAAAAAAATAGCAGTATGAATATACTGCCATTGTTATATGCATTAATTACAGTTAACTAACTGTCCATTGTGATAATGAGCGTTTGAAATCGTTATAACTAAACTCATTCATTTTTTCAATCTGACCGTTGGCTCGCTCACAGTATATAGATGGCATTTTCAAACCGTTAAACCAGTTTAGCTTCACCATGGTATAACCAGCGCTATCTAATAGGTGCAGCTTTTGGCCTATTTCTAATGGTTGTTCAAATTGTGTTTCGCAAAACTGATCTCCCGCTAAACATGAACAAGATCCAATCACATAATTGTATTTCCCATTCTCAGAAGACTCTAATACTGATGCTGGTTCATTATAGATTAAGGTATCAAGACGATGTGCTTCTGTTGCAGAATCAACTATGGCTGTTTTCTTACCATTCTCAACAATATCGACCACACTCACAACAAGATCCGCGGTTTTTGTAATGATCGCTTCGCCTGGCTCAAGATAGAGTTGTACTCCATGCCTCTCTGAAAACGTTTTTAAAACCAATGCTAATTTTTCAACATCATAGTCTGGCCATGTAAAGAACACACCACCCCCTAAACTTACCCACTCTAACTTATCGAGATAAGCACCAAATTTATCTGAAATTGCTTCTAATAATGATGAAAATGCATCTACGTCTTTATTTTCACAATTCATGTGGAACATTACGCCATTGATGCTTTCAAGCACTTGAGGAGCTAGATGATCGGCTTGCACCCCTAAACGCGAAAACTCACGAGCAGGATTGGCCAAGTCTTGGCCTGCATAACTGACTCCGGGATTTAAGCGAAGTCCTATTGATGCCTTTCCTTCAACTAAATGGCGATAAGCTGCAAGTTGCGATTGCGAATTAAAGATCATTTTATCGCAAATATCGACGACTTCTTTTACATCATCTTCACTGTAGCCCACACTGTAAGCATGGGTTTCACCACCAAAAGTCTCATTACCTAATTTGACTTCATAAGGACCACTGCTTGTTGTACCGTCAAGATAAGGTTTAATGATGCTAAATATGCCCCACGTCGAAAAGCATTTTAATGCCAATACTAACTTGACCCCTGATAGCTCTTTTAATCGTTTAGCTACTTCAAGATTAGCAACTAACTTCTTTTCATCAATCATAAAATAAGGTGTTTTTAAGTTATTCTTATTCAATTGAGCTCTCATGATTATGTTCTCTACTGATTTATTTTAACGTGTTGATCTTTGCTTGCCCTGGCACTAGCTCTTGCACATGCCAATCCAAGCCAATTGTTGGCATCGTTTCTAGAAACGGATCAGGATCTAACTGTTCCATATTGAAAACACCAGCATCTGCCCATTTACCATGAAAAAATTGTAATGCTGCAGTAATTGCAGGTACACCTGTAGTATAAGAAATCGCTTGATGCTCTACGTCTTCATATGCCACTTCATGATCGGCATTATTGTAAATAAACACACTGCGCTCTTTTCCGTCTTTTTTACCTTGCACCCAGGTTCCAATACAAGTTAACCCTGTATAACCAGGAGCAAGGGACGTTGGATCTGGCAATAACGCTTTTAATACATGTAGAGGCTGAACAACCGTACCGTCATGCAATGTCAGTGGATCAGGACTTAATAAGCCAATATCACGCATACAATTAAAATAATTTAAGTAGGTATCCCCGAACCCCATCCAAAATTCAATCCGTTTTGCAGGGATAAACTCTTTCATTGAACGTACTTCATCATGTGCCATTGAATAGACTTTATGGCTACCACAATGTGGGAAATCAAATTCAAGCATACGTGTATGACACGGAACTTGCTTCCATTCTCCATTTTCCCAATAGAAAGAATCTCCTTGGATCTCTAACATATTAGTTTCAGGGTCAAAATTGGTTGCAAATTTTTTACCGTGATCACCATTGTTGATATCCATTACATCAATAGTTTCGATCTCATCAAACAGATGCTTAACGGCATAGGCAGCAAATACGCTGACTACGCCGGGATCAAAACCTGCACCTAGAATGCCAGTAATGCCGGCGTCTTTGAATTTTTCACGGTAACCCCATTGCCAATCATAGGCTTCAGGCACTTGTTGTCCTTCTGAGCATAAATCCACAGCTACCGATGTGTCTAAATACGAGACTTGTGCTTGATAGCACGCTTCCATAATTGACATATTTACCCATGGAGGGCCGGCATTAATGACAAGATCAGGCTTAACATCTTCAATAAGAGCAACAAGTGCGTCAATATCATCTGCATTTACGGCTTTTGCTTCTAGTTTTTTCGTCGTATCTTTCAGGTTGTTCTTACCTTTAATCGATTCGATGATCTTTTCACATTTTACAATGATACGAGAAGCAATCGTGATATCACCTAAAGTGTCATTATTTTGAGCTGCTTTATGTGCAATTACCCATCCAACGCCACCGGCGCCAATTTGTAGAATAGACATTATCGTTTTACCCTTATTTTTCTAATTCAATTATTAAATTTTCAATTTTTTCTAATAAAGATTCAAAATCACTGATCTTTAAACATGGATTTAATATGGTGAATTTCAACGCTGTTTTTTCACCCACGACAGTTTCACCTAATACTGCGATTCCACGAATTAACGCTTCAACTCTCAATGTTTTATTAAACTTATCTAAGTCCTTGATATTTGAGTTTTTAACACGAAATAATATGGTTGATAATGAAGGTATTTCCAGTAATTCAAACCCCTCACGATGAGTAATTAATTCAGCGACTTGTTGCGTCTGTTCTAACAGGTGATCGTACATTTTACCGAGCTGTTCTGGCCCAACACTTTGCATTGTCATAAAGACTTTGAGCGCATCAAATCGTTTCGTTGTAGCAATCGATTTATCAACTAAATTAGGCAGTTCATCTTCTTCTCGGTTTAAGTACTCTGCATGATGTAATAAATAACCAAGGTGTGATTTATCTTTCACTAATAGCGCACCACAGCTGACGGTTTGATAAAATAGTTTATGAAAATCAACGCTGAGCGAATCTGCTTTATCAATACCATTCAAACGTTTCTTATGACGACTTAATACCAATGCTCCCCCATAAGCGGCATCAACATGGAACCACATACCTTGTGATTGAGCTAAGTCTGCAAGAGCGGATAAATCATCAATAGCACCATGATCCGTCGTCCCAGCGGTTCCTACTAATACAAAGGGAATGAGCCCACTTTCTTTTAATTCATTCAGCGTTTTTTCTAATGAATTAATATTAATTGTACCGTTATGATTAGCGTCAACACTGCATACTGAACTCTCTCCTAAACCTAATAAAGAGGCCGATTTTTGGACAGTAAAATGTGATTTTTTAGAGCATATAATTCGTAATCTATCCGCATAATCAGGTAAGCCCATTTGTTGAATTGAATGATCACTTATTTTGTCGGCAATCCAATCCCTAGCAAGCAGTAATCCCATTAAATTGCTTTGTGTACCACCGCTAGTAAAAACACCATCTGCCTTATGGCCTAACTGGTATTTCCCACAAACCCAATTAATCACTTTTTGCTCAACGTAAGTTGCAGATGAAGCTTGGTCCCAAGAATCCATTGATTGATTTAAAGCGGCTATCATCGCTTCTGCAGCTATAGCTGGTAATAATGGAGGAGTATGAAGGTGAGCAATACAGTGAGGATGCTGAACAAAGATGGCGTTTTTGACTACCAAATCGATTGTGCTATCAATAACATCACGCAAATTATGTGGCTTACTGTCTAAATCAACGTTATGGATTGCTTGTTCGAGCTGTGCTGGTTCAAGTCCAGAGTAAGGCTTATCTATCTTTTCAAACACAGAAGATAATGCTTTGTTGGTGTGATTTAACATCGTGAGGAATTGCTCAGATCCTCCTTCACCAGTTTGGATAAAATGCGGCTTCCAACTGTCTTGAGGATCTTGCTCATTTTGAACTTCAGGCGAGAGTGAAACAATGGCCTCTTCTAGTACTTTTAACGCAAAATCTATTTGCTCAAGGCTAATAATTAAAGGCGGTAAAAAGCGAAGAACTGACCCATCTCGGCCTCCTTTTTCAATCATAAGCCCACGCTCTAAGGAAGCTCGTTGAATAGCTAATGTGAGTTCGCCATCACTGTTTGGTTCTCCAAATTTATTTTTACTTCCGTCTCTTTGTTGGATCTCGACACCCAACATCAGACCACGACCACGCACCTCAGCAATACAACTGACTCGCTGTTGAATTGCTTGTAATCCTTTTTTAAAATATTCTCCAACAACTTGTGCCTTAGTAACTAAACTATCACGTTGTATTATCTCTAATGCTTTTGACCCTGATACCATAGCAAGCTGGTTTCCTCTAAAGGTTCCCGTGTGCTCTCCTGCATTCCAAGTATCTATCGTCTTGTTAAAGACAAGCAATGACATTGGCAATCCACCACCAATTGCTTTTGATAGACAAAGAATATCAGGCGTGATCCCTGACTCTTCAAATGCAAAGTTGTACCCAGACTTAGCTACACCACATTGAATTTCATCAAGGATCAAGAGAATATTATGTTCGTCACAGACTCTGCGTAATTCTTTTAACCAAAATGCGGGCGCTGGAATAACACCACCCTCACCTTGAATTGGTTCAACGATCATGGCTGCAGGTTTCATAATTCCAGCTTCATCGTCATTTAATAAACGTTCGATATAGCGAATACTCGCTTCTGCACCTGCATCACCACCGATACCAAAAGGACAGCGAAGGTCGTATGGGAATGGCATAAAATGAACCTCTGACATTAATCCCGTTCGACGAGCTTTTGTTCCGAGATTCCCCATTAACCCCATCGTGCCATTAGTCATACCATGATAAGCACCACGAAAAGCAAACATAGTGTTTCGGCCTGTCGTTTGCTTTGCTAACTTGATTGCCGCTTCTACAGCATCGGCACCGGAAGGTCCGCAAAATTGAATAACCGAGGACTCTGAGAAATAAGAAGGTAAGAATGATTTTACCTGTTGAATAAATTTATTTTTAACAGGAGTGGTTATATCTAGTGTTTGGTACGGTAACCCTGAATCTAGATGATCCTTTAGTGCTTGATTAATTTCGGGGTGGTTATAACCTAATGCGAGTGTACCTGCTCCCGCAAGACAATCTAAATAAATTTGACCCCGAGTATCCTCAACCAATGCACCACACGCTTGTTGTATCGCTATAGGAAAACGATGAGGATATGATCGTACTTTGGATTCATTTTCAGACTGTTCAACGACATTATGATCTGGAGTTAAGTCATAAAGCTCATCGACAATAGGAGTTTCAACTGAAAATTTTGGTATTACAATGTCAGTATTGACATCAAAAAGTGTACTCATTTTTCTAACCTTGAAAAATCATATATTCCTTTAACTTACCCGTGCTCTTTTTTTGACAAAATAATGCCAAAAACTAAAAGTGAGAAAAGTTAAGATGTAAAAATGCATTCCATAGCAATGTGCTTATGGAAATTAAGCCAAGTGATGGCTATGATTTTTCAAAGATTCAAGGTTCAGTAATGCTTCCAGCGTCAAGAACCGGACAGATTGGAAAGATAAAGCGGATTGTGGTGTGTAATTTAAATTCGTTCACTGTTGGGTTTCCCATAAACGTGACATTTTGTCACTAGTATCCCTTCTATCAACAATAACCTTGTTGATACCTACCCTACGTATTTACTATTTCATTTGATAGTAAAACGCGTCTCCCCCAGAACGGTTCCGAGATTGTGAATGAAAATAACATATCTGTTCATAACATGGCAATGATTTTCCATAATAGAAGTATCATTTAGATCTTACTATTAATAAATAATGGCCTTTACCAAGTAAGCTATTCTAATTGAAGGCAATCTATAGCGTTATTCTACTTTGCTACAAACGTCAAAAAGCCCAACCATTTCTGATTGGGCTTCTGCTTTCTATTTAAAGAAACTAGAGCAACACACGAGGCTCCCGATCTTCGAGGTGCTAGGCGTGACCTCAACCTTGGCAAGGTTGCGCTCTACCAGCTGAGTTGATAGTTATTGAGGTAATGAGTCGAGCCTCTTCTTACTTTGCTACAAACGTCAAAAAGCCCAACCATTTCTGATTGGGCTTCTACTTTCTATTTAAAGAAACTAAAGCGACACACGAGGCTCCCGATCTTCGAGGTGCTAGGCGTGACCTCAACCGTGGCAAGGTTGCGCTCTACCAGTTGAATTGATAGTTATTGAGGTCATGAGTCGAGCCTCTTCTTACTCTGCTACAAACGTAAAAAAGCCCAACCATTTCTGATTGGGCTTCTTAATTTGGAGCGACACACGAGGCTCGAACTCGTGACCTCAACCTTGGCAAGGTTGCGCTCTACCAGCTGAGCTAGTGTCGCATGCTATATCTTGCGATATAGACTTTAATAGATGGTGCCCCGGGCCGGACTTGAACCGGCACAGCGCGAACGCCGAGGGATTTTAAATCCCTTGTGTCTACCAATTCCACCACCAGGGCACGCAATTCTTTATTGCGATGCTCCCAACCAATGCGCTTTAATAATAAAGCAGGTTAGACACCATCTTTTAAGCAGTCTGCCAATGTTACTTGACTACTTTTTACAAATTTGGAGCGACACACGAGGCTCGAACTCGTGACCTCAACCTTGGCAAGGTTGCGCTCTACCAGCTGAGCTAGTGTCGCAAGTCTTCTCTTTAAAAGAGAATGGAGGCGCCTCCCGGAATCGAACCGAGGTTCACGGATTTGCAATCCGCTGCATAGCCACTCTGCCAAGGCGCCGTTGTAATCCAAATTATCTAGCGGCTTATTTGCTGCCTTCCTCTTGGGTACAGGACGCATTTTACTGATTCAGCACTTAGAGTCAACACTATTTTTGTGTTTTTGTTTCGTTTGAATAAAATGCACTCAAAATGAATATAAAACAAACGAAAACAAGCTCTTCAAACAGCTTAAGGAACAAGATAATTGAAAAAATGATGTTTATGTTAAAGAAAATACTAATACAAAAGCTTGTTATATCAGATCACTATGCGTGGTTTATTTTTAAGATATAAAAAAAGCGAACCAAAGTTCGCTTTTCATCTCGATTATCTATCTAATCATCTGCATTAAGCAAATCATCTTTTGCTGCAGCTAGGTATTGAACCATAGACCAGTAGGTTAAAATTGTCGCTACATAAAGTGCAACATAGCCAACCCACACCATCCAATCATCATAACGCCAAATCAAAACCCACAAAGCAAACATTTGAGAAACCGTTTTTACTTTACCTACCCACGACACCGCAACACTTGCCCGCTTACCAATTTCAGCCATCCACTCTCTCAATGCTGAAATAATAAGTTCACGTCCAATCATTGTTATTGCAGGAATAGTAATCCAAACAGAATGATAATGCTCTGTAATCAAAATTAAAGCCGCTGCGACCATTACTTTATCAGCGACAGGGTCTAAAAAAGCACCAAAACGAGAAGTTTGACCGAGTTTTCTTGCTAATAATCCATCTAACCAATCTGTAAAACCTGCAACCCAGAATACCATTGCAGCAGCAACCGCTGACCATTCATAAGGTAGGTAAAAAACAACAACAAACACTGGAATAAGTGCTAGTCGAATAAACGTAAGTATATTTGGTATCGTTAATCGCATAATAATTCTTAAATTTTGGTCGGCTGATCCTATGGTGCGCTTTTTTTACCCGTGTTTCAACGCATCCTGTATTTTTTCTGCCAAAGAATGACTAATTCCAGGCACTTTGGCTATTTCTTCAACACTTGCACTTTTTAATTCTTGTAGACCACCTAAATATTGCAATAAAGCCTGTCTTCGTTTCGGACCAACCCCTTCGATATTTTGTAACGTACTGGTTTTTCTTACTTTCGCACGTTGTGCTCGATGACCACTAATCGCGTGATTATGACTTTCATCCCTAATATGTTGAATTAAATGCAAAGCAGGTGAATCACTTGGCATTGAAAATTCTTCACCCGACGTTTTGACCAAAGTCTCCAACCCGTGTTTACGTGTCACCCCTTTTGCGATACCCAGCAAAAGAGGCTGTTTTGGCCAATCATCCCAATGCTTAGAGATAACATCATAAGCTCTGTTTAACTGCCCTTTACCGCCATCAATAAAGACAATGTCTGGAATTTTATCCACATCAAGCTGTTTACTGTAACGACGTTCAAGTACTTGAGCCATCGCTGCGTAATCATCCCCTCCGGTTATTCCAGTTATATTATACCGCCTATACTCTGCTTTTACTGGTCCTTCCTGATTAAAAACAACGCACGAAGCAACCGTCTTCTCTCCCATTGTGTGGCTAATATCAAAACATTCCATCCTTTGGATCGACGCTAAAGATAATGCCTCTTCAAGCTGTTTAAATCTCTGATAAATAGTTAGCTTATGATTAGATTTACTCGTCAATGCAGTTAACGCATTCGTATCTGCTAGCTTTAAATATCGCCCTTTTATTCCTTTCGGGTTTAACTGAAAAATAACCTTTCGCCCAGAGAGCTCGGTTAGCGCCGTTTCTAAACTATCACCGTTGAATTCGAAGCTTGTCACCACTCTATTCGGTATCGTTCGACCTTGAGAATGGTTTAAATAGTATTGTGTCAAAAAGCTTAGAAATACTTCATCTTTTTCTGTTTTAGCCGGGATCTTAGGAAAGAAACTACGACTTCCTAAAATTTCACCTTGTCTAATCATCAACAAGTGAATGCAAGCTAGCCCATTCTCTATAGCAAAACCAAGAACATCAAGATCATCACCACTATCATCAGATACATACTGTTGTTCTTGTACTCGTCTCATCGCTTGAATTTGATCTCGGATCGTAGCTGCTTTTTCAAATTTCAATGACTGACTTGCGTCTTCCATTTGTTCTACTAGTGTTTGAATAACTTGTCTGTCTTTCCCTTGCAAAAATAAACGAATAAATTCAGTTTGCTCTTTGTATTCTTCATCGCTGATAATTCCTTTTACACAAGGCGCTAAACAACGCCCAATTTGATACATCAAGCAAGGTCGATGGCGGTTTGCATAGACAGAATCTTCGCATTGACGAATAGGAAAAAGTTTTTGAATAAGGTGTAGGCTTTCTCTTACCGCTCCAGAATCTGGATAAGGACCAAAATACTCCCCTTTTTTTCGTTTCGTTCCGCGATGGATAGAGATCCTAGGATGCTGATGATTCGAAATGAAAATATAAGGATATGACTTATCGTCTCTAAGCAATACATTATATTTAGGTAAATACTGCTTAATATAATTGTGCTCTAGAATAAGAGCTTCGGTTTCTGAGTGTGTTACCGTTACATCTATTTGAGCAATATGAGTAACAAGCGCTTTAGTTTTTTCTGAAGGGATATTACTACGAAAATAACTAGATAATCGTTTTTTTAAATCTTTGGCTTTACCTACATAAATAACGTCAGCCTCAGTGTTATACATACGATAAACACCAGGCTGATGAGTTACTGATTTTAAGAAAGCAGTTGAATCAAAAGAAGACACTACAATGTCTCAGCATCTAAAATACCATGACGAATAGCTAAATGAGTTAATTCTACATCACCACTGATACTCAATTTACTGAATAATCGATAACGATAACTGTTTACTGTTTTTGGGCTTAAATTCAGTTGTTCGGAAATATCCGTTACTTTCTCGCCCTTAGTAATCATAATCATTATTTGTAATTCACGTTCTGACAACTCTTTAAATGGGTTTTCAGAATCAGGCGTAAATTGACTTAATGCCATTTGTTGCGCGATTTCAGGAGACAAGTAACGTTGCCCACTTTGCACCATTCGAATAGCGTTAACCATTTCGTCTGGGCCTGCTCCTTTCGTTAAATAACCAGCAGCACCAGCTTGCATTACTTTCGTTGGAAATGGATTTTCAGTATGAATCGTTAATACTATTACTTTCATATCTGGATTGAATCGTAAAATCTTTTTCGTGGCTTCTAGGCCACCAATGCCAGGCATGTTCATATCCATTAGAACAATATCTGCCTGTTCTGTTCGACACCATTTTACGGCGTCTTCACCGCTGTGAGCTTCCCCTACTACTTTAATTCCACGGACGTCTTCAAGAATACGTCTAATCCCTGTGCGAACCAGCTCATGATCATCTACAAGGAAAACTCTAATCACAACTGACACTCCGACTTAATTTACCGCTACCTCGATTGAGGTGAATTTTATGCTCTATTTTACCTTAAAAAATAAGGCTGTCTCGTATTGATTATGCGTTAAGACGCAAAGTTTTACTATTAAAATAGTCTTGACTTTAGGTCCTATTTATCTATACCAATCACGTATAAAAAAATAAGTATATGAAATAAGGAAGTAAATTTCCACTCTCAGATATTAATATACAATAAAAAGATTCGTTAAAATAGACCTAATTGCGATGCTGATAATTGCGTAAAATCTAATCCTATAAAGGGAAGGATCCCATCCGCAATGGGTTTTAATTGTTTTTCAACATAGTGATCATAATCGATTGGACTCCTTAGAAATTCTATCGGTTCAGGTCCTGATGTTGTAATAATATATTCAATCCAGCCACCGTATTGATATTGAGGTGGTTTCCCCATTTTTTGACGATGATAATCAGCTAATCTCGCCGCTTTAACATGAGGAGGAACGTTTTTTTGATAATCATCTAGCTTTCGTCTTAACCGTTTTCTATAAATTAATTGATCATCTAACTTTCCTGATTTCGTATCATCCACATAAGTACGAACATACTCTTTGACTTCTTGTTGATGAAACACTTTATCAAATAGTACTTTTTGGAACGTTTGTGACAGAGGTGTCCAATCAGTCCTTACCGTCTCTAATCCTTTAAAAATAATCTCTTCTTTGCCATTATTCCTTATCAATCCTGCATAACGTTTTTTTGACCCCGTTTCCGATCCTCTGATCGTTGGCATCAAAAAAGTACGGTAATGCGTTTCATATTCAATTTCTAAGGCTGAATCAATGTTGTAAATTGATGTTAAATGTTGAGTCCACCATTGGTTAATATGCGAAACTAAACTCTGCCCAATATCATCTGCTTCTTTTGATGATATCGATTTTCCTAAAGTAACAAATGTCGAATCCGTATCGCCATAAATAACCTCATAGCCTTTTTCTTCAATTAGCTCTCGAGTAGTTTTCATGATCTCATGCCCACGCATCGTAATTGAAGATGCTAATCGATGATCAAAGAATCGACACCCTGATGAGCCTAAAACGCCATAAAAAGAGTTCATGATTATCTTAATCGCTTGGGAAAAAGCTTTTTCATTATTGCGCTTTGCTTCATCTCTAGCTGACCATAAAGATTCAATTAATGCAGGTAAAAAGTGTTTTGTCCTATGAAAACGCCCACCTCTAAACCCCTCAATCGCTTGCTCAGGCTCTTTTCCTATCTCTTGCTTTAATCCTTCAATTAATCCAAGAGGATCGATTCTAAATGTTCGAATGATTGAGGGATATAGTGATTTAAAATCAAGAACGAGTACTGACTCATACAACCCTGGCTTTGAATTCATAACATAGCCTCCAGGACTTGCTATCCAATTTTCACTTTCCAAGTTAGGCGCGACATAACCTGAGCGATGTAACCTTGGTAAATACAAATTAGTAAAAGCAGCAACAGATCCTCCTACACGGTCTAATTCCACGCCAGTTAATTTGGTTCGTTCAATAACAAATTCAATCAAATGCGTTAATTCAAAGATACGGGTAACTAAAATACAATCTTGTAGGTTATATTTAGCGAGTGATTGCTTATCTTCACGATACATTCGATTAATTTCCCCCATACGATCACTTGGGTCATGTATCGATTTACCCTCATTCAGTAACTCTTGCGCTACTGATTCTAAAGACCAACTCGAAAAGTGATACGTCGCGGTTTTAAGTGCATCAATGCCATCTAGCACCACTCTTCCTGGAAAAGAAAGAAAACCTTGTTGACGATTTTTATCTGAATCTCGCCAATATAACGTGCTATTGCCTCTACCTATTCGAAAAGCTAGGTTATGCCATTTCGCTCGTTGGATTAATAATCTGAAATCGAAATTAATAACATTCCAACCAATCACAATATCAGGGTCAAATGTCTGGAACCAATGCTCAAGAGCGAGTAACAGGGCTTTTTCATTATCAACCCATTGAATAGATAGATCTGAATGCTCTGGCTCTCCGATCATAATAATTCGAGAATCTAAGTCACTATGCAGCGCTACTGAATATAAAATACCTTTTTCAGAACATTCGATATCAAGCGACACTTTTGTGAATTGAGGTGAAATGGAAGCTGATTTTATTTTAACGTTACGATATTCAACATAGCCTCTTTTTTGTATCGCGGAGCCTACAAAATTCAAGCCACCACAAATAAAACGCTCCATTAAATATCGATCAGCTAATCGAATATCACTTTCAAAAATAGGTAAACCAGCTTGTTCAATCAACTGACTCATTTGACGTTTTTGTTGAGTTGTTGAAAAGTAAAGACCTACAACTGGTTGGTGGTGAAAAGTTGTTAATTGAATATTCTTAATAAGATAAGGAATATTCTCTGATTTCAATAAAGATTCATATTCAGATAAGCGTTCTTGTAAAATAAAGGCAACGGCTTGTTCATTCTCAACCAGTAAGTGTGCGATGTGGTCATCACATTTAACCCATAAGTCGATCAAAGTATTAGAGTTTATCTCTTTATTTTGTCGAGTAAGTAAAAAGCCACTCTGATATGAATTCAATGCTTACCCTATTCTTCTTTCAATTTTATTAAACTCACTGACAACCCAACCGCCAAACTCTTCTAATAAGGCAATGGTTGAACGTTTAGGGATTTTACGTCCTTTTAATAACATAACGACCCTTTCAATTTCAGTTTGTTTTTCTGGATAATATTCCAAAAATTTTCGAGCACAAAGCACAGGATGATCATACCAACCTTTATCTCTATGCATGACTAAAGAGTAGCAGCTTCGTAATAATTTTTTGGCTATCGTTTTTTGTTGTTCGACTTGAACATTAATGCTGGTACTCACTGATATTTTTTTTGTATATACCTGTAGCCACTCCTGTATATCCATATTCATATTTTTTGCGATTTCCCAGCTGGGTTCAAAATCACCAAATCGAGTAGATAAATCATCACCCAAAATACAAACACAACAATGACGAAGCCAAAAGCCCCAACTGAATATTGATTCTAGCTGCAATACTTCAGTTACTTCACCAATAGTAAAAGTAACCCCTGTGATTTGCGGGTATTTCGATTGAAACCTTATTTTAATGGTATTAATTAAGGTTTGTTCTTTATTGGTTAAGGGCACCGTTGTAATCAAGGTTACATCTAAGTTAGATCGTCCAGAAATTGCTTCACGCCTTGCTACGCTACCATATAGATAAATACTATGAATCGATTTAGGCACAGCTGAGCGGACATGAACAATAAGATCTTGAATGGCAGGTTCGAATTCTTTTTGAAAGGGTGAATGTTTATCAATATTAGGTAAAGTATAACGAGACACAAAGCACTCCAATCTGTGTAAACAAGAGGGTTATGATCGCGATTTAAGGAATAAAAAGCAATAAAAAACCGGCCATGATGACCGGTTAATTTATAACTAAAAAACGCTTATGCTGTTACTGTACGCTTTTTAGACAGAACCATTAAACCACTACAAACAAGGATAAAGGCAGCGGTAGAAGCAAGGAATGCCATCAATACAGAACCAGTAAAACCAAGCGCAATATAGCCAACCGCAGAAACAGCGGCAATTGATAATGCATAAGGTAATTGAGTTGCAACGTGGTCAATATGACTACAACGAGCCCCCGTTGAAGATAGAATTGTCGTATCTGAAATTGGTGAACAGTGATCACCAAATACAGAGCCCGCCAATACTGCCCCTAACATAGGTAAGATAAGCGTAATGTCGGTTGCACCAGCCATATCACCAGCAATTGGAAGCATAATACCGAATGTACCCCATGAAGTACCTGTACTAAATGCCATTAGACCAGATAATAGGAATAGAATTACTGGGATCCAATGAATACCAATGCTACCTTGCGCTAGACTAGATAGGTAAGAACCAGTTTGCATATCACCAATGACAGAACCAATAGTCCATGCAAAGAATAGGATTAAGATTGCACCAAACATCGATTTCGCACCAATCCACATTGTCATACCAATGTCTTTTAGTGATATATCCTGACGAAACACAGTAACTAATGAAGCGGCTAAACCAATTAAACCACCGTAGCATAGTGACGCGCCAACATTCGTATTTTCAAATGCACCCAGAATATTAAATTCTTTGCCGTCACTAATTAATGCTTGTCCACCCGTGTATATCATGAAGAAAATAGTTGCCACAATAAGTACGATAATAGGGAAAATCAAATCAGATACTTTACCTGTTTCACTTTCCTTAATATTTAATTCTTCATTTAAGTCTTTAGATTCCGCATTAACCGCTTGATCATCAAATCCATTACCACGCGCGGCTTCATTTTCATGATCACGCATTGGGCCAACATCTAATTGGAACCAAACAACAGCGAATACCATTAATAGTGCAAACACAGCATAAAAGTTCATAGGGATCAGGCGAACATAGGCACCTAATGCCGAATATTCAGTCACGCCGTGTGAAACTAAAATACCACCAATAATAGTAATGATATAAGCACCCCAACTTGAAGCTGGCATTAATACACACATTGGAGCGGCAGTTGAATCTAGAATATAAGCAAGCTTGGCTCTTGAAACATAAAAACGGTCAGTTACAGGGCGGGATATTGAACCAACAGCTAAGCTATTAAAATAATCATCAACAAAAATAAAGACACCAAGAGAAGCAGCAAGTAGTTTTGCACCACGTTTACTTTTAATTCTTGTTTGTGCCCATTCAGCGAATGCACGAGTACCACCAGAAAGAGTCAATAACGCTGTTGTCATACCTAATAAAATAAGGAAAGCAACAATACTCATATTCCAAGAATTAATAGAACCACCATCGATGAAAACACCTTTAACAGAACTAAAAGTATAAGACGCAGTGCCAGAAATGGAGTAATTAGACAGCAGAATTGCGCCTAAAACGATACCCACACCAAGAGAAAGTAGTACTCGGCGAGTAACAATTGCCAAGCCCAAAGCAACTAATGGGGGCAATATTGATATCGGAGAATTTGAAAAATCAGCTAAGTTCATGATCTACAGCAACCAGTTTGGTTGGAGATCTACTGCAGATACGGCGGTGCCGCTAAGGAAGTGAATAGAAAAACATTTCCCTACAGTAGCGCTCCATAGTTAAAAAATAAATTGACTATGGCAGTGTTATTCCTTTTCAAAATAACCCCAGCTAATACGTTTGATTAACGTAATTAACTTCGGCACTGACTCCTTTCAATTGCCGTCATCAGAATCACCCTATGACAATTTACTTTTAGGCAGTGCGCCTCTACCCGTTTAGGTGCGACCATTGTACGGGTTGAACACAATTTTGCAATACTATATATGTGTATTTTAACATTAGTACACCAGACCACTCAAATGGGTAGCCTATCAATATTTAATTACAACTTTCTCTATAAGAGGAAATACACTTTTAATATTCTTGTCATTAAGATTGTTTTTATTTATTAATTAAAAAATTTGTTATATTATTACAATGTTATATAATTAATTTATTATCAAAATAAATATAGGACCAAAAATGTCTGATACTATTAAAACACTACTAAACCTACGTAGCCTACGTGTATTGTCTCGTGAAATGACACTTGAACAATTAGAAGAAGCACTTGAAAAACTGCAGTCAGTTGTCGCTGAACGTCAAGAATCAGAAGCAGAAGAACGCTCTCAACTTGCTGAAAAACAAGCGAAACTTGAAGAATTCCGTCAAATGATGATCGAAAGTGGTATAGCTCCAGAAGATCTATTAGACACAATGTCTTCTACTACTGTAAAAACTAAACAAAAACGCGCTCCTCGCCCTGCTAAATATAAATTTTTAGATCATGCTGGCGCAGAAAAAACATGGACAGGTCAAGGCCGTACTCCATCAGCTCTTCAAACTCAACTTGATGCTGGTGCAGATTTAGAAGAGTTTTTAGTTTAATCAATAAACAAGCTCTATATAAAAAGGCGGTTCTATTAATAGAATCGCCTTTTTTATTTAACTTATTATTCAAAGCAATTTCAAATAAATTATATCTTTTCACCTTGTAATTGCTATTTATCTTGTTAGAAGACGTATGCTATACCAACATTTCCAGTTGAACCTGTCGTATGTTCTGTCATTGAACTATTCTCTGGATTTTCTTTCAAATACACATCGCTGATTTCAGCTGTAACATAACATTTGGCGTTAAATTAAATCAGTAAATAAGCCGATAAATCATTAATAAACTGTCGCTCTTAACATTAGATGCAACAACCTGCGTAGTACCCACAATGAATCCATTAGCAACCTCAATGCTTTAGAATTTATATAGCGAATATATGTAAACTAATTATGTATCATTGCACTATAATAATGCACCATATTAAGTTGTACTTTTACGTCTATTGTTGCCTTATTAACAAACTGCAGATGTAAAAAAGGCAGGTTATGATACCTGCCTTTTGATGTGCTGCTAGAAAAGTAGATTAACGATCATCTTCTCTGAAATTACTTGGGAGATTTAGTTTCATCTCATTCCAAATAAGGTTACCTTCAAGACCATATTGACGCATTCTTGGCATAACCGCATCTTTTCTTTCTTCTTCACAAATCTGCTTTAAATCACGGTAAAACTGTAAGGCAAGTTCACGAGCTTCTGGGTTTGAAAAATAGTAACTACCCACTCGAGCATATAGCTTTTTAAGACCATTAAAAATCAAGCCATATATTTGATTGCCAGATTTAAATGCTACACCTTGGAAAAGCATATAATCATAATAATTAAATGTTTTCGCAATTAAAATCTCTTCACGTTTCGCTGGATCTTTTTCATTATCTTCTTTGATTTCAGCTTTAAGCTTTGCTCCAAAAGGAGAAGCATCAATAAATGCATTCCAATTTTCAGCAGCTAAAAGTTGTTCACAAGAATCAATAACACGATCAAGGGTGCGTAAAGACCCTTCTTTATTCGTTTTAAATGCTTGTCTGATGAAAATACAACTAATATTCGTTCGAGCCGCTAATAGATCTTCAACAATAGATGTCGCATTATTAGCATCAACTAACGTCATTAATGTATCTAAAATATGAAGACCTGATGTCTCCATGTAATCATTTACTTTAGTTGGTTTACCATGTTGAATTGTTAACCATCCATCCCGAGCTAAACGTTGAAGTACTTCACGTAATGTCGTTCTAGTTACACCAATTAATTCTGAAAGTTCACGCTCTGCAGGTAAAATTGAACCAGGTGGAAAACGACCATTCCAAATACTTTCAATAATGTATTTTTCAGCAAATGCTGCAGGACTTTTTGCCTTAATAACCATACAAGTTTACAATCCGTTCTTTATATAAAATACTTTACTCATCATACCACCAGATCAATAATTTCTTAACCACTTATTAATTCAACTCTCTATTTTATACACATTTATTCCACTTCTAAGAACTAATCACTCTGAAAAATCAATACTAAATAACCCTTTTTGTTTATCTATTCTATCGGTTTTACTCATAAAACCGACCAAAGGCACATTTTGATCAATTTACCTATTTCCAAATATTGACTATTGATTTATAAAGAGTAAAGTTCAACCGTTTACCTTAGGGTTAAGTATGTTTAGGTAGTTATTTGGCAAAATAGTAAAATTTAGTTTTTTTTGTTATTTTTCTAAATAGTTGTTTATTTTAAATAATAACAATATGTTAGACGATTATTATCAACTCCCTACTTGCCCTTATTTTATATAACCAACGTAATAATGTAGAGAGCATCACATGTCTATTTCGCTAGGGAATGCATTTATCAAAAACTTTCTTGGTAAAGCCCCCGACTGGTACAAACTTGCAATACTGTCCTTTTTAATTATTAACCCTCTGGTTTTCTTTTTCGTAGACCCATTTACTGCGGGTTGGCTATTAGTTGTTGAATTTATTTTCACTTTAGCAATGGCGTTAAAATGTTATCCACTACAGCCTGGTGGCTTATTAGCGATTGAAGCTATAGCGATTGGAATGACAAGTGCTGAACAAGTTAAACATGAATTAGTTGCTAATATTGAAGTACTTTTATTGCTTGTTTTCATGGTGGCCGGTATTTACTTTATGAAGCAATTGCTTCTGTTTATATTTACTAAAATACTGATTGGTATCAAATCAAAGGCAGGGTTATCTGCTGCATTTTGTTTTACCGCTGCATTTTTATCTGCTTTTCTTGATGCACTAACTGTAATCGCTGTTGTTATCAGTGTCGCCGTTGGTTTCTATGCGATTTATCACCGAGTCGCATCAGGTCAAGGTGGTACACCCACACACGATCATACCTGTGACTCTAACGTAACTGATGAGTTATCTCGTGATGACTTAGAAAACTACCGTTCTTTTTTACGCAGTTTACTTATGCACGCAGGTGTCGGTACGGCTCTTGGTGGTGTAATGACAATGGTTGGTGAGCCCCAAAACTTAATCATCGCAGACCAAGCAGGTTGGATGTTTGGTGAATTTATTATCCGAATGCTACCAATCACCGCTCCTGTCTT
This sequence comes from Aliivibrio sp. 1S128, assembly GCF_001691065.1. Lineage (NCBI taxonomy): Bacteria > Pseudomonadati > Pseudomonadota > Gammaproteobacteria > Vibrionales > Vibrionaceae > Aliivibrio > Aliivibrio sp. 1S128. Next base: position 21,658 of record NZ_MAJV01000106.1, on the reverse strand, counting down.
TATCTGTGGCATGCTAACTTGTGTTGCCGTTGAAAAGTTTGGGATCTGTGGCTACGGAACAAAATTACCCATTAATGTACGAAATATTCTTGAAGAATATGAATCTGAAGAACGAAAAAACCGCACTAATATTGATAATGCCAAACTCATTGTTCAAGCAATTATCGCAGTATGGTTAATTGTTGCTTTAGCACTCCACTTAGCAGCAGTTGGACTTATCGGTTTATCCGTTATTATCTTAGCTACGGCATTTACTGGCGTAATCGAAGAACATTCAATGGGTAAAGCATTTGAAGAAGCATTACCTTTCACCGCTTTATTGGCTGTTTTCTTCGCGATTGTTGCTGTAATTATTGACCAAGAGTTGTTTAAACCAATTATTGATTCAGTACTCGCTGTTGAAGATAAAGGCGCACAACTTGCCTTGTTCTATGTCGCTAATGGTTTGCTATCTATGGTTTCTGACAATGTATTCGTTGGTACTGTATATATTAATGAAGTGAAAAGTGCGTTGCTAGATGGCCAAATTACTCGTGACCAGTTTGATTTATTAGCTGTCGCGATTAATACAGGTACAAACCTACCTTCTGTTGCCACTCCAAATGGACAAGCTGCATTCTTATTCTTATTAACATCAGCACTTGCACCATTAATCCAATTATCATACGGACGTATGGTATGGATGGCCTTACCATATACTATTGTATTAGCACTTGTTGGCTTATTCGGTATTATGTTCTTCCTTGAACCGATGACAGCAATGTTCTACGATCTAGGATGGATTACACATGGTGTAATAGAAAGTGCAACTTCTGCAGTTTCTAGTGGTCATTAATAAGGTATAACCACTTTTGATAGAAAAGGCTCTGTTTATACGGGGCCTTTATTTTTACAAGGAATAAAAATGCAAACCCTTAATTATTTCTCTCGCATTCGCCTATCATGGCTTTTGTTGCTTTTATGTATTGCCTTTTTTGAAGCCGCGGCTCTTACTTTTCAACATGTCATGAAATTGCCACCTTGTGTTATGTGTATCTATGAACGTGTCGCTATGATGGGAATTGGTGGGGCCGCTATTATTGGTTTACTTAACCCAAACAATATAGTCATTCGTTGGTGTGGATTCATTGCCTGGGGAGTAAGTGCCGGTTGGGGTTTAAAACTAGCCATGCAACACGTTGATTTTCAACTGAACCCATCACCTTTTGCCACTTGTGATTTATTTGTGACATTTCCATCATGGGCCCCTCTGAACAAATGGGCCCCTTGGATGTTTGAAGCGTATGGTGATTGCAGTAAAATTGTTTGGCAATTCTTAACATTAACAATGCCGCAATGGTTAGTCATTATCTTTGCGAGTAACCTTGTTGCTTTAACAATTTTTGTTATTGCTCAATTTTTCAATAAGAAACGTGCGTAATTAAAAAGTTATACTCATTAATATTAACCATAATGATCAGGTTCTTATGTTAATTGGTATTATATTGAAGTAACAAAAAAGCCATCTGGTAATGATTACCAGATGGCTTTTCTATTTAAAGAAGAAAAATATAAATGTAGCTATTTACCACAACATTTTTTAAATTTCTTATCGCTTTCACACGGGCAAGCATCATTACGGCCCACATCTTTATATGGATTTACCTTTTGGCCTTTATAACCAATTTGGTATTCATCCGCAGCCATTGCTACTTCTTGTATCATAAAATCAATTTTAGGTAACATCTGCTCTAGCGTTGGGGGGGTATCAATTCCGGTTTCTGCCATTTGACGATGAGTTTCTTTTTCGTCAACGGCAAGCATCATCGTCGTCAGTAATGCAGACAGCATTCGCATCGTACCATCAGCTACCTTAAGATCAGCCCATAACTCTTCAACCGTTGGCCATAATGTCATGAAACCTTCAGCAAAGTCAGCGACCGCTTCAAGATCATCAAAATTAACGATTTCGGTCACTTCGTATTCATTACGTTTAAGTAATAAATATTGGTGCTCAATTTGCTGTGAAATCGGTTTGATCATTTCAAGCGCGTTATCTGCACCGATTATGTCACCTAACCATGCTTCTGGAGCTAATGGCTTCGTTGCCATATTTGCAGCAAGTACCACACCTTCAAGAAAGAGACTTGAACAGTCTAAATTAACGCTATCTAACGTAATTAATTGATATTTCATGATTGATTCACTTCCGAAATTAAGTTTTCGGCGTAGTATAACGTAAATAATTATTAGAGCCTAAGTGCCGTTATTATTTTTTATTTTGCTGTCGAGAAACCTATGAAAAAAAATCGAGGATTTACTTTAATTGAGCTAGTTGTTGTTATTGTAATTTTGGGGATTTTAGCGGTTACCGCTGCTCCCAAGTTTTTAAATCTACAAGATGATGCTCATGAATCTAGAGCCGCAGGGGTATTTTCCGCCTTCACTGCTGCTGTAAACTTGTATAATGAGGCATGGGTCTTACAAGGTGAGCCTTCTGCAAGTTCAGCGGTTGGCGTTATTTTCGCTGACAAAACTATTTACCCATCAAATGAAGGCTTTCCATTGGGTACCACACATTATGGAATAATTACGGGGGAAGGTTGCGGTGAACTTTGGAATGCTCTATTAAATCAAGATTTAAGTATCGAACCTTATAATACCTTTACTAATATTCAAGCTGACATTCAATATGGGTATACCGCCTCTAATGAGTGCTTCTATTCATATGTCAGTGATTATAACAATTCAACGTCAACTGGAAATGAGCTTTTCTACTCTCCAAGTACAGGGGAAACATATGTGAAACTTTATAATAAATCAAAATAAGTGACATCCCCTACCTTTCCCCCTACAATCCCACCTCCAATAAAAGAGGTGGGATATGCAAGTAATACTAGGCCCTATGGAGGGCGTTCTCGATCATCTAATGCGTGAGCTATTAACAGAGATTAATGATTATGATTTCTGTGTGACTGAGTTTGTTCGAATCGTTGATCAACTCTTACCCCCTCATGTTTTCCATCGAATTTGTCCAGAATTACATAACGACAGTAAAACTAAATCTGGAACCCCTATTCGTCTGCAATTATTAGGACAAGAACCTAATTGGATGGCAGAAAACGCGGCACGAGCAATTGATCTTGGTTCTGACGGTCTTGATTTAAATTTTGGTTGTCCAGCCAAAGCGGTTAATAAAAGCCGTGGTGGTGCTGCACTTTTAAAAGATCCTGAATTAATCTATCAAATTGTCAAAGCTTGTCGAGATGCAGTACCTAGTAATAAAAAAGTAACTGCAAAAATCCGATTAGGCTGGGAAAAGCCCGAAGAGTGCTTTGCTATTGCAGATGCGATTAAACAAGCAGGTGCAAATGAACTAACTATTCACGCAAGAACGAAAGTCGATGGCTATAAAGCAGAAGAAATTAAGTGGGATTACATCAACCAAGTTCGCCAAAAAGTAGATATTCCTATTATTGCCAATGGGGAAATCTGGAATTATGCAGATGGTCAACGTTGTATTGAAGCAACTGGTATTAATTCATTAATGGTATGCCGAGGCGCTTTTAACGTACCTAATTTGGGTAATGTCGTAAAACATAACCATGTTCCAATGCCATGGCCAGAAGTGATCGCATTGCTGATTCATTACTCAAAGTTACAAATGGCTGGAGATAAAGGTCAATATTACTCTAATCGAGTAAAACAATGGCTAGTTTATCTTCGTCAAGAATATTCTGAAGCAAAAGATATTTTTATGGATATTAGAAGCCATAAAAAACCAGAACCCATCGTTGCTCGTTTATATCAAGAATTAGAAAAAGTCAGCTAATAGTTAACTTCCGAGTTTATGAGAAATAAACTCGGTTTTTTCCGTCTTCTTTCGCTTTATAAAGTAAATCATCCGCTTTCTTTATCACTTTTTCAAACGAGAAATCTTGATGAGAATCGATAATAGCAACCCCTCCAGATACAGTAAAACCACCAGTTACGACTTTACCGGATGAATCTTGAATTGATTTTCTCACTCGTTCACAAATATTTTCTAAACTTGCCCGCGAGTCTGCATTAATACAAATAACAAATTCTTCACCGCCAAACCGGGAAACAATATCACTATCTCGAACGCTTTTATTCAAAATTTTAGCTACGTATTTAATGGCATCATCACCAACATCATGACCAAATACATCATTAATTTGTTTAAAATCATCGATGTCATATAACGCAAAACCGACAAATGTCTTAACGACACGATCTTTCAAACTTATTTCAAAACCTCGTCGATTATAAAGACCGGTCATAGGATCTTGTTTTGCTAAGTCTCGATAGTATCGATGAGATAATCGGCTTTGGTAATAAAACATTGATAAAACAGCAAGAATATAAGTAACTAAAATTAAAATTAATGTCTTTGCATCATGCAAAATAAAACCGATTAACTCTTCTTCTATCGAATTTTTATAGTATAGAAAATAGGTAAAATTCGTGTCATTCAACGTAATTGGTTGCATAAATTTATATTGTTCAAAACGTTCATATTGATCACTGTCGAGTAGTTGAATATGTTTTGAAATTTCATTGTCTGAATGCAATAATTTATCTACCGACAAATCTATAACTAATACACCTTTAAATAAATCTTTGTAATAAATAGGTGTTGAAAAGGTCAGTACTTCTAATCCATCAAAAAAAGCATCTGTATAAGGAGGAGTAAAGGTTATATCTTTTGCATTCCCATTTTTCATACTATTTTTCCAGTATGGTCGAGAATAGATAGTCTCTAGGCTTTGCTTTGACAAATTCTCTGCGATGACTCTTGGGGAGGATATAATGTATTCATATTTAGAGATAAAATAAATACCATGAAGATAGTTTTCATAATCATGAATAAAAGAAATAACAGGGGCAAGCGTCACTTTTTTAGAGGCTAATTTATATAGCTCAGATTGAGGATCACATAATTCTGTAATTCCCGCGATGCTATAATCTAACCTCGTTTCAGGAACAGAGACCTCTTGAGTATCCATAACCGCTTCAATATCATTATTAGGATGAATAATGCATAATCCAGCATCCTCATCTACTCTCATATTATGATTATAAAATTTTCCCGTACTCTGTTTGTATAATTGAGATAAATTATAATCAAGAGAAACCATTACTTTTATGGAACGCTGCAAAGAATCAATAATGCGGTCATATTCCCGATTCACTTGTCTTTGAACCGAGCTAATGTGGTTATTTAAAACAATACTTAAGATCAGCACTAGAAATAGTGTCGGGATCATAAAAATATATTTTAAATTTGTTTTTGGCATAGATAAATTCTTTAACACAAAATGAACAGACTATAGTACCTATATTTTTGTAAAAGATCTTGTAAAAACAAGACCTTTTACATTGATATGACAGAATATAATCGTCAAAATAAGAACGATTAACTTATCTAACTATCTGAGATAATACTGATATTTCTAGTGTAGCAAAGTGTTTCTTACTCACCATATCTTCAATATCTTTTGAATTATATTTATCTCCGTTATACACAACAACAATACTTTCATCGCCTGATTGTAAAAAATTAGTTTCACCAAATGGGGTATATCGAGTCGCTCCAATACTAATAATCGTTTGCTGAGGGTAATCAGCATCAGACAAATAAAGAGCCAGATTTTCAGCTGGTCCCTCATCTTTTTGATTATTCATACGATCAATCATCCAATCATTTAATTGCTCATGAAAATAACTGTAATCAATCGCAGCACTGTCTTCTCCATATCGATTCACTTGGCCGTTTCTAATATGAAAACTAGCTATACGGTAAGTATCTAATTCACACCCTTTTGTGAAAGAGGATAATTCAATAAAGTTTTTAGAGATCCCTTTTGTGCTTGCACCCCAGTTTTTCTTCTCACTGATTTTTTTCGCATTGGGCTTTCTAATAGAACAATCATTATACGCTGCAAATTTTACGGGAGTTAAAGCAACCACTTTGTTATCTTGATATGTAATATCAAAAACGATAGCAACTTCTGGCTCTATTTGTAAATTATCAGCATCATTTGGCGGAATAATTGAATCAGAAGAAAGTGGATATTGAGATAAAAAGCCAGCATTTGCCGAAGGGATATAAAAAGGGAATAAAGCTTTAGGTTGAATTGCATTTTCAACTTTAACATTTAAAAAATCAGTTGCTTCTCCCGCTTGCTCTAAATGCCCAGCAAAGTTTCCTGCCACACCAAAACCAATTACATGCTTAAAAGTCATATTGCCTTCTTAAATTCTATTAATAGTAATATTCAAGAAGGCACCTTAATTTATTCTTTTATATTATGCGATGATGCGGATCTAATTTTATGATTTCTTTGTTTTTCTACGCCGCTTAAACTGAGGCTTTGATGAACTTTTCAGCGTTTTTAGTGAATCAGGCACCGGGCCTTGCTGCACCCCTTGCATAAAGTTTAATACCTTCGTTTCCAATTCAGACATAAACGGACGGTAAGAACAGGTTTTTTCCGTCATTCCTTGCAGTTGAAATTCCCAATTTGCGGTCATATCTGGGTAAGTTGCTTCATTAGGTAAAGCATTAATTAGGCCCTTCCCTGCATCACTGGCATGAATATTTTTTCCATTACGAAGCAACAATTGGCGTTTAAATAAGGTATCTAATATACCCGCTCTCGTTGCTTCAGTTCCTAATCCATCAGTCTCTCTTAGAATTTTTTTCAGTTCTTTATTTTCAACAAAGCGTGCAATTCCTGTCATCGCTTGCAATATCGTAGCTTCCGTAAAATACTTAGGGGGCTCTGTCATTTTGTGGTTAATTTCACCTTCACGACAGGTGTGTACTTCCCCTTTTTTTAATGGCGGCACCTTGTGCGCTACATCATCACTATTTTGTGCTTGAGATTTACCCAGCAAAACACGCCACCCTGCAAATAACATTTGCTTGCCTTTCGCCACAAATACACCACCTCCAATATCAAACACAAGTTCAGCTTCTGCATAGACAGCAGCAGGATAAAATTGCATGAGATACTGACGAGCAATTAGATGATAAATCTTTTCTTCATAGCCAGAAAGCCCCGCCGAACCACTTGATTTCGGAGTAGGAATAATTGCATGGTGTGCATCAACCTTACTGTCGTTCCAAGTTCGTGACTTTAGAGTCAGATCAGCCTTAGTTACAGCACTTGATAATTGCGTATCGTTATTGCCAATGGCGGCACACACTTGCTCACGTTGCTTATAATGGTCTTTAGGTAGGTAACGGCTATCTGAACGCGGATAAGTGATTAATTTATGCTTTTCATACAACGCCTGACACGCATCCAATACTTGTTGAGCGCTTAAGTTATATCGCTTAGCCGCATCAATTTGCAGTGATGATAAAGAATAGGGCAAAGGGGCATTTTGCTTGGTTTCTTTATTTTCAGCTTTGGTTACGATTGCTGGTTGATTCGCAATTCGCTGAGCTACATTTTCTACCAATTTAAGACTGAGCACGCGCCCTTCTTCATCTTGCCATTGTTGGCACGCTTCACTTGGTTTCCACTTCGCTCGAATATCAAACGCTTGTCCATCATTCAACTGAGGGTTTTGATAAGGAATTAATGCTTCTAATGTGAAATACGCTTTAGGAACAAAATTAGCAATCTCTTCATCACGACGGGTCACTAAGCCTAACACTGGCGTTTGTACACGTCCTACGGATAATACACCTTGATAACCACCACGTTGGCCTAACAAGGTGTAAGCACGAGTCATGTTCATGCCATACAACCAATCAGCACGAGAGCGTGCTAAGGCAGAGATAGAGAGAGGAATAAACTCTTGGTTACTTCGCATTGACGTTAATGCACGTTTCACCGCAGGTAAGTTTAAATCACTGATTAATAAACGCTGAGTGCCTGCTTTTTTAGTTTTAGACAACTTTAAATAATCTAATACTTCATCAACTAATAGCTGACCTTCCCTATCTGGATCACCCGCATGAATGACTTGAGACGCTGTTTTCAGTAATTTCCGAATAACAGTAAGTTGCTTACTTGAGGATTTTCTTGGACGAAGTTGCCATTTTTCTGGAACAATAGGTAAATGCTCCATACGCCACGATTTATATTTATCATCATAAGCATCAGGCTCTACTTGTTCTAACAAGTGGCCAATACACCACGTAACAATGTCCCCATTGCCACATTCAATGTAACCTTGTTGATTCTTCTGTGGCTTTGGCAGACCGGCGGCAATCGCTCGGCCTAAACTTGGTTTTTCTGCAATAAATAATCGTGACATAAAAAAGTGCTGATGTTGTGAATAACATCAGCACTATACCTGTATGAATAGACAGTTATCAAGTTTTGTTATCTAACTTGTTGAAATTGGTATGACTTAAAGTTTCGCAGCTAACTCGACACCTTGACGAATAGCTCGTTTCGCATCAAGTTCTCCGGAATGCTCAGCACCACCAATAACATGATGAGCAATATCAGCAGACGTTAATATTTCAACTAACTCATTTACAGAGACTTGCCCTGCACACATCAGGACATGATCAACATCTAATAATTTAACTTCATTGTTTTGACGAATGTATAACCCTTCATCATTCACTTTAAGATATTCAACACCGGCCAGCATATGAACGCCACGTTTTTCTAACGTCCGCTTATGGATCCAACCGGTTGTTTTGCCTGGGCCTTTACCTACACTGCCTTTTCTGCGTTGCATTAACCACACTTCTCGTGTTGTTTGGTAACTCTCTTGGGGTTTGAGGCCACCTTCAAATTCTATATTTTTATCGATATCCCAATCTTTCAGCCATTCATCAAGAGTGGTGTTCTCTGGTTCAGTAATCATGGTTGCAACATCAACCCCAATCCCACCCGCACCAATAACTGCCACTTTCTGACCCAATGTCGGTTGCGTTTTAATGTAAGTTTGATAATCAATCACTTTTGGGTGATCACTCCCTTCTAATTGTGGTGTTCTTGGTTTAACCCCTGTTGCAACAACCACTTCATCAAACTGACGTAATTCATCCAACTCAACGTTATAATTCAGTTTGACGATAATATTTTTATGATCAATTTTGTTAGAGAAATAACGAATCGTTTCTTTAAATTCTTCTTTGCCTGGGATCTGCATCGCTAAATTAAATTGACCACCGATACGATCACTACGCTCAAATACCGTAACTTGATAACCACGTTCTGCCGCTGACGTCGCACACGATAATCCAGCCATTCCAGCTCCAATAATCGCAATGGACTTACTTAAACTGACAGGGTCTAAAACTAATTCAGTTTCATAACAGGCTTGTGGATTAACTAAACAAGTCGCCCTCTTCGCTTTAAATACATGATCCAAACACGCCTGATTACACCCAATGCACGTATTAATTAATTCTGATTTGTCTTGCTCTGCTTTATTAACAAACTCTGCATCCGCTAAAAATGGACGAGCCATCGACACCATATCAGCTTGCCCTGATGCCAATATATGCTCAGCAACTTCAGGTGTATTAATACGGTTACAAGTAATTAGGGGAATAGATACCTTACCTTTCAATTTTTCGGTTACCCAGCTAAATGCGGCACGTGGCACTTGCGTTGCTATCGTTGGAATTCTTGTTTCATGCCAACCGATACCTGTATTTAAAATAGTTACACCGGCTTTCTCTAAGGCTTGAGCTAACTCAACGACCTCTTCAAATGTACTGCCTTGTTCTACTAAATCAAGCATTGATAAACGAAATATTATAATAAAGTCCGTTCCAACTTTGTCTCGTATTGCTTTGACTATTTCTAATGGAAAACGCATTCTATTGTGATAATTTCCGCCCCAATCGTCATAGCGCATATTGGTACGTGCACAGATAAACTGATTAATCAGATACCCTTCTGACCCCATAACCTCAATACCATCATAATTGGCTTGTTTGGCATAATATGCGCTATTTGCAAAATCACGGATCGTCTTATTAATTTGACGTTCACTCATTTGGGAAGGTGTAAACATACCAATAGGGGATCGTATGTCTGAAGCACTTAACGCAAGTGGATGCATCGCATAACGGCCAGCATGGAGCAATTGAAGAGCAATTTTCCCGCCATTATCATGCACGGCGGTTGTAAGTGCTTTATGTTTATCTGCGGCTCCAGAAGAACTAAATTGAGCACTAAATGGTGTTAAACGTCCTCGAAAATTAGGAGCAAATCCACCAGTAACAATCAGGCCTACACCCCCTTTAGCTCGTGCAGCATAAAAGGCTGATAGCTTTTTAAATTCATCATTACTTTCTTCTAATCCAGTATGCATCGATCCCATTAAGACTCGATTTTTTAACTGAGTAAATCCCAAATCTAGCGGCTGAAAAAGGTGTGGGTACGTCATAACAATCCATCGCTTTTATAATTATTGTGGTCTGACCAGAATAATAGTTATCGGCTTCTGCTACAATTAAGTTTTCACAAATATGCAACATTCATCAAATCTTTTGGTCTTATACTTTCTTAATAAAACTAATTCTCATTTAGAACTCTTTCATCTAGTTACTTTCCTTATCTCTTAGAGTAGGATATAGACAGAGTTTAAACTAATAATAAGGAACAATATGAAAGGGTTATTCCACTTCATAGCAAAATGTTTTCAAGCGGTATGGAAGTTACTTTCCTTTACGCGTCAACTGGTCTTAAATCTATTTTTTCTCGGCCTCATAGGGTTGATTGCGTTCACTTTTTTAAGTAACGATGAACATAATATTGAAACTCAGCAGATTGAGAAGAAAGCCTTAATTCTTGATTTAGCAGGACCAATCGTTGAAGAAAGTAAATTTCGCGAGCCATTAGAGCGAGTAACGTCTGATCTATTAGGCAGTCAAAAATCACAAGAAAATGTGTTATTTGATATTGTCGATACCATCCGTTTTGCTGCTCATGATGACAATGTATCTGGCTTAGTTCTTCATTTAAAAGAGATGAATGAAACTAGCTTAACCAAGCTTCGTTACATTGCAAAAGCGATTAATACCTTTAAAGCTGCAGGAAAACCGGTTTATGCGATTGGTGATTACTACAATCAAAGTCAATATTATCTAGCTAGCTATGCAGATAAAGTATTTATGGCGCCTGATGGTACCGTTTTATTGCGTGGTTACGGTGCATATACTCTTTACTATAAAGAGCTATTAGAGAAGCTAAACGTATCCACTCATGTTTTCCGTGTGGGTACTTATAAATCGGCTGTTGAACCTTATCTTCGCAATGACATGTCTGATGCTGCAAAAGAATCAACGTCTGTTTGGTTAAACCAATTATGGGATGCGTATTTAGATGATGTCTCAACTAATCGACAAATTGATGCTAAAACGTTAACCATGCCAATGGAGCAATTCATTGCAAAATTAAAGACACTCAATGGGGACTTGTCACAAATGACGGTTGAGCTTGGTTTAGTTGATAAGTTAGCGACTCGCCAAGAAGTTCGTAAAGATATGATTGCCGAATTTGGCTCAAATGGATACGACAGCTTTAAGCAAATAAGCTACTACGATTACCGTTCAAATGTGCGTCCTACGATTATCCCTGATGCTCAAGATATCGCTATTGTTGTGGCAAGTGGACCAATCATGGATGGAACTCAACGCCAAGGCACTGTTGGTGGAGACTCAACAGCGGCCCTACTTCGTCAAGCTCGTGGAGATGATAAAGTAAAAGCCGTTGTTCTTCGCGTTGACAGCCCTGGCGGTAGTGCATTCGCCTCTGAAGTAATACGTAATGAAGTGGATGCTTTAAAGGAAGCTGGCAAACCTGTTGTTATTTCTATGTCGAGTGTTGCTGCCTCTGGTGGATACTGGATCTCTGCAAGTGCCGATAAAATCATTGCCCAACCAACAACCATTACTGGATCTATTGGTATCTTTGGTATTTTAACAACCTTTGAAAAAGGGTTAGATAAAATGGGGATCCATAACGATGGTATTTCTACTTCTCCATTTAATGGTGTTGGTTTAACTCGACCATTAAGTGATGATGTTGCCCAAGTAATGCAACTGGGTATCGAGCATGGATATCACCGCTTTATTAAACTGGTTAGTGATCATCGTGATATGTCTCTAGAGGCGGTTGATAAAGTAGCACAAGGTCGAGTTTGGACCGGCAAAGATGCACTTAAATATGGATTAGTTGACCAACTAGGTGACTTTGATGATGCCGTTCAAGCAGCCGCTCAACTCGCTAATATGGAATCATATAATTTATATTGGGTTAAAGAGCCGTTATCTCCAATGGAGCTATTCCTTGAAGAACTAAGCATGAGCTTTAGCGCTAATATAAAAACAGAGCTTTTCTCGTTAGCACCAGAAGCATTGCAACCAACTATCAGCAAAGTTGTAACAGATGTTAACACGTTAAATAACTTTAATGATCCAAAAGGGCAATATCTGTTCTGCCTCAATTGCAGTAATCTGTAAAAGCATGACGAGCCCGACACATGTCGGGCTTTCTTTATGTCTAATCACCAGTATAATCGCACCACCTCCCATAACTCTGTACCGTTGTTATTATGGAAAGAAAACACATTTACATCGCCTATACAGGCGGCACAATCGGCATGTTAAAATCTGATGATCATGGCTACGTTCCAGCATCAGGTTTTATGCAGCACCAATTAAAGCAAATGCCTGAGTTTCACCGTGCAGAAATGCCTATTTTCACCATTCACGAATATGAGCCATTAATTGACTCATCTGATATGACGCCAGAAGATTGGCAACGTATTGCAGATGATATTCGTGCTAACTACGATAAATACGACGGATTTGTAATTCTTCATGGTACGGATACCATGGCCTACACGGCATCAGCACTTTCATTTATGCTAGAAAATCTAGGAAAGCCAGTTATCGTAACCGGGTCTCAAATTCCTCTAGCTGAACTGCGATCGGATGGTCAAAGCAACTTATTAAATGCATTGCATATAGCAGCTAACTACCCTATTAACGAAGTAACGTTATTTTTCAATAACAAGTTAATCCGTGGTAACCGCAGTACAAAATCACACGCTGATGGTTTTGATGCGTTCTCTTCTCCGAACCTGCCACCATTACTTGAGGCGGGTATTAATATCCAAATCAACGGTGCAGAAATCAATAAACAGCCAGAAGGTGAATTCACGGTTAATAATATTACACCACAACCAATCGGCGTCGTAACCATGTACCCGGGTATCTCAGCGGAAGTGATTAAAAATACATTACGCCAACCTGTGAATGCCATGATATTACTGACTTTTGGTGTCGGTAATGCACCACAAAACCCAGAGCTTTTAGCACAATTAAAAGAGGCTTCTGAGCGTGGCGTTGTCGTTGTAAACTTAACTCAATGTTTATCAGGAAAAGTAAACATGGGCGGTTACGCAACAGGTTGTGCGCTTGCTAATGCAGGAGTGATCAGCGGTTATGATATGACCCCTGAAGCAGCACTAGCTAAACTTCACTACCTACTAAGTAAAGATTTGCCTTATGAAACCATGCGTACAATGATGCAGCAAAGTTTACGTGGCGAGTTAACTCACTAAAATCTTGTAACAAGGTTATCTTGTTATAATAAAAAGGCTTCCCTGATATTCTCATGGGAAGCCTTTTTTGTTCTATGAACTAATGCTATTAATTCTACTCAGAGATTATTTCTTTTCGTTAAGAATAATACGCAATGTACGACGAAGTGGCTCTGCTGCACCCCATAGTAATTGGTCACCGACGGTAAAGGCGTTTAAGAAATCATTACCCATCGACATTTTACGCAAACGACCAACAGGAACAGATAGCGTACCTGTTACTTTTGCAGGTGTTAACTCTTGAGCAGTAATCTCACGCTCATTTGGAATAACTTTAACCCAATCATTATGCGTTGCGATGATCTCTTCAATCTCATCCATCGGTACATCTTGTTTTAGCTTAATAGTCAGTGCTTGTGAGTGACAGCGCATTGCACCAATACGTACACACGTACCATCAATCGCAATTGGAGAATCTTGTAGACCAAGGATTTTATTGGTTTCAACGGTTGCTTTCCATTCTTCTTTACTCTGTCCATTTTCGCGCTTCACATCAATCCAAGGGATCAACGAACCCGCCAATGGAGCACCAAACTCTGAGGTTGGGAAAGAATCAGAACGAATTGTCTCTGCTACTTTTCTATCAATATCTAGAATAGAGCTTGAAGGGTTTGCTAGTTCAGATGTCACGCAATCATTCACTACGCCCATTTGAGAAATTAGCTCACGCATATTTTTCGCACCAGCACCAGAAGCTGCTTGATACGTCATTGCACTCACCCACTCAACTAAACCCGCTTTATATAAGCCACCAAGACCCATTAGCATTAAGCTAACCGTACAGTTACCACCAACATACGTATTAGTACCTGCATGAATACCTTGTTGAATTTGATCAAAGTTCACTGGATCAAGCGTAATAATCGCATCATCTTTCATACGTAATGTAGACGCGGCATCAATCCAGTAGCCTTTCCAACCTACTTGACGAAGTGCTGGGTATACTTTTTCAGTATAACTACCACCTTGACAGGTAATAATTGCATCCAATTTTAATAACGATTGAATATCAAAAGCATCTTGCAGTAAACCGGCATCTTTCCCAAGGTTTGGTGCTGGAATTCCGACTTGTGATGTGGTGTAAAATACAGGATCAATATGGTCAAAATCACGCTCTTCAACCATACGCTGCATTAATACTGAACCCACCATTCCGCGCCAGCCGACTAAACCTACTCTCATTGTACTCTCCCTGTAATTAATAAAATAAAAAGTGCTTACTCCATCTATATGATGAACAGAAAAAAATCTCAAGCACTATTTGTTGTATTTTATTTATTTTATGCATCATATTTCTTCTCATTAGAGACTCCTTACCTTCTATTAACGCGCAAAATATAAACACTTTTAAAATTAACTTAGTCATCTCATTCACATTACCGTCAAATAAAAGTTATTTTTTAATCTTTAACTATAAAAAATAAAACAAACCTCTCAAAAACCAACATTTGATTATAAAAATATCCCGTTACACTTCATAAAACATCACAGATAAAAACAAAAGCAAACGATTACTCTAAAAAAGAGCCTAATTATAAAAATAATAATCACAAAAATGACTTAAAATTAACATTAAATAAATGATTAACATCGCGTTAAATTCAAACGCATTGCATTTAAATTACAAAATTTAACCATTTATTTACTTTGAAGTGAGTAACTTAACAGTGCTAGAGATGAAAATCACAAATAAGTCATACTTAATCGATCTATTGTTGATCATAAGGTAAAGTGCATCTCGTTTAGGAAACACAATCCCTTATCGTATGAATTTTATTCATGCATACAAAAAAGAGGCTTTATACATGAAGCAAGCAACGACAAAATTACCTTCGCTAACGCAGGTAATTATTTCTTTAGGGCTATTTCTACTTCTTGCCTTTTCATTCACGGCTAAACTTGATTTACCTATCCAATTAGCACTTTATATTGGTTGGTTCATTATCATTACATTAGGTATCAAGTTAGGTCATGATTACAAATCTTTAGAAAAAGCAGCTCTAAACGGCATCTCCAATGGACTAGGAGCGGTATTAATTCTCTTGGCTGTTGGTGCTTTAGTAGGTACTTGGATTTCTGGTGGTATTGTTCCAACCATCATTTATTATGGTTTAAAAGCCATTCACCCATCTATCTTCCTTCTTGCAACGATGATTATCTGTTCATTAACAGCACTCGCAACGGGCACATCTTGGGGTGCTGCTGGTACCGCTGGTATTGCTATGATGGGGATTGGTCAAGGACTTGGTGTTCCAGCTCCAATTACTGCAGGTGCTATCCTTTCTGGTTGTTACTTCGGTGATAAAATGTCACCTCTATCTGATTCTGTAATTCTTGCTTCTTCTATGTCTGGTGTTGAAGTCGTAGAACATATTAAAGGCATGCTTCCTGTTGCCCTTATCAGTTACATCATTACTGGTATTATGTTTACTGCTTTTGGTTTCCATTTCGCAGGTAATGTGGATATGAGCCAAGTAGATTCTGTAATTTTAGCAATGGAAGAACAATTCGTTATCACCCCATTCTCATTCGTTCCTGTGGTTATTGTTCTTGGTCTATTAGCAATGCGTATGCCTTCTTTCCCTGTGATCAGCTTTGGCTCATTGCTAGGAATTATCTGGGCTGTGATGGTTCAAGACATCAACTTCTTAACCGCATTTAATACAGCGTGGGCTCCATATTCAATTGAATCAGGTGTTGGTTTCATTGATTCAATTTTAAATCGTGGTGGCATGTCTTCAATGCTAGGTTCTGTTGCGGTGATTATCTTTGGTTTAGGTTTTGGTGGCCTGCTAGATAAAGTAGGCGTACTAGAAACAGTTGCTAAAATATTCGAAAAACGAGTTCAAGGTCCTGGTTCACTTGCGACAAGTACGATTGCGACAGCCTTCTTTGGTAACATCTTTGGTTCTGCAATGTACGTATCACTTATCCTTACACCAAAGATTTGTGCGAAAAACTACGACCGCCTAGGCTACAAACGTAAAAACTTATCTCGCAACGCAGAGTTCGGCGGAACGCTAACCTCTGGTATGGTTCCGTGGAGTGATAACGGTATCTACATGGCAAGTATTTTAGGTGTTGCGACACTGTCTTACGCACCGTTCATGTGGTTAAGCTTTGTATGTATTATCGTAACGATTGTTACGTCTTACATGGGCTGGTTTGTTGATAAATGCGACCCAATTATTACCACAGAAGAAACAGATGAGGTTATTGCAGTAGAAACAAAAACTGCATAATAAAAATAGAACGACTCTGTTTTAAATAGAAAAATGCCAGTGATTGTTAATTCAACCACTGGCATTTTTATGTCTATTGTATCTGATTTACTTTTGCATGATATTTGTCATCATTGTGATTTTTATACCACTGTTTTCTTTACTGCCGCTCGTTTCCCTAAGAAATAACCTAAGCCTAAAGGCGCAAAGAAAATAGCCAAGATGAACAAGATAAAGTAAATGATCGTGCTCTTAATCAAATCAATCACTTTATCCATCGCAAGCGTCAGCACATCTTGTGAGACTTGGTCAAGATCTTGAGTGAACTTCTCTCGCTCTTGAGAGACAATTACTGCAATCGCTTTTCGTTCTCTCTCTACCATATTAACCAGCTCTTGGCGCTCTCTTGCTACCATGGCTTCCAAAGCGATACGCTCTGCACTTAACTGGTTTAACTTATCATCTGTTTTATTGTCTAAATCATCCAATAATGGCTGTAATTGCAAACTCATTTGTTCTGCTAAATTTTGCATGTATTCTGGATTATTATTGACAAAATCTTGGAATGACTCCGATGTATTTCGTAAGCTTTCCATTGTTTTATTAATGTCATCGCCATTCAGATTGCTGTTCATCGCGATAAGCTGAGCTTTCCATGTCATGATTTTTGGTGTTTGCTCAGAGACTAAACTAAGTTGATCAGAAACATCACCAAGCGCTTCAGGCATTGAACCAAGCGTTGCTACCGCTTCTGTCTCATCAATATTTTGATCGGCTAGCCATGCTTTTAGCGCAGGGGTTCTTCTCATGGCGACGCTATCAAATGGGTGATCTGCAACAAATTGTGCGATAAAGTCTTTTGCTTCATTAAATTCAGAACTTGGTAATAGCTTCTTCGCTAATGCCTCAATGTCGACATGCAGTAATTGACTCGCTTTAAAATCAATATTCCCTTCAAATACATCAGCCCCCTTTCCATCATCAGAAAAGAATTGCTCCATTTGAGCGGCAAAGACCCATGTATCAATTAACGAAATAGTCGGTGACACTTGATACGCTGCATGTTGTAACCCCTCTTCTGCGTGTATTTTCCACAACAAGACATAAGATTGATGCAAGGTATCGTCTTTCGGATACATCGCTGAGATTTCGTCTGCGGCAGATTCAACTTCACTAAAGAAATGTTTACTGTATGCGCGAGTTAAAATACGGGTATTTAACTCCGCGGTTGTTAGAGGCACCGATTGGGATTCAATTTTAAGTTCAAGTAAAGAACACCCATTAAGTACAAATAAAGATAGAAATATAGAAAAGAATTTTGAGGTGTGTTTCATAAACAACCCTACCTAGCCAAATTATTATAATTAAGAATAGATAGGGTAGCATTTTGTAAAAAACAATTAACTTAGATAGTTAATATCTACGATAAAAATACCGCTATTTTCACATTTATGACATGAACAAATACATACCATCTATGATTCAGAAGAACCTAAACGGCGTGTTAATTGATCTTTTAAATTCGGCGGAGTGCCTTTAATCGTTAATGTATCTGTTTCTGGATCATAGAAAACACGCTCTCCCAGTAACATCGCATCAAAGTTCAGGGATAAACCACCACCAGCACCCACAAACTTAGTTAATTTACGTAATGCCGTACGATCAACAGGGAAAGACTCTTCTAACTCATAACCCTGCTCTTCAGCAAATTGATAGAAATTAGAACCCGATTCAGATGTTGGTAGTTCACCTGATAATTCTTTTACCGTTAACTCTTCACCAGCTTGTAACTGACCATTACAGTAATCATATACTTGCTTACGGTATTGCTGTTTTTCTTCTTTCTCTAACCGTTCATCAGCACAGAAATCTTCAACTGCTTGCATTAATACTTGGTTTTGAACCTTCGTATCCATACCAACATCTGCTTGTAAGAAATCTAAGAAGAAATCAGATACTTTGCGGCCCACTCGACCTTTAATAAAAGTAAGGTATCGATTAGAGTCTGAATCTGTTTCCCATGTTGATAAATCAATGCGTGCTGCGATGTCCATTTTGGCAATATCAAGGTAATCAGTAGAGCTAATATCCAGTTGATCCGTTACCTTCATACTTTCGTTTGATGGTAATACAGCGACAAACAAATATTCCGTTGCCAGTGAACGATATTCAGCGATAACTAAAATACCTTCTTCAGCAAATGGGTATTTGATCAGCTCAGATTTCAGCTTTTCTGCTGATTTATTACTAAACTCTAAGAATGGGGTTTCATTCTTACGAACAGAACCTAACCAGTGACCAAATTCACTTTCAGTCTTGAAAATACCAAAACCTTTACCTGCTTTTGAATTAAACACTCTGTGCAGCTCAGAAACTAGGGCTTCAGTAAATTCTTCATTCTCAAGAAGTTGATTTCGTAGACAAACTTCAAGCTCATCTTGCTCATTTTTTACTAATTTATGTAAAATTACGTTTGAAAGGATTAAACTCATAATAGAAAAGGTTTTTAGTTGACGTACATAGTAGGTTATCATAAGCCGCTTTCACTATCATTAACTGAAAAGACTTATGGCTATTACTTCTAAATACAGCAACAAACAAATTGAACAAATGCTAACAGAGATGGTCGATGTATTAGATAAACATCGTTCTCCTGCAGATCTATCTCTAATGTTGGTTGGTAACATTGCGACTAATGTTCTAAACCAAGAAGTGCCAGCAGAACAGCGTAAAATTATCGCTGAAAAATTTGCTCAAGCACTGCTTAGCTCATTAGATTTACCAAAAACTCACTAAGAGCGAGAATTCAATTACCATGGTTGATAGCGGAAATACCTACGGCGACAAAGTCTCCAAGTTAATTACTTGGGGTCACTGGTTCAGCTTTTTCAATATCATTGCTGCAATGCTTATTGGCACACGTTATATATCGCAATCACCATGGCCTGAAACGCTACTTGGGCAGACCTATCTAGTATTAAACTGGATAGGTCATTTTGGTTTTTTAGTCTTCGGGTTTTATATTCTCGTCTTATTTCCCCTAACCTTTATTACACCATCCCAGCGCTTAATGCGGATATTAAGTGTCATTATAGCAACCGCTGGTATGACATTATTATTGCTTGATACCTACGCTTATCAAACCCTTCATTTACATATCACCCCTTTAGTTTGGGATATGTTATTGAATAACGATAAATCGAATTTAAATACACAATGGCAATATCTATTCATTCTCGTACCTGTGATGTTCCTACTTCAGCTTTCTTTATCTGAATGGGTATGGAATAAGCTACGTAAATTAGCTCATAAGCACGTAGGTCGCCCTTTTGCTATTCTGTTTTCTGTTGCCTTCATTGGCAGCCATTTAATTCATACATGGGCAGATGCATCTGCTTATGGACCAGTAACCGCTCAACGTGCCACTTTCCCGCTGTCATATCCAATGACTGCTCGTTCATTCTTAGAAAAACACGGCTTTATCGACCGTGATGCTTTAGCAAAACAAATTCAAGAAGAAGGAGTAGGCGGAGCTCAAGAAGCAATGCGTTATCCGTTAGAGTCGATTAAATTCAAGGCAAAACAAACGGGTTATAATTTACAAATCATCATGATCGATAGTCTTCGTGCTGATACCTTGAACCATACAGATACGCCAAATCTAACCCGCTTTGCGCAAAATAATTTAAACTACAATAATCATTACAGCGCAAGCAATAACCCAACCAGCCTATTTGGGCTTTTCTATGGTCTTCCTGGAAATTACGTAGATAATTTTAGGAATTCAAATATTGAGTCTCCTATTTTAGCTGAATTACATAATCGTAATTACTCTTTTGGCTTATTCAGTGGTGATAATTTTAATTCTTCACTTTATAAACAAATTATTTTCACCAACGGTGAAATCGCTGAATCCAACGTGAATATGAATGATGGAAAAGCAATCACAGCATGGAATGATTGGTTTAGCGCGCAAACAGAAGATCAACCGTGGTTTAGTTATTTAGAACTAACCTCAGTGTCTGAATATGATGCAACAAGCCCAATTTCAACAACCAATTCAAATGAAGATGTGTTTGAGATTAATTACCGTAAAGCGGTACAAAAAACAGATCAACAATTAAAAATGGTACTAGAGGCATTAAAACAATCTCCTGATTGGGAAAAAACGATTGTCGTTATTACCTCAAATCACGGAATGGAGTTTGATGAAACCAACACAAACAGTTGGGGAGCAAGCACTAACTTTAGCCAGTATCAATTACGCGTGCCTATGCTAATCCATTGGCCTGAAGTAGAGCCTGAATTAATAACAACTCGATCAAGCCATTTAGATTTAGCACCAACGCTAATGGAAACCTTTTTAAGTACCACTACGCCATCTGAAAGCTACAGCAGTGGTTTGAATCTATTTACTCAGGATAATGAGCGAAATTGGTTACTCGCTGGCGATAGAAAAAACATCGCGTTAATCACAAATGAAAATACGGTAGTGATCGATACTTTTGGTAATTATAAAGTCTACGACGAAAACTATAATCGCCTAGCCGATGACAAACCAAAATTGTCTTTGTTAATGCAAGGCATTTCAGAATTAAAACGGTTTTATCATCCTAAAAAATAATAAATCAAAAATCCCTTTCTTATAAAGGGATTTTTTATATCTGCAATTAAAGAAAATCAGATGCTGACTACCCACTGTTTTATATAGAAAAACAGCTTAATAAGTTAAAAACAAAGCATAACGAACAAAAATAGTGCAGTCAGACGTTATTTTTCATTTTATGCTTTACAATAAAATCAGAAACCCCTATTATGCTCGGCATTGGAGGGATGGC
>NZ_MAJV01000105.1:0-1773 GCF_001691065.1 Aliivibrio sp. 1S128 | reverse complement strand
ACACCATAGTCGTTTGTTATATGCAAACAACCATTCTTACTATGAGGTCATTACTTTGATGCCAAAAATGGTAAACAATCCACCAGTGACATAATCCATAACCCCAGAAATACGAGCATAAACACTTTTAGCTGATTCATGAGAAAACGCCGTAGCTAAGAATAAATGCCAACTAAGCGTAATTGAAGCCATTGTTAGCATGATTGCTAATATCATCGTTGCACTCATGTTTTCAGGCATGGAAACACTGAATAAACTAACGACGAAGAAACCCGTTTTCGGATTTAAAATACTGGTGATAAACGCTGAAATGAAAACCTTTCTTTTCGATGGTGATATCGTTTGATTGATTTCAGTTAACTCACCTAACCTCTTTATTTTTCGAGTTAGATAAATCTGACGCATTCCCAAATACAATAAATAACTGCCACCTACCACTTTCATTAAACCAAATAATTGAGGAAAATGAGAAAAGAGAATAACTAAGCCGGAGCCACCAAAAAACGACCACAGTAACGTTGCACAACTAACACCGAAAGCAGAAAAAGCCGCAATTTTACGGTCGTAATTAAGTGCAGTGTTAATCGTTAAAAGTACATTAGCTCCAGGAGTCGCAACAGCTAACATCCAAATTAAAGCCACATGAAGAAGAACCAATAAATATTCCATTACCTACCATTCCAATAAATTAAGCTGTGAGCTTAAAAAAGCATATAACGCCGCAATAACACGTTTATTACTACGACGACTTAGCTGAATTTTACCGCCTTAAACACCGAAACCAAAGACAAACCTACAACGCCGAATGTAATAAATCGTGTTGATTGCTTTGTTAGGCGATAACTCAAAGTGTTCTATGAACAAAAAAGTTAATAACCACGAACAACTACTACTACCAAACAAACTACGCACAGAATAACAACCCAAAGAATTAATGGTTCTGGATTTCCATTTTTAGCTTCCGTCGCTAAATAAGAATTAAACTCTTTTTTACTTTGACGTCGGCCATAAGAAGAACTCAAATTATGCGATTCAACAGGTACTGAACCATTAGCCACATATTGTTTCGCAGCATTCAATGTTGTTACTGGCCCAAATTCATGACTACCCGCCTTATTAAAAACATACCAACTAGAACCTTGCTTAAAGATAATTCGACCATCTGACACAGAATATTGACCAGCTTGAACTCTTGATACTGTAACCATATAACCTCTTAATCGCCTAACGCCGCAATAACACGTTTATTACTACGCCGACTTATTTGAATTTTACCGCCTTAAACACCTAAACCAAAGACAAACCTACAACGCCGAATGTAATAAATCGTGTTGATTGCTTTGTTATACCCGTACTAAAATCGCCCTCAAAACTAGGAAGTAACCAATAATAAAATACTACCTAAGAATGCTGGGATTCCTGAGATAAACATAACCAAACCAAACTGATAATTCAGCCTTTTTTGTTCATGAAAATCAGACTCAAAATCATGATTAGAAACCATTTTCATTGTTTTATTTGAAGCTGGATCTTGCGTCCAATTACGACTTTGGCTATTTCCATCCCAAGTTAATCTAGCTATTCCCCAGATAATAATCACGATAAAGAATAGAAAATCCATCAAGCTTGTTGAGTTAAAAAAGGCTACATATTTGGAAAGAATGAATACGATTAAAGCCGCTAATAGGTTAGTAATAAAAACTATTTTCATTAGATTTAGCATAGATATTCTTCCTCAATTGACCTTTTAGGGTATAACGCTGGCATAACACG
>NZ_MAJV01000104.1:0-1489 GCF_001691065.1 Aliivibrio sp. 1S128 | reverse complement strand
TAACAAAGCAATCAACACGATTTACTACATTCGGCGTTGTAGGTTTGTCTTTAGTTTCAGTGATTAAGGCAGTAAAATTCAACTAAGTCTGTGTCGTAGTAAACGTGTTATTGCGGCGTTATGCGCGTTTTTGATGGTTTTAGTAGTTACATTTTATTGTGAGATCTTTCTAAGATAGTAATTCATTGTGCTTCTCTGGTTATTATTTCAGTAAAACTAATTTATTCTAATCAATAAATTAAGGAGTGATTATGGCTAGTTTAGGGTTTTGCAAGATTGATGACTTACAACTTAGTAAGAATAGTTCAAATGCTGTTTCTGAAATAAAAGATTTAATTGGTAGTGGAAACCTTTTATCGGTAAGCACTGCATCTATCCCGTTGTTTCAAATATTTTTTAGTCCAGGGAAAGGGACGGCTTTTGAAGCTACAATAGCGGTACGTGAATACGACTGGGAGTTATTTGGTAATGCTCTCGGTGCAAGCGGTAAAATCACAAGGTCTAGAATTTTCAATATTGCTTATAATCAAGAAATATTTACCTACGGCAAAGAGCAAAAATTTTGGAGGTGTGTCAGTGAAGCGAGTAAATAAAATATTATGTATCTCTTTTCTTTTAACTGGTTGTTCAATTCAACATAGTAGTATTGATGCATTAAAAGAATATTCAAATAAATTTGGTAAGTGCCAAAGTTATCTACACGAAAATAAAAACGTCCCACCAGAAAATAAATGGTTTGAAAGCTTGTCTAAAGAAGAACGGTTAAATTTGCTGAGCTATTTATTCCAATTTAATAATGAATCTTGTATGAGCAATGAGACCGTGTTGTTGCAAAATGCTTTTTCAGCCGATGGCAATGAAGAATTATTAGAATTATTTGTTTCTGACTCATCAGCAATGATTTCGATAGCTGAAAGTAAGATAGAGCATTTAAACAAAGATGAAGTTAAAGAATTTCGTAAATCATATAATTTACCATTTGATTTGGTTACAGTAGCTAAAAAATTAGACCTGCTAAAGTGATATGCGCATAACAAACGACTATGGTGTCAATAACTAATTATTAGCGTGGTTTTCATTCCACATGACACCATTGTAGTGGTCAATCATGGACGACTTGATGAAACTTATGAATTTAATAAAAAAGAGGCCTTACCTAAAGGCTCTAATGCACATGATTTAACCGTTCTATATAATTCTTTGCCTAAAAGTGTTCAGAGCTATTTATTTGATCGTTCTGATTTTGAAATAATAGAAATTAATAAAGGTTTATTTACGACAAGTAGGTATGTTTATGAGCAATCAGCTAATAGTATTCATAATGATGACATTATTAAGTTGGCAGCATGTTTGATTTGTAAGGTCGTGTACTTGTATTTAAAACAAGGTTGTGACGATCCGTTTATAAAACTATTCGATATTGAAAAGTTGTATCTAAGTCAAAACCAAGCAATATTTTTGTAATACGCCATAACAAATGCATCAACAC
>NZ_MAJV01000103.1:0-798 GCF_001691065.1 Aliivibrio sp. 1S128 | reverse complement strand
TAACAAACGACTATGGTGTCAATAACTAATTATTAGCGTGGTTTTCATTCCACATGACACCATCTCGTATCATTGAATTAAGTATGACAACCATCTTTCTAACACAGGCAATAATAGCGAGTTTTTTGGGTTTCCCTTCAGCTACGAGGCGACTGTAAGTCGACTTAAAAACCGGGTTACATTGCATTGCTGACATCATGGCCATATAGAGAACCGTCCGTACTTGCTTACGACCACCTTTGATTTTTCGGTGACCCTTGTAGCGTCCACTATCTCGATTCATAGGGGCTACTCCAACCAAAGCTGACGCTTTTCTATTACCAATACTTCCAAGCTCAGGGAGATTACTTATTAGCGATGCAGCAGCAACTTTTCCTATGCCAGGAACGCTCTGAAGGATTTCGTTTTTATGCTTATATTCATCACAAGATTCAATAAGTTTAATGATTTTTTCTTCTATTTTTTGGATTTGATTTTTGAAGGTTGTCAATATTGGTTTAATGGTCATCGCTAGTTCTTTCGGGAGTATTTGAAGGCGATTCTTTTCCATGGTTTGCATCGATAATAATTGATTTCTACGAATGACTAAGTCACTCATTAGTCTTATGTTTTCAGGCTTTAGAGTTGATAGTGGAGGTTCAATTCTTTCAGCGTATAAGGCAATTAATTGGGCGTCTAATTTATCTGTTTTGGCTATTTGTCCAATAGCGCCAGCAAATCGTCTTACATGAATAGGGTTGGCAACAACGTATGGAAGCTTAGCCTTTGAGCAAGCAAGAACAAAGGGGACCTCAAGCC
>NZ_MAJV01000102.1:0-390218 GCF_001691065.1 Aliivibrio sp. 1S128 | reverse complement strand
TATCTTTATTACAAAAAAAACCCATCGAAGAGCAGGTATCATTGGTATTTGCTGTAATATCAATATAATTTTCTTTGCTTGTTTTAAATATCACTGACTCATCAAAATACAAACTTTCAAACAACATAGGTTTTAATCTAAAGTTAACCAGTTTGAATGAGAGTAATGCACTCGCTCCAGCTCCAACAAACGCCATAGGGCCAACAAAAACAACTGCAATCAAACATACAACGACCCCCACTCGACCTATCATTCGTATACATTTATATGCATACTCAGGTACCACATCTGCTTGCTCAGTTAATATTCCGTTTTTAGTGAACTTGTAAATCCGCTTTATGTCTGCTGAACCAAAAAAAATAAAAAACAATGTCATGAAAATGGTGAGTAAACTAAATGCAACAATACCACCGGTATCAAGCATATCTTGACTAAAGTCATATAACATCCAACTCATAACACTAAAAAAACCAATACCAGCAAAATACCCCAAATATTGGTGCTCTATGGTTTCATACTCATAAAGCACTTCTTCGTTGTATAAGGCCATTCTCATGGTTTCTATTTTATCGTTATTGTCTATGTCTTTATGAGTTAGCATTATTTAACGCATCCTTGCAATGTCACATCAATCTTGATCCATTGGATGTAAGAACTCTTTATATTTATAATGGGAATAAATATTATCTTCTTCCTCTACCTCATAAAAATGACCATTTGGATAAAAATCCCTCAAGGTATTGAAAATTTCATTAATGTTTTTACCATTACTGATAAAACCATTCCCTGAAACTAATAAATCTGCATTGGGAAGTATTGATACATAATTTGCTTTTGAAGACTTTATTATCACTGACTCATCAAAATACAACGTTTCAAACATCATAGGTTTCAACCTAAAGTTAATCAGTTTGAATGAGAGTAACGCACTCGCCCCTGCTCCAATGAACGCCATAGGACCAATAAAAACAACGGCAATCAAACATACAACGACACCCACTCGACCTATTATTCGTATACATTGATATGCATACTCTGGCACAACATCTGCCTGCTCGGTTAATATTCCGTTTTTAGTGAATTTGTAAATCCGCTTTATGTCTGCTGAACCAAAAAAAATAAAAAATAGTGTCATTATGGTTCCGCCACCACCAAATATAATGGCTTCACCTGCGTCTATTCCATCATCACTAAAATCATATAAAAACCAAAGCATCACACTGAAAAAACCGGCTGCCGCAAAATACCCCAAATATTGGTGCTCTATGGTTTCATACTCATAGAGTACTTCTTCGTTGTACAAGGCCATTCTCATGGCTTCTATTTTATCGTTATTGTCTATATCTTTATGAGTTAGCATTATTTAACCGTATCCTGCAATGTCACATCAATCCTGATCCATTGGATGTAAGAACTCTTTAAATTTTTCATGTTCATAAATATCATCTTCTTCCTCTACTTCATAAAAATGACCATTTGGATAGAACTCCCTTAAGGTATTAAAAATATCATCTACATTTTCTTTATTACAAAAAAAGCCCATTCTAGAAGCTGATATTTTCCCATTAGGTATCACTGATATATAACTTACATCCGAAGCTTTAATTAATACCGTTTCATCAAAATACAAAGTTTCAAAAAACATAGGTTTCAATCTAAAGTTGACCAGTTTAAATGAGAGTAACGCACTGGCCCCTGCTCCAATGAACGCCATAGGACCAACAAAAACAACGGCAATCAAACATACAACAACGCCCACTCGACCTATCATTCGTATGCATTGATAAGCATACTCAGGCACAACATCTGCCTGCTCAGTTAATATTCCATTTTTAGTAAATTTGTAAATCCGCTTTATGTCGGCGGATGCAAAAAAAATAAAAACCAAATTAAGTAAAAGACCACCTCCTACGTAAATAATAATCTCCCCACCATCAAGCCCATCATGACTAGAATCATATGACATCCAAACAATAAATAATGAACATAACAATGCCACAAAATACCCCAAATATTGATGCTCTATGGTTTCATAATCATAGAGTACTTCTTCGTTGTATAAGGCCTTTCTCATGGTTTCTATTTTATCGTTATTATCTATATCGTTATGAGTTAGCATTATTTAGCCTCACAATCTCCATACCTAAATTTGCCTTTTTTGAATAATCATTAAATGAACTAATCTTATTTACATTTAGCTTTATACCCCCACTACCACCTTGAAATCCTGAATAAGAAATAACATGAGGCGTTCTATTAGCTAAAATATCTAAATAAATGGTTATATTAGAAATATCTTCTGAATGGCTCCGTTTAATTTTCATTTCATAACAATTATTATCATTATTTACTTTAATTAAATTGACTTCTACTTCTGATTGGTTGACCTCATTACTTCCAATGAAATTATAATGTCTTATTGTTTTTTTAGATGCGCTTTTAATTACTTTAATTCCAAACCATTTATCGGATAAGTAATCAGGTAACTCAATCGTTAACCTCCATTGTTTGTCTGAATCAGAGCTTGACTGATACGTTCTAACTATTCTAGTGTCTATCTGGACTACTGGTTTATTTAATATGTTTTGCAAGTTAACTAGTTCAATTTCTGGTGACCACTTAGCCGTCTTTACTCCCCATATAGATTGTACTAACCACAACTCCATATCGGTTCGTTTAAACATATTAATGAATACAGTTGCTGCAATATAAGCAATACCAAATACACTTAACCAAATAACCATCCAAGGGGCAAAAATAGCGCCTATTGATCCATTCATAAAACATGAAATTAGTTGCGTTGTAAAAATACCGGCTTGCCCAATTAACGAAATTACCTTTAATTTTTCAGCTAGCACTTCCTCTTTTGATAAAAGAGGACTATCTAACCGCTTATAGACATAATAAATTTCAGATACACTGGCGATTAACCCAGTAACAGCCACTAATCGAGTTAGATTAACGAATTTAGTAATGAGTTTTTTATTTGTTTTTAAAGCTTGCTTTCTTCTTTCATTCAATAAATCCTTATCTTTCATCACCTCAACCCATGAGGCATCTCTTGATACCAAAGCGCACGCATTTACAGTCCAAGAAGCCGTATAAACAACCTCTGCGGCGACTGATTTATATTCCTCTGTCGTCTTACTCTCTTGGTTTCTTTGAAGTAAATTTGAAAAAACGGTTATTGAATTCCAAATATTTAATGCTGCAACAACACCATTCCAACTTGCAGACCCTTTCCACTTTCTTTCAGAAAAACTAACAAGATCTGCCTTTGTATTCTTATAAGCAGCCCAACTCTCTGCCACGCCTTTGCTGATTGCTCCTTTTATATTTAACATTGATCCATTTTGCGAAACCTTAAGCATTTGAGGCATGTTCTCTGAAATAAATTCAGAGGCTTTTTGGACTAGAACCGCTGCAAATTGTTCTTTCCGAATAATTGCAGCCATTGTTTTGCTGTTAGATAGTAAAAACTGATCATATTTTTTATTAAATGCCGCCAGTTCTTTAGGGTAATTAGGATTTACAGAAACAATAAAACTGCTATCTGCTAAATTTTCCATGATGAGTACTCTGAAGCGAGCCATAAAGCTAAGTGCACTGAATTGATTAACACGAGGTTGGATTGCATTGAGCATCTCCATCGAAGGTCGAAATTGCAGTATCGGATTGGCTTTATTACTTGCAATAAATGCGGCAAACACGGCTTTAATATCGATATGAAGCAGCTTGTACCAATCAGAATCTTGAATTCTTACGTCACCTGTTAATGTATCGAATTCTGATAATCGAGTATGCAATGCGATCATGTCGCTCGGACTGCTCATATTAAGTGCAGCGCCACCTTCAGAGTAAGTGGTTAACTCATCCACCACTTCTTTTGAGTAAGCAAATGGGGCTAATGCTAATAGATTGTTTGGTTTACTCAGATCTAACATTTTTTCTAAATAATGCTTAATCTCAGGAACATTAAAACCAGATTGAACAAGCTCGACGGTTATTGGTGAAAATAACTCAGATAAATAACGTTGACCAACCTCTGTTTGATTATCAATCCCGAAATACATAGGATCGATACCCATCTGCTCAATGGCATCTGTTACCTCTTTATGCTGATAAATTAACTTACTGTTTAATGTTTCTACTTCTGATAATTTGTCATATTTTTCAAATAGATATTCATTCAATTCATTCCATCGAATTTCATCAAAATTTCGATATTGCTTTTTCCACTGAGAAGTATGGTCCTTTTTAATTTCAAAATTAAACCGCTCTTTTATGGCTTGTTTTTTCGCTTCTAACGCCTCATACCATGAGGTATTTTCTACCCCTTCGCCAACATGATATTCATAAGATGCTGAAGATTGTTGGACATTTTGCTCTTGGTATAAATACTCATTTATCTCTATTTCTAGTTTTAACCGTTCAATTGGATCTGATTTAATATTTTCAGGAAGTTGATCATCACTAAATGTTACCCTTGCTAAAGATCGTGTTAATTCAGCCATTTGAGCTTTGTACTCATCCTCCTCTGTTCCTTGTAGTTCAACAATACGAACGTATGTTTCTGACAACTTCAAAAACAGATCCGTTATATCAGCCAACTGATCATCCAGTGCGATATACAAAGCGCTATTCTTTTCTAGTAAATCGCATTGATAATCGGTTTCTAATACGGTTTTCTTATGGGTAGCGAGATGAAACTCATCATCAGAGGGATCATCGTCTTTTAATGGGGAACATGTTTTTTCAAACAAGACATCGGAGGGTTTGGGAGTTCCAATATCAGCAACAGCATGAACAAAATCACGCATGCCACCACCGTGTTCTATTTCTAATGTGTTTGAATAGGTTTTTAAGTCGACAGTTCGCATCCATTCGTTTCGACACTGAGTATTTGATCGCATGTGCTCACATAAGCGCCATGTCCAACGTTGGTGAGAAAATGATATCGTTACCGTGTCATTCTTAGAGTAAGACAAACAGCTTTTAGCCTCTCCTGCTTGCCCTCTCTCTTCTGGTGCTTTATCGGCTTCATTTGAGCCCCAGTCAATCTTAATGAATTGAGAGCCTTTCACCTGATATTCATGAAAGGTTTTATCTTTATTGCTATAAACGTAAAGCCAACCGTCTCTTAATTGTCTTAATGTATATTTTGAATGAGCAACATCAAAAAAACCGTTCCCTTTATGGGTATCAAGTAATGGGTGTTTCTGTTCTTTCTCTTCATCATCCATATCATCAATCGCATAACGAACCGGAATGATATCAATAACACCAAACTTTACAGGACAAGCCCCTGCTGGGTTTTTCATGTCTTTTTTACTGCCACACATGGCCGCATTGTTTGCTTCGCTCATTCCTGTACATCCTTTTGCATAGAGTGACGATATTGATAGGCTAAATCCGCCGCTTGTTTGATTCTTTGTTCTGGGGTTTGCTGCGATGTTTGATAGATCAATTCGGTGATTTTTGGGTATTTATCGGTTGTGATCGCTTCTTTTCCTAAATA
Source organism: Aliivibrio sp. 1S128 (assembly GCF_001691065.1). Classification (NCBI taxonomy): domain Bacteria; kingdom Pseudomonadati; phylum Pseudomonadota; class Gammaproteobacteria; order Vibrionales; family Vibrionaceae; genus Aliivibrio; species Aliivibrio sp. 1S128. Next base: position 384,700 of record NZ_MAJV01000102.1, on the reverse strand, counting down.
GCCCATCACATTCATAAATAGACAGACGTCAGTCTCATTTTGAAATCCTCTGCTATAAGCAGCATCAATCCAATATTGAATCCATTTTTTTTTATCTGTCACGCCCACTAAACAATGTGGGAAGAAATACTCCACATGATTAAGTGCATAGGCATAGGCATTTTCAGTCGCTAACTCTCCTAACGCTTGCCATTGTTCATCCGTTAAACGATAAGGTTTGACGCTTTTCACCTCAATGCAAGGCGATAGATAATGGAGCCATCCTTTTTTATATGGAAGCCATACTTCTTCAATATGCTGCCAATACCAATCTGTTCCTGTTGAGAATAGAACATTGGCACACCCTGAATGCGCGGATTTCAATATGATGGATGAACCGTAAGGCGACAGAACCTTAATCACACTTCTTAAATGCTCTGCAAGGCTTTCTAGTTCTAATGGTGAACTGAATAAGAAACCGTCTAGCTGACCACGTTGGCTTTCAAACCATTGTGCAATAACAGGCGTTGCTTTTACCAAATAAGGAGAGACAGATATCATATCATCCCAAGGCTCATACAAATAAAGAGGTTCTTGCTCAATCACCGTGTCCAATTGATACAATTGTTTTAATACGTCAACACTCTGACTTGTGTCTAGCATCAAATAGAAAGAGGTGAAGTCGTCAATATTCAGAGAATCAAAGCACTCTGTTTCCATTATTCTTGCCCCTGCTCTTGCTCACACTCCTCACAAACGGGATCCGATGTTTTTAGTGCTTCTATCTGATGATCGGCGTTAATTTTACTTCTGGTATATTCAGAGGCCGTTGCGGTTTCAGCCACACTGCCTGCAGCTTCAGCCTGCTTCATGACAGGTTGGATTGCTGTAATACCCGCATACCCACTGCCGCTTCCTGCGCTGCCGCCTTTGTTTAGATCAATCGCGGCGCCAAGCAGATGAATACCACCAGAATCTAACTTCATTGTGCTACTGCCCGTGGTGATGGTCAGTTCACTACCTGCATCAAGTACTGCTTTATTACCCACCTTAATGTGTAACTCGGTGCCTATTTGTTCAAGCCGACTTCCTTGGATTTTTTGTTGAATAGAGCCTGATACTTGCTTGTGTGCATCACCTTTAATTGAGCTTAAATTATCTAATAGAACAGTCAGGTGATTATCTTTAATTACTTGATGAAAATGATCATGATGAACAACCGAATGATCGTCATTAAATACCTCGCTAGTGCGATTGTTTTGAATTTGGCTATCCATGTCTTTAGCGGCATGAATATAAACCTGCTCTGACTCTTTTTTATCTTCAAAACGTAATTCATTAAAATTATCCGCGCCAATTGAACTTGATGTTTTAAATGTGCTGCGTGTTTTATGCTCTGGCAGTGTATATGGCGGTTTATTATTCCCGTTATATAGTGAACCTGTAATGATGGGTTTGTCGGGATCACCGTGAATGAAACTAACGATCACTTCGTGTCCTATTCTTGGCAGTACAAATTGGCCATATTGATTACCAGCCCAACCTTGTGAAGTACGAAGCCAACAACTTGTTTTCTCATCGGCTTGCCCATTTCTATCCCAATGAAATTGCACTTTTACACGGCCATATTCATCACAATAAATCTCTTCACTTTCTGGCCCCGTCACTATCGCTGTATCTATGTTACGAATGTATGGTTTTTTAACACTCGCTAATTTATACGGAACAAACCAAGGGGCAGCTGTAAAATCACACTCGTAACTCGAACCACCATCCGCAAGTTCTTCCATTACTTGAGGCTGTATACCTGAATGCACAACTTTAGTTACTAGCCAATTGATGTTCCAATCAGGATTAGACGCATTATGTATTGGCTGAAAATACCCTACTGCAAGCTGAGCACTATTACTGCAACCAACTAATTCCATTGCTTTAATTCGACGTTGTTCTAAGTTTAACTGTGCTTGTTGTTTTGCTGTTGGATTGTTCGGTTGATTTGCTGGATATTGATAATGCTCTAATGCAATATCACTACTTTGATTCTCTTTTTCTTCATGCTGTACTTGACCGACAATATGTTGGGTTGGGTGAGTAAAGAGATAATCTTTAACTGACGCTTTACCACTTTGAATTTGATGTTTTACTTTTAGGGAATGGATAGTATCCCCTTCTTGAGCCATTCCACTGTCTGTCACTACTGATAACGGTGCTAAAGCGGTATACGTTTCTTTTCCATCTGAAATAATTAATTTAGATCCAAGCGCAGTATGTTCAAAATAAGAAACAAGTCCTTCCTCTGCCATTATTCGTGAAATAAACTGATCGTCAGATTCCCCGTATTGCACACAATATTCTCGAAGCTCGTGTGTATTGTATAATTCAAGAGTAAAGTGATGACTCAGAATTCCTGCTTGTCGGTAAATATCTGAGATAATGTCTGGAATAGATTTCTGTTGGAAAATTTGAAAATTCTTTCGATAATTTAATAAGCTAAAAATAGGTACTAGAGTTAATCTATAAGTACTAAGACGAAAAGAGGAACTCAATTGCTCTATCGATTCAATAATACCATGTACATAACGATTCGTATTTTCAGGAGCCTCTTGATTAAAATGTTGAATAGTTAATCTAGCTGGCAGCTGTAGCCACTGTGCTAATTCTAAATCAGGATCTTCACACACAAACGTAATATCAAACTGGTAGTTATCTCCTAATATTTCTTCACCTGAAAATTCATATACTTGAAGTGGTAATTCTATTGTTGTTACATCAAGTCCAAATTGAGTTTGATTTGCATCCTGCATATACATTCCGAATTTAATTTAAATAACTAATTAATCAATAACTTATTGTAATTAAGAACAGATAATATCAGTAAAAAACAAGATGCCTATTTTGGTTAAAGATTATGCGATCAACGGCACTTTCACGCTTGAAAATCAATCAAACTAAAAATCGTGCCAATTTAATTGGATTTATATACGGTAATTATACCGGTAGGATATATAGGGATGTATCTGTATTGATTATAAAAAAGCCAAGCTATCAATTCGCTTGGCTTTACTGGTTAAACAATCAAATTTGCGTTAAAACTAGGCAGTTTCTCGCTTCTTATGACCTTCTTCTAAGTGAACAAAATCCACAAGATCATCACCACTCACTTGAAATGCTTGACCAAATCCTTTTACAAATAAACCTTGGATTGGTTTTAATCGAAACATTTTAAAATCTTCTAATGAACTCAAGCCATCGATAATATCGCCAAAGCGTTCTTTCATTTGTGCAACTGCCTTTCCCCACTTATCTTCATCACGAGTAACTAATATGGCCGTCGCATCGAAGGTAAGACGTTTACGCGCAAATAATTGTTTTGACGTATCTTCATCTTCTACGAGCATTAATGATGCATCAGGGTTTTGCAGAAGATTCCTTGCGTGACGTGCAATTTCTGAAATCAATATATAGTAACCATCGTCTAATAAAACAAAGGGCGCATAGCTTACGTTTGGCTTCCCCTCACAATCTACGGTTGCTAATTGAAGGGTTTTACGTGAATCACGAAACTCTTGAATTTCAGGACCAAGACGATTTTGTAATCTTTCTTGTTTAACTGCTGAGCTCATTTTTATTTCCTTTTAAATTATATTCTGACTTATTTATATTCTTGTTTTAAGACATTAAAAGCACTAACTTGTTCAGGAAGCAGTTGACGCTTTTTATCCCTGCCTAAATAAATTTTAAAAATCGAATGACCGTCTTGATCAAAGAAACCAAAGTAGTGGCTTTCTGAACCTCTAAACGGCTTACTAACTAAAGCGATATCATGCATTAACTCTAGATTTAAGTGACCATGTAACTCACCATTACGCCCCATTAAATTGTAGTAACCATGAGCAATCTTTCCTTTTGGAAACGGTGCTTTCACCTCAAAAATTGAACCAAATAAACGTACAATAGTGGTAACATCGCCAAAGCCAACAAGGCCCTCTAAGATCTCTTGAGCTTTTACGCCATCAATTAACGTAACCATGGTTTCAGGTAAAGATTTCACGACATCAAATTCTGATAAATTTAATTTTTTTGCAATATCACTTGGTAGAAGCGATGGGTCTTTATTTAGGATTTCCATAATTTCTTTATTCACGATTCATTCTCTATATTTCATTAATTGTGATTAAGCTGCTTTTTCATTTACTTGGGACAGCGCTGATATAGCACCTTGAGCCAAAGTTACCGCCCAAAATTCGCCAGCTAACGTCAAACTTAAATAGTCATTGTTTACGATCACAAGACCATTATTTTGCCAATGTTGGAATAAGGGCATTAGATAGTGAAAAATATCTTGAGATGAATGCGGTAGTAATAGCTGACGCGATAGAACACCACGATCAAACCCCGCCTTTATCATTGAAAACAGACCTGCCGAAGTTGCTGATTGCGTCATCATTGCGATAGGCATTTGATTGCTATTAATTGAGTCTATATAACTGTTAAGCGTTCGATGCTGCATGATACCAACACCGCCAACATTACCACCGGCACCACAACCAACAGGCAAAACTTCAGCCGTTGTTTTAGCTAAACTGTTATAAATACTGCGCTCTCTGTTGTCTCTTGCCCAATGATTTACACTTAATCTATGTAGGTGATGTTTTTTCATGAAATCAACACCATATTGGTACATATACGCTTTTTCTTCTGTCGAAGCGGGTTGTGGTAATTTTCCGTTTTCAATCATCCCTTGCATTGGTGTCCCGCCCATCTCAATCAGCTGATACAGATCAACACCATGGGCCCCTGTTTCTAAGAAGTCATTTAGATCCTGCTGCCATATCTCAGCAGTTTGATATGGCAAGCCATAGAGGAGATCAACTACAATTGGAGCTTGGTTAGCTTTACTAAGCTCTTGAATTCTTCGTAGTACGTACTCTTTGTCATCTAAACGTTTGGCTGAACGTCTAACTTTGGTATTAAAGCTCTGTACGCCAAAAGAGAATCGATTGAACCCACCTTCAAGTGATTTATCAAACATCTCTTCATCAAATCGATTAATACGCCCTTCTAGGGTAATTTCACAATCTGTTACTAAAGGAAAATAATGACGAATAGCTTTACCTAGTTTTTCAATTTGATCCGCACTCAGATCCGTTGGCGTTCCTCCACCAATATAGACCGCGTGAAATGGTGCAGCTTGTGTCCAAGCTAATTTCGCTTTCCATTTCAACTCAATCATCAATGCATCAAAATAATCTGCAACTAGACTTTTACTTGAAGCGTGTTGGAAGAAATTACAATATGTACAACGCACACGACAAAAAGGGATATGTATATATAAGCAACGGTGATTACTTAATTCTGCTGTTTCTGACAAAGCCTTATCAAAACGCTCTGTAAAATGTGCCTGATTAATCGGAACTGAACCTCCCCCAGCATGAGCTGATGATTTTCTTTGAAAAGCATAAAGCAAAGGTTCTGGTGTGCTTTCACCTAAGATTGATGTGGGTAGCTGATGTAAATTTATCTGTTTATTCATGATTTCAATTCTACTTCTCTACTCTTTACCGCTAAGAGCTTCGTTTCTTTTTACATCATAAATTATTTTTAAATGATAATGCAATTGATAATTGATCTCATTTCTATTCCGTTTATAATAATCCCTATCTTTTGATGTTCTGTTACCAATTTTGCTTGGTATAAATTTGATATGGAGTTATTCGTGCTGAACTTTCGTTACCTTGCTGCCGTTGGATTTTCTTTAGCTGTTCACACCATTCTTCTTTGGTCTGTGCCAGAAAAGAAAGCATTTGCTATGCCTACTGGAAGCCAATCCTCACAAGTGAACATTCAGCTTGTTGCTCCTAGCGCACCAGCAATGTCTTCAGTTAAAAAGACCGAGCCACACAAAGAAGAAATCAAAACCGAAGCTCTGGAAAAAAAAATGGAAACGGTTAAGCCCAAAAAACCAATCACTAAGAAAATAGAACATACAAAAAAGCCGTCAAAAATAAAGCCAAGTAAACCTCAAGCACCAATCAAGACACAACCGAAACCGACAGTAGAACAGGCTAAATCGAAAACAATCGCTAAAGAATCAAAAACAAAGCAAGACATTGCTAAAACAGACAGTACCGCAAAACCTGTTGCATCAAAATCAGGAGCAACAGAGAAACCACAGTTAATTCAGAAACCAAGTTTTCTAAAGCGTCCTAGCGCTCCTCGTTACCCTCGAATTGCACAGCGTAAAGGTGTTGAAGGAACCGCTCTATATGAGATTTGGCTTAATGAAAAAGGAAAGCAAATTAAACAAGAATTAATTACTTCATCTGGAGCAAGCGTTCTTGATGAAGCGGCTCTTAACGCTATACGTGATTGGAAATTTTCACCACAAATTATTAATGGTCAGGCTATCGCTCATCGCGTTCAGATCCCTGTTCGATTTTCACTAAACTAGTTGTATGGACATTAACATGCTCAATTTTTCTCATTTATACTCTCAATTAGGTCTGATGGCCTTACCGTTATTATGCTGTTCTTTAATTACCTTAGCGTTATTAATTGAACGATCTATTCAACTGCTATTATTTTCTGGTTGCTCTCACCGTTCAATCAAACAATCACTAGCGCAATTAGATAAAAATAATGATCACGGAATAGAAACATTAATTACCTCTCTAAAACACCGAAGAGCTTTATCAGCCAAAGGTAACGCCATGTTACTTGCCCACCGTAACTTTGCGAAAACGCTGCGTGAAGATGTTGCCGGGTTATGGCTACAAGAAAAACGATATCAACTTCGTTCAGGACTTCGTCTACTCTCATTAATTGGCATGATTAGTCCATTATTTGGCTTGTTAGGGACAGTTCTTGGACTTATTGATATGTTCAAAGATGTTGCGGCAACCACAGGCTCTATTACCCCGAACATACTTGCAGATGGACTGGGACTTGCTATGCGAACAACTGCCATCGGTTTAATTATTGCCCTACCCGCTATTTCAAGTGCTCAATTATTAGGGTTATGGGCAGATCGTATTTTTACTCGCTTAGAACATTCATTAAATTACACTAATTTATGGGTCGAGGGTGTATTCACTACAAACGAAAAAGTAGAAGAAAATTCAGTAAATAAAGAGGTGATCGTATGATAAAGCTGGCTAACGAGACTTCTTCTGAGTCATTTCAACCCGACTTAACCCCTTTATTAGATATTATTTTTATTGTGATGGTATTTCTTCTATTAACAGCCACAGTAAAGCTTCAATCGCTTGAAGTTAGTTTACCTAGCGCTGAAACGGAGGCGGTATCAGATGTAGATAGTAAATCTCTTACCGTAAATATTTTAGAAAATGCACCTTATTGGGGATTAGATGGAAAGTCCTACTCTTCTTGGGAGAGTTTTACACAAAGCTTATTAATTCAAGTAAAACAAAAACCGGACTTTCAAGTTGTTATCGCCTCTGACAAATCAGCGGAAATCCAACACATGGTTAAACTACTCGCCTTTCTACAAAACAATGATATCAAAGCAACTCAAATTTTAATGGACGAAAATAAATCATGAACAAATTAAAACTGACTTCAGCTTTACTTACTTTCATCATTTCCTCAATGCCTTCAATAACCTTTGCACAAGAACGAATCATCAGTGCTGGCAGTGCTGTGACTGAGTTAATTTATGCGTTAAATGCTCAAGAATCTCTTGTTGCCGTTGATGTTACTAGCAAAATTCCACAAGCGGCTCAATTACCTAAAATTGGCTACCATCGCCAATTATCAACTGAAGGTCTATTAGCATTACAGCCAACTCAAATTATTGGCTCTGATGAGATGGGGCCAAAGACAACATTAGATTTACTTGTTCAGTCTAATATTAAAGTCAGTGTGGTAAATACCAAACCAACGATCCAAGGCTTATTAGAACGTATTGATGAAATTGCAGCGATTACTCAACATCAAGAACAAGCTCAAAAAATTAAAGATAGTGTTAAGAAAAAAGTCGCGCAGTTAAAAAGCAATATCCCAAACAAAGATAAACAAAAAAAAGTGCTCTATTTATTGTTACATGAAGGCCGAGCACCTTATGTGGCAGGCAGTGATACTACGATGGACGAAATGATCAGTCTGGCTGGTGGTATCAATCCAGCCCAACAATTAATGTCCTCTTTCAAGCCTCTCTCAATGGAAGCGATGATCTCTATGCAACCCGATGTAATTTTAGTTAGTGATCGCAGTTTAGAAAAATTAGATGGTATTGATAACATAATTAAATCTATACCTACCTTGGCGTCAACTCCCGCAGGTATCAACAAGAAAATCATCGGGATTAATGGCTCTGCACTCGTTGGTGGACTAGGTTTAGCGACCCTTAATGAGGCTGCTCGTCTTAACACTCTGCTTTACCCATAGGATGAATTCATTATGTTGTTGAAATACATTCCTTATTCAAAATTATTAAGCATTTGTGCTTTTTTTCTTACCTTTATTGCTCTGGGCTCTATTGCTACAGGACCAATGAATATTAGCTTAAGTGACAGCTTTAACAGCTTAGTACCTTGGTCTAGTATTGAAACTCCTGCTCATATTGATTTGATCATTCATCAAGTTAGATTGCCTAGAACGTTATTATGCATGCTTGTTGGGGCTATTTTAGCGATATCTGGCGTTGTAATGCAGGGGTTATTTCGTAACCCACTTGCTGAACCTGGGATTATAGGTGTATCGGCAGGAGCCGCTCTTGGTGCTGCAACCGCGATCGTTCTATTCTCTTCGATTTCGGAGAAATACCCGCTATTCATAAACTTTGCTGCAGTGCCTGTTTTTGCTTTTCTTGGAGGAGCGATTACCACTTTAATTGTTTATAGTTTAGGGACTAGCAAGTTTGGCACCTCTATCACAGTAATGCTGTTAGCTGGCGTTGCTATTAGTGCATTATCTGGTGCAGGAATTGGTTATTTAAACTTTATTGCGGATGACCAAATGTTACGCGACCTCTCTTTATGGTCAATGGGATCATTAGCGGGAGCAAGGTGGCCTGACTTATTATTAGCGAGTTTTGGACTTGTTGTTCTTCTATCTCTCTTTATGAAAAATGCATCAGGATTAAATGCATTGTTACTTGGTGAAGCAGAAGCAAAACATTTAGGGATTAACGTTCAATCATTAAAAAAACGCATGATTATTTTAAGTGCTATTGGTGTAGGGATCACTGTCAGCTTATCGGGTATGATTGGGTTTATAGGCCTTATTATTCCTCATCTCGGTCGCATGATAGCAGGACCAAATCATAAAACCTTATTACCTCTATCAGCTCTTTTAGGTGGCCTTTTACTCACTTGTGCCGATATGTTTGCTCGTGTAGCGGTAAGCCCCGCGGAACTTCCTGTCGGTATTGTTACCGCGATTATTGGTGCACCTTTCTTTTTATATCTATTATTTACTCAAAGGGGAAAGCTCTAATGCACTCTAAGTCTGTTGCTATTTCAGCAAAAAATATCTCTTATCGGATAAATAATAAGATTATTTTAGACGATATTAATTTAGATCTTCATTGCGGTGAAGTAACCACTTTACTTGGGCCTAATGGCGCAGGAAAGAGTACGTTATTGAAAATGCTATGTAATGAAATCGAATCTAACCATGAAATCCTCTATTTCAATAAGAGAAAAGAGGATTGGAATAAAACGTTGTTAGCACAGCAACTTGGTATTCTTCCACAACAGAGTAGCTTATCTTTTTCTTTTAATGTTGATGAAGTGGTTGAACTTGGTGGATTGCCTTTAGATCTTCCCAATAAAGCATTGAAACAGACCACTCAATCTATGATGAAGAAAACAGGGATCTTTCATTTAACAGAAAGACTCTACCCTTCCCTCTCTGGTGGTGAAAAACAACGTGTTCATTTAGCACGCGTACTAACGCAAGTAAGTCAACATCAACAGAAGATTATCATGCTTGATGAACCCACCTCCGCTTTAGATTTATCTCACCAACATAATACATTACGTTTAGTGCGGGAATTAGCAAATGAAGGGGCAGCCGTAGTAGTAGTATTACATGATTTGAATTTAGCCGCGCAATACTCAGATAGAGTGATTGTATTAAAAGATGGGAAACTGCAAGCTGATGGAGCCCCTTGGGAAACGATAACAACAGGAATGATTGAAAATGTATATGGGCATAAAACGTTAATACAAGCGCACCCAATGTATGATTTTCCTGTGGTGTATGCGGCTTAAACCTTCAACATTTATAAGAAAACAATTCCAATAATATGAAAAGAAGAGCTCGCATCACTTATCAGCTCTTCTTTTCAATTGCAGACAACTTATTCTTTAACGCATTTTAAATATTTCTTTATGGAATGATGCTTCTGATAAACCGGCTTTTACTAATGTGTCTTTCAAGCTAACACCAAATCCTTCAGGGCCACAAAAGCTAACTGAAAACGCTTTATTATCCATGCTCTTTAAAATCTGCTCAGACGTTAATCTATTTCCTTTATTTGACTCAATAAGGTGTAACTCAATAAAGTCCATACTACGTAGTATCACCTTAATTTCAGCATTGAAGAACGCTTCTTTTTCATTGTTTACACAATAGAATAGATGGATCTTTTTAATCTTATTTTTTCCTGTATTCGCTGTTTTTTGAAGCCAATATAGTCGAGAAAGTAGTGGAACAATGCCAATTCCTGCCCCTATCCATACTTGATTCGCATCTGATGATACCTGAAAGTAGCCATAGCCCCCCTCAACGGTCACTTTTGTTCTTGTGTTTATCTCATTGACTAATGTATGGGTGTAATCACCAAGATCTTTGATCCCAAATTCAACCAATTTTCTATCTTCATCATAATTTAGGATAGAGAACGGATGCGGAGCTTCACCATCATGGAAGTTAATATAAGCAAATTGACCTTCTTTATATTGTAATGAATTTTCAAGCTTAATTTGCAGACGAGCTACCATTGTTGAATCTGATCCACTCTTAAATTTATCAACGCGTATAACTTCGCCTTTTATTTTATTTTTCTTACCAATAGAACCCGTTAATGATAGGAATGCGCACCAGACTGAGATAATCGATATCAGTATGATCGCGATATTCATCGGTATTAACGAAAGATCCCAGTTGATCAAAAGAAGAGTATGAAAAATACCGGCCAACATTAATACTCCACCAATTTTATGGACCCCTTTAAATTTTTTGTAACTAACCCTTTCGACTAAACTGATAATGGTAAAAATAATGAAAAACTTGAATGATATATCTCCGACTTTTTCAGCCATTGATACCCAATCAACACCTGACATTAATTGGCCTTTCCCTTTTCCTTGATGCAAGGGACGAATAAGTAAACCCAATTGAACAGCCCAATGCGCACTTTTGATAACGGCCCAATGCAAAATTAGAGTGATAAATGCTGAGATCCCTAATTTTTTATGCAGTGCGTAACCTTTATCTAATCCTTTCACTACACCTTCTACCCATTTGAATCGTGCAGAAAGAATTATTGCCGCCCCCATGTAGGCAAAGCCTAACAAGCCCGTTAGTACAATAAGCTGCTTACGTAAGTCCATCATATTATTAAGTTCATAAAATGATGACACAAAAGAAGGTAGCCATAGTAAAAGAAGAAAAATCGTAAATTTACGCATCATCGACACTCATTAGGTGAATTAACTACATAGATAATATGCTTTAATAAATAAATCAAAAGTGGATTTACATTTGCTGCCGCTCTTTTACAAAACCTGACATTACACCTAAGTCTGTTCTAAATGAAATGAGCCGCTACAAACTGAATATGGCATAAGAATGATAGGTAGATAGGTAGATAGGTAGATAGGTAGATAGGTAGATAGGTAGATAGGTAGATATTACAGGCATAAAAAAAGGAGAGCTAGTGCTCTCCTTAATTAGTCTTAAAGCCTTGAAACTGTTCTAATTAAAGAGCAGCGTTCGCCTTAGCAACAAGAGCAGCGAATGCTACTTTGTCGAATACAGCGATGTCAGCTAGGATCTTACGATCGATTTCAATAGATGCTTTCTTAAGACCGTTGATGAAACGGCTGTAAGATAGGCCGTTCTGACGAGCAGCAGCATTGATACGAGCGATCCAAAGTTGACGGAAAACACGCTTTTTATTACGACGGTCACGGTAAGCATATTGTCCTGCTTTAGTAACTGCCTGGAAAGCTACACGATAAACACGTGAACGTGCTCCGTAATAACCTTTAGCTTGTTTCAGTACTTTCTTATGACGTGCACGAGCTTGTACACCACGTTTTACGCGAGGCATTGTGTCTCTCCTAAACTAAATATAATAAATTAACTAAAAATTATGCGTATGGAAGCATACGTAAAACTGCTGCTACTTCACATTTAGGAAGTAGAGAGTTTGGACGAAGCTGACGCTTGTTTTTAGTAGTACGTTTAGTCAGGATGTGACGTTTCGTAGCGTGCTTAAATTTGATACCACCAGCAGTTTTCTTAAAACGCTTAGAAGCACCTTTGTTTGATTTCATCTTAGGCATGATGAATATAACTCCGCATTGTTGCGTGATTAAACATATAGTAATTAGGCGAATAAAACAGGACAACTGCGAACAGCTACCCTACTTTACTACTTGAATGCACTAAATTACTTCTTTTTAGGGGCTAACACCATAATCATCTGGCGACCTTCAATTCTCGTTGGAAATGATTCGACTACTGCAAATTCTTCAGTATCCGCTTTCAAACGATTAAGAACGTCAACACCGATGTTTTGGTGAGCCATCTCTCGGCCACGGAAGCGAATTGTTACCTTCACTTTGTTGCCTTCTTCCAGGAAACCAGTCAGGTTGCGTAGTTTTACCTGATAGTCTCCAATATCAGTCCCAGGTCTAAATTTAATTTCTTTAGTTTGAACCTGTTTCTGTTTTTTCTTCTGCTCTTTAGCAGCCTTAGCCTTTTCGAAGAGGAATTTACCATAGTCCATCACACGACAGACTGGTGGCTCGGCATTCGGGCTGATTTCAACTAGATCGACACCTGCTTCAAGTGCAACGTCTAACGCTTCATTTAGTGAAACGACACCAACTGACTCGCCATCTAGACCTGTAAGGCGTACTTCTTTAACGCCAATAATTTCACCGTTTAGACGATGAGCATTTTGTTTAGCCGGCTGTTGGGCTCTTTTTCCGCCTTTAATACCTTATTCCTCCACAGTATTGAGCGTTCGGGCACTAACTTCTTGCTGCAGGAATGCAACAAAATCATCAATTTTAAATTTACCCAAATCTTTACCTTTACGTGTACGTACTGCAATTTCTCCGGCTTCCATTTCTTGGTCACCACAAACAAGCATATACGGAACACGTTTCAAAGTATGTTCCCTGATTTTAAAGCCAATCTTCTCATTTCTCAAGTCCGCTTTGACTCTAAATCCATTTTTTTGCAGTTTTTTTGCAATTTCTTGTACATAATCAGCTTGTTTGTCTGTAATGCCCATCACAATTGCTTGTTCTGGCGCCAACCATGTTGGGAAAAAGCCTGCGTAGTCTTCAATCAAGATACCAATGAAGCGCTCAAGTGAACCTAAAATCGCGCGGTGAATCATCACTGGTGTGTGACGTTCGTTATCTTCACCTACGTAAGTTGCCCCTAAACGCTCTGGTAATGCAAAATCTAGCTGCACTGTACCACATTGCCACGCACGGTCCAGACAATCATGCAAAGTAAATTCAATTTTCGGTCCGTAGAACGCACCTTCACCCTCTTGAATCTCATAAGCGATTTCCATCGACTCTAGAGCAAGGATTAAATCCGCCTCTGCTTTGTCCCACATTTCGTCAGAACCAACACGTTGTTCAGGACGTGTAGATAGCTTAACTACGATGTTTTCAAAACCAAATGTTGTGTATGTATCGTAAACCATCTCAATACATGATTTCACTTCATCTTGTACTTGTGCTTCTGTACAGAAGATATGAGCATCATCTTGAGTGAAGCCACGAACACGCATGATGCCGTGTAGCGCTCCTGATGGTTCATTACGATGACATGAGCCGAACTCAGCCATACGCAGTGGTAAATCACGGTATGACTTCAAACCTTGGTTAAAGATTTGAACGTGACCTGGGCAGTTCATTGGCTTAATAGCGTATTCACGGTTCTCTGAGCTTGTTGTAAACATCGCTTCTGCGTATTTATCCCAGTGACCTGAACGCTCCCAAAGTACGCGATCCATCATTAATGGACCTTTTACTTCTTGGTAATCGTATTCTGTTAGTTTTTCACGAACAAATACTTCTAGCTCACGGAAGATAGTCCACCCGTTGTGATGCCAGAAAACCATACCTGGTGCTTCTTGTTGCATATGGAACAAATCAAGATGCTTACCAATTTTACGGTGATCGCGCTTTGCTGCTTCTTCTAGGCGAATAAGATGTGCTTTAAGCAATTTCTTATCTTGGAATGCCGTACCATAGATACGTTGCAGCATTTTGTTGTCGCTGTTACCACGCCAGTATGCACCAGCAACGCTTAGAATTTTGAAATTCTGGCAGAAGCTCATGTTTGGTACGTGTGGACCACGACACATGTCGATGTATTCTTCATGGTGGTATAAGCCTGGACGATCGTCTTTAGATACGTTTTCGTCAAGGATTTCAATTTTGTAAGTTTCGCCACGAGCATCGAATGCATCGCGAGCTTCTTGCCAGCTTACGTTCTTCTTGATTACTTGGTACTTGGTTTTAGCAAGATCTTTCATACGCTTTTCAATCTTATCAAGATCTTCTTGCGTTAAAGAATGCTCCATATCGATATCGTAGTAGAAACCGTTATCGATAGTTGGACCAATCGCCATTTTAGCTTCTGGAAAAAGCTGCTTAACTGCGTGACCTAAAAGGTGCGCACAAGAGTGACGAATGATTTCTAAACCGTCTTCATCTTTTGCTGTGATGATTTCAAGTTGTGCGTCATTTTCAATTAAATCACACGCATCAACACGAACGCCATCAACACGACCAGCGATACAAGCTTTCGCAAGACCTGGACCGATGTCAGCAGCAACATCCATAGTAGAAACAGCATTATCGAATTGACGTTGAGAACCGTCTGGAAGAGTAATTACAGGCATGTTTTATCCTTTACAGTGGTGTTGCACACGAAGCAACACATGCTAAAAATTAATAAGTCTAAAATAATAGATTGTCTAAGATGTAAGGATCAATCAACCACACAAAGGTCGGGAACACTTACAAGTTGGTCATTGTACGACTCTTAATCACCTAATGCAAAAAAGAATCGAGATCACAAAAATGATGTCGATTCTTTTAATATGTTTAAAATAAAAACGTTAGCTATACGCGTAATATCTTTTGCACTGCATTATGTATTTCTGCGCTTGAAGCATTTGTATTTAGTGAAAAAGACACATATTGGTCACCACGATTAAACCCCATCGAACGGTCAACTTCAGCTAAACAATGAAGTACTTGGCCATCTAAAATAAAGGACAGTTCGATCTCTTTTTTATTGATAAATCCGTTACTTCTAAACTCAATCTCTTGGTAACCACCAGAATGCGATTTAAAATGACCACCATTAAGGTACCCCTTCTCAACATCGGCTTTTACCATGCCAAAACCGGCTTGTTCTATTTGATTAATAATAGTGGCTGCAACTGACATCGGTTTCACTACGAGTAAATCACGGTCTGTCGGGTCAATTGCAAAATCAATATCTAACACAGTTTCAACCCAAACATCACAATGATTATTACGAACGTTCAATGCTGTAATAGGAGTTTCATCAGGCAGTTTAATTGTGAATCGTATTTCCTTCTTCTCCCCGACTCGAATCACAAAAGGATCCACCGCTTGGGTATGAAACAAAGTCAGTGTTTGATAGCTAGTACCGTTATCACTTTCTACTTTAACTTCTGTATTGAGTTTTAGGTGAATTGCATCGATCTGCTGTTCAACATCGCCACCTTGGATATGAACAGTACCGATTAAAGTATCACCCTGAAATAATTCTGGGTTTTCTAAAATGGTATCTACCTTTGCGGCACCTATACCTAATGACGCCTTTAATTTTTTAAACATCTTTTCGTCCTTTTCATATGCTTATTCTTATTTAATTCTGTCTGATATTACTCTCTACGTAAACTTTAATAGGAGTCTTTTAGATTACGTTCCTAAAATCTGCATTGGTAATTGTAATAAAGCATCACCACTGCTAGCAAAGTACCAAATAATCCCGACAAGTGAACTTACTAACCCTACGTACCATGCAGTCGATACAAGCTGTCCATACTTATCTAATGGTAATAGATGGCTATGATGACGAGATCGCCATTCAAAGACTATCTCAAGACTTCCCATAATAAGTAAGAACCCAAATAACGCGAGCCCTAATTGGTAACTCAAGATAATGCCACCTACTGCAGCCAACGCACACAAGGTAATACCTAGCTTACTGTTCATTGAAAAGCTAATACTCTTTAGAACATGGCCACCATCTAAAGGGAGTATTGGTAGTAAGTTAAATAAGTTCAAAAATGCATTAAAAACAGCAAGACCTGCAAAGAACATTTCTCCGGTTATCCAATAGACTACAATGAGAACAAGAGATAATATCAAGCCAAAAAAAGGACCCATGATAGAAATAACGACATCTTGCCAACGTGTATTTATCTTTTCATCACTGAGTGCTAAGCCTCCTAAAAATGGAATCAAATAGATCCCTTTCGTTTTCATGCCAAAGTATTTCATCGCTCTGATATGACCATATTCATGAAAAACGAGACAAGCGATAAGCGATAGCGCAAATTCAATAGAAAATAACCATGAATAAGCGGCAATACTGGCAGAGGCTAACACCACTTTAATCAGTTTTGCACTTTTTAATGCTTTCATTCCTAATGAGATAAGTCCAATTAAACTAAATTTTCGCTCTGCCTTAATTGGGGTATGCGGAACTTGTTGCTCAATATCTTTCGTGTTACGAGAACCTTCTGCAATCAGTTCATCATCAACCATAGCTCTGTATTCAATTAAAAAAGGCTGCCATGTCACTTTCGCTTCTAGGCGACAAGTGATCACAATATCTCCTTTATTCAACTGAAACTCATGTAGGTAATGATCTTGATGGTCAGCTGAAGCCGCTTGCTGAGCCACTAAAGTGTTATTCCAAAAAACTTGCTGCCATCCAGCCATTGAACCTTCTAAGCGTAATGGTTGCCCTAAAAAGTTAATTGATAATAATTCCATTATTTACCTTAAAATATAGATTATGATATTGCTTTTTTGAGGGTAGCCTCAACCGCTATTGATCTTCCAACATTGAAAAACCACGATAAATATTACAAACAGTGATGACAGCAAAAACAACAATAACAATTGAAAGATGCCATACCGCATTTAAACCAATTTTTACTAACAACATACTAACCAAGGCCGACACTATCATTTGCCCTCCCCCAGACATAGCTGCAGCAGCCCCTGCTTGTTTCTTATAAGGTTGCATCACCATGGCTTGGGCACACGGTAAAGCTATCCCATTCCCCAAGATCATTAACCCTTGTCCAAGCATTAAATACATTGGCTCTAATGGAACTAAAAATAACCATATAGCAGAAATAAAATGCAATACAGGAGTAAATAATAACATTTTCTTTGTGCCAATTTTAGGCCGTACTTGATTACAAATACTTGTTCCTAATAGCATTCCAATCGCGGGTATTAAAGCCCACACCGCGTATTCAGCAGAACTCATGCCTATTTGGTTTTGCATAATAAAAGGCATGACAGATATTGTGGTTATCATTAATGTAAAATTAAGCCAACCAATACTCGCAAAGCTTATAAAATAGCGAGATGTCAGTAGATCCCAGTATTGCTTTGCTATATTTACAGGAGATGGAATCGAAGAAGTTTGAATTAAGGTTTCTTTAAATTGAACAAGAATGACTAATAATGCGATAACTACATAGCCAAATAATGAAATAAAGATAACACTCCATCCGAAGTGATAATTTATAAACCCGCCAATTACAGGCGCTATCATTGGGGTTATTGATGCCGCCATCGCAATATAAGACATCGCTATAGGCAGCTCAGCGCCATTAAACCGGTCTCGAGTAGACGCTCTTGCTAAAACCGCGCAGCACCCAGTACCAAGCCCCTGTAAAAATCTTCCAAGAACAATACCTTGAAAGCTATGTTGAAATATAAGAATAAAAATAATGCCAAGTAAAGCAATAGACAAACCAAAAATTAATACTTTTTTACGGCCTAAAGCATCAGACACTGGCCCATAAATAAATTGAGACGGTCCAAAACCCAATAAATACACACTCACTAACAGCTGAGTTTCATTAAGACTAATATTAAAATCTTTTGCTATCCAAGGTAATGATGGGAAAACTAATCCCATACTTAACTGGCCAATACTAATAATTAAGCATGCAAGTAAAATGCTTTTCATATGAGTGTTAAGAATACTACTCATTATTATATGACTGCCATTCCATGTTAATACCTACTCCCTTATGGCATTAATAGATTGATCCTATTTCATTAAACCATTTATGCTAAATGATAAGACACAACATAAAGCTGACCTTTGTTTGGATAGATCTCTTCAATGATATTTTTTAACTCTTCAAGCGTCATGTTCTCTTGTTCTGCATGATACGTATTAAGATCATCAAAGGTAATTGGCTCTACCGAATCAATCGCTAATCGACAAAAATGACGGTTATCTTCATAAGTACTGACTTCTACTTCAGTTCCTACCACGTAATCTTTTTCTGATTCGTCACGAATGGTAATTACTTTTTTCCCCGATAAAATATCAGATTCAAAACGTTCAAAAAAGGTCATGCTTGTTGGTGCTGATTTCATTGTCTTTTCCTAATGCAATTCGAGCTGCGACAATGCAGCTCGAAGAGAAATATTAATAAAAAATACGTAACGTTAAGCGAAGCAGTAATTTGCCCAATGAGCTAAACCGGCAGTAACTGAGCCAAAGTAATTGCCACCTACAATTTCAATATTTGGTAATTGTTTCTGCAATGCTGCTTGTAAAATTGGTGAACGAGCAGAACCACCGGTGACATAAATAATATCTGGCGTTTTGCCTGCTTGCTGAATAGCCTCTTTTACAAGTTTGTTAATATTTTCTTGTGGTTTAGCTATCGCTTCTATCAAATCTGACCGACTGATTGATAACGATAAGCCTTCATCTAAATAGCTTAAATCTACCGCATGCTCGAAATGCTCTGACAATGCAATTTTGGTTTGTTCAGCATCACGCAGTAATTTATAACTTAGTTTTTCATCGTACAATTTAATTAAACGAGCTAGTTTTTCAGGCTCTTGAGTGTCGTTCATCATTTGTAAAAGATGCTTACGATTACCAAAACCAAAAAACTCCAACTGAGCCACAATATTGTTGACTGCTATTGGGTTCCAGAACTGCGTCATTGGTAACTCAAGTCCTTTGTGCGTACGACTTTGAGACCCCAATAATGGCATTAATTGGCGATGGGCTAAATGAATATCTAGATCATTACCACCAATTCGTGAACCACTGTGAGATAAGATCCCTTTTGTGCGATCATGATAATCGCGCCATGATGGTCCCATTTGAATCATTGAACAGTCTGTTGTACCACCGCCGATATCAACAATAAGAACGGTTTTATCTTCGTTTAGCGTTTGCTCATAATCCAAACCAGCAGCGACTGGCTCAAACTGGAATTCAATATTCTTAAAACCAACACGCATTGCTGCACGAGAAAGGATTGAGATAGCCTGACTATTTGCTTCATCACTTTCAGCGCCTTGGAAGTTGACTGGGCGGCCAATCACTGTTGAAGTGACTTCTTGTTGCAGCTCTTGTTCTGCCTTGTTCTTGATGTTTTTCATCATTGCTGTAACAAGATCTTCAAACAAGCTCACTTGTACATCACGTAAACCAGAAACCCCTAAAAAAGACTTTGGAGATTTTACGTAATACACATCTTCTGGATCTTCAATATACGTATTTAATGCTGCTTGACCGAATGTCATCGACTCAGCATCTACATCAATATCTTCTTCACGGTTGAATGAAATGGCGGTATGAAGTAGACGCTCATTAATATCTGAACTTGGCTGAACACCCCAAATACGGAATAAATATTCTGAAACGGCTTCTCGTGTAGGCGCACATAACGCAGAAGGAATAAACGTGCTGTCTCCTTCTAGCTTTAATAGCTTTGCTTGATTATTTTGGATGGTAGCCACTGAGCAATTGGCAGTTCCATAGTCAAATCCGATAAACATTGTTGTACACCTAGCTTCGATAAAAGGGAGCTGATTTTACTCGCTTGCAGTGACTTTGCCAATCAAAATGAGAAAGATGCTGCAATTCCGACATGATCTTGGTTAATTATGGGCATAATCATCACTTGGTTTGAGTCTATATACTTATCTGTCACCAAATATTGAATTGTTGTCGCTAATACCGCACCTGCAATAACATCTCTCCAATAGTGATGCTCATTCTCTACTCTTGAATATCCAACCAAACCAGCGCCTATATAAGCGGGTAAGCCATACTCCCAACCATAACGAAATTGTAAATACGACGCCCCCTGAAAAGCTGAAGATGAATGCCCTGATGGAAAGCTAAGATCATCTTCTCCATTTGGTCGTTCTTCTCTCACGGTATATTTCAACGCTTGCGTTGCAGCTAAAGTATAAGTGGCGCCTTTAGCAAACATCCAAAAACCATCATAGTCTTCTTTATATAAGGCAATTGAACCAGCAATGATTGGAATTGCTACAGCACCAATATCAGCGGCCATATCTCCTGATTTTTTCACTTCCGCACAAGCAAAAGAACTCATAAAAATACATGAACCTGCTATTCCTATTTTTACTAACGATTTCATTTTTGACCTTTATTTAATCAATCACTGCATTAGAGTGTTATTTTTGGAATTATAACGAGTTAATCGTGAAGTAATTGTCAATTTATCTACAATTTGAAACCGTTAAATAATTGTTTTTACTTTTATTATGACTGGATAGACCATTTGATGATAAGAGATTGGTTATACTAACGCTGTTATTTCATTAGCTAGGTTTTTACCAAATATATTATGCAGTTAAATCAATATTTTTCGGAAACAGATAATTCATTCGAATTCACCCGTCAACAAGCAAGTGATTTTGCAAAAAAAGTGGCTGGTGACTTCAACCCGATTCACAACGTAGACTCAAAACGTTTCTGTGTTCCTGGTGATTTATTGTTTGCCGTTTTACTTTCTAAAACCGGCATTAGTAACAAAATGCATTTTGACTTTGCCGGAATGGTCGCTGGTGGGACCGCTTTACATATCAATCACCTTGAAGAAGGTGAATATTCATTATCAGATGATAACGATAAAGAATATTTACACGTGAGCCGTAGCGGCGAGAAAAATTTAAATCCTGAGTTTATTGAACATGTTGTAAAACAATATGTGCAATTTTCTGGTATGAACTTCCCTCATATCATGGTTCCATTAATGGAAGAAAAGCAATTAATGATTAATTGCCAACGTCCTTTGGTTATTTATGAGAGCATGGACGTAGAATTTACTCGTTTAGATATTTCAACACCAAGAGTTGAATTTACTGGCGCTACGATGGATATCGAAGGAAAAAGAGGCTTAGTTAAACTAAACTTCATATTCACTGAAAACGGTGAAGAAGTCGGTCATGGCACAAAGCGCATGATTGCTACAGGTTTGAAAAGTTATGATCAAGTCGCTATTGACGATCTAGTTGAAAGATTTACCGCATTAAAAGTGGCTTATAATAGTTAATTTAATAAAGCCCATACACATTTATAAAAAAGGAGCATTTCGCTCCTTTTTTTTGTAAATAAAGCAAGGTAAATCACGATCTGCGCTATTGTTTTACGATAAATATCATATGATACTTAACTTATACCTATAACGATTATGAATACTACGAGATTCATAACATTACTAATGCTGGCTAGAATGAAATCGATAATCAATACAAAAAAACAAGACCAATTCAGGCGTTCTTCTTTAGATGATCTCCTTTTAGAAAAAACACTATCCCCACTAATGAATAATCATTATTCCTGTTGCGAATGCTATGCTGCTTGGTATGGAAAGCCTGTCTGTATTGCATGTGGAAAAGATAAATTTGTCATCACAACCAATCTATATTCTGAACAACGTAAATTTGATATTTGCTAACCATTTCAAGTTTGTCAAATTACAGAGACAAAAAAGCCCGCTTAAAAATAAGCGGGCTTTTTAATACATTAAGAAAAATTATTCTTTTGTCGTATCTTCATCTGATTCAGCTTCAGGAGTTTCAGTTGCTTCAGTAATTACTGTCGCCTCTTCTTCACCTTCTACTACATCACCGTCAAGAATTTCAAGCTCTTCTGGTTCATCAATGCGTTGTAGAGCAACTACATTTTCATCTTCAGCAGTACGGATCAGTGTAACACCTTGGGTATTACGACCCACTTGGCTTACTTCCGATACGCGTGTACGAACTAACGTACCTGCATCAGTAATCATCATGAACTCATCACCATCTTCAGCTTGAACTGCACCGACAACACTGCCGTTACGATCTGAAACCTTGATAGATACAACACCTTGTGTTGCACGGCTCTTCGTTGGGTATTCAGAAATCTTAGTACGTTTACCGTACCCATTTTCTGTAACCGTTAGAATGTCACCTTCATTAGAAGGAACAATCAATGAAACAACCTGATCTTCACCAGTCAGTTTCATACCACGAACACCTGAAGCAGTACGACCCATTCCGCGAACATGTTCTTCGCTGAAACGAACGACTTTACCTGCTTTAGAGAACAGCATGATTTCATTTGAACCCGTCGTAATATCGACGCCGATTAATGAATCATCTTCACGTAGATTAACTGCAATTAAGCCGTTTGCACGAACTTTAGCGAATTGGTCTAACGATGTTTTCTTAACCGTACCATCACCTGTTGCCATGAAGATGAACTTATCTTCAGAGTATTCAGATACTGGTAGAATCGCTGTAATACGCTCACCTTCTTCTAGAGGAAGAATGTTCACGATAGGCTTACCACGAGCGGTGCGGCTTGCTTGAGGAAGTTGGAATACTTTCAAGCTGTATGCTTTACCACGTGTAGAGAAGCAAAGGATATTATCATGAGTGTTAGCAACAAGTAGACGCTCGATATAATCGGTGTCCTTCATCTTAGTTGCACTCTTACCTTTACCACCACGACGTTGCGCTTCGTAATCACCTAGAATTTGGTACTTAACATAACCTTCACGAGAAAGTGTTACTACAACATCTTCTTGTGTGATTAAGTCTTCGATATCGATATCGTGAATAGCAGCACCAATTTCAGTACGACGCTCATCACCATAAGTATCACGAACCGTTATTAATTCATCACGAATGATTTCCATTAGACGCTCAGTACTTGCAAGGATATGCATTAGTTCTGCGATTTCATCTAATAGTGCTTTGTATTCATCTAGAATTTTTTCATGTTCTAAACCAGTTAAACGGTGTAGACGTAATTCTAGAATTGCTTGAGCTTGTTGTTCCGTTAAGAAGTATTTACCTTCACGAATACCAAACTCTGGCTCTAACCAATCAGGGCGAGCAGCATCTGTACCAGCACGCTCTAGCATGTCGGCAACATTACCAAGATCCCAACCGCGAGCGACTAGGCCTTGTTTTGCTTCTGCTGGTGATGGCGCATTTTTGATTAGATCAATGATCTCATCAATGTTTGCTAATGCCAGCGCCAAACCTTCAAGGATATGAGCACGATCACGCGCTTTGCGTAATTCAAAAATTGTACGGCGAGTTACCACTTCACGACGGTGATCAACAAAACACTTCAACATTTCTTTTAAGTTGAACAGTTTTGGTTGGCCGTTATCAAGCGCTACCATGTTTACGCCGAATGTAGTTTGAAGCTGAGTTAATGAGAACAGGTTATTAAGAACCACCTCACCCACGGCATCACGCTTACATTCGATAACAATACGCATACCATCTTTATCAGATTCGTCACGCAGTGCTGAAATACCTTCGACTTTCTTATCTTTAACCAGCTCAGCGATCTTTTCGATCACACGTGCTTTGTTAACTTGATAAGGGATCTCAGTAACAATAATGGTTTCTTTACCATTTTTGTCCGCTTCGATATTTGCTTTAGAACGCATGTAAACTTTACCGCGACCTGTCTTATATGCATCAATGATGCCTTTACGACCACTGATTAACGCAGCTGTCGGAAAGTCAGGACCTGGAATATAGTTTATTAGCTCATCGATAGTAATATCTTCATTCTCGATGAATGCTAAACAACCATTAACCACTTCAGTTAAGTTATGAGGAGGTATATTAGTTGCCATACCAACTGCGATACCTGATGAACCATTAACTAATAAGTTAGGTACACGAGTAGGTAATACCGCAGGGATCTGTTCTGTACCATCATAGTTAGGAACGTAATCGACGGTTTCTTTGTCTAAATCGGCCAACAATTCGTGGGCAATTTTCGACATACGAACTTCGGTATAACGCATTGCCGCAGCAGAGTCACCATCGATAGAACCAAAGTTACCTTGGCCATCAACAAGCATATAGCGTAGTGAGAACGGCTGCGCCATACGTACTATCGTGTCGTATACAGCACTATCACCATGTGGGTGATACTTACCAATTACGTCGCCGACTACACGGGCAGATTTTTTATATGGTTTATTCCAATCATTACCTAATACATCCATCGCAAATAAAACACGGCGGTGTACAGGTTTTAGACCATCACGCACATCTGGAAGAGCACGACCAACGATTACTGACATCGCGTAGTCTAGGTATGAACCTCGAAGCTCATCTTCAATATTTACGGGCGTGATCCCTTTAGCAAGATCGCTCATAGAGCCAATATCCCTCAATTAGTTCTGTCGTATCAATATCAATTACTTTATCAATCATACTATCTATAAAGATAAAGTAATTGATACTGATAAACGTGCAAGATTACAAAATATAGCACACAACGCTTCTATTTCGCATCGTTTTAATTCGCAAAATCACTCTTAAGCTTAAGAATCCTACGAAATCAGGAGCAAGTCACAAGTCAATCTATCATATTCTTGAAAAGCCTGAATAAATTGATGAAAAAAGCATCATTTTAAAGGCTCTCTTTCTTATTTTTTTTGTATATAATAAAAGGAAGATAAAAAAGGAATGTGAATTATGACTCAGCAGTTAAATGTCGATCCAGCAGAAATCAAAAAATTTGAAGATATGGCCTCTCGTTGGTGGGATCTTGAAGGTGAATTTAAACCACTACACCAAATTAACCCATTACGTCTGAACTATGTATTAAACAATGCCAATGGCTTATTTGGTAAAAAGGTATTAGATGTGGGCTGTGGTGGCGGCATTCTAGCTGAGAGCATGGCAAATCAAGGTGCTGATGTTATCGGATTAGATATGGGTAAAGAACCCCTTACGGTCGCTCGCCTTCATGCATTAGAAACCG
This sequence comes from Aliivibrio sp. 1S128, assembly GCF_001691065.1. Lineage (NCBI taxonomy): Bacteria > Pseudomonadati > Pseudomonadota > Gammaproteobacteria > Vibrionales > Vibrionaceae > Aliivibrio > Aliivibrio sp. 1S128. The sequence continues at coordinate 359,134 of NZ_MAJV01000102.1, read as the reverse complement.
GTACAGAACTAGAATATATACAATCGACGGCAGAACAACACGCAGAAGAAAATCCTGAAACCTACGATGTAATTACTTGTATGGAAATGCTTGAGCACGTTCCCGACCCTCTTTCTGTTATTCGTTCATGTGCAAAGATGGTAAAACCTGGTGGCCATGTATTTTTCTCTACATTGAATCGTAATATTAAATCTTACTTATTTGCCATTGTTGGTGCAGAGCAACTGCTAAAACTGGTACCTAAAGGCACACATGACCACGACAAATTTATTCGCCCTTCTGAATTATTAAAGATGCTAGACCAAACCGCATTACAAGAACAAGGCATTACAGGCTTACATTACAATCCATTAACAGATGTCTATTCATTAGGCAAAAATGTTGATGTAAATTATATCGTTCATACCACTTTGTAAGTCTCATCACCTGCTTATCACATTTATCACTCTTTATCTGTGTTCTTAATACAAATAAAGAGTGATGTTTTGTTTAAATATTTCAATTATCATCTTGTTTACTAAAGCTCCATTAATCTCCAAATTAGAACAACAAAACAGCATTTTTTTTTGATAATAGAAGATCCTTCTAAACCACAAAAATCAAGGAAAATATTTTTTTTACTGCCTACTTCTCACCCATTACGAAATACGTTATTTCTGATCTCTTGATATACCTAATCTAACTCGGTTAGTGCCTACTTACTGTTTTTTTTAATTCAGAGGTTATCCACAGGGCTATCTTATTTTCAGACTTGATTACCTGTCAATTTATCATTATCTTGTAGCTAATTACTTATTAAGCCCTATATGTTGTGTTTACTTCAAAATTCAACGCAATGAGCTTGATCACAAATTAATAACGAAAATTACAAATATTACATCTTTCGTTCTTCATCCTAAGGAAAAGTAGCAAATGACCCAACAGCTTACCGTTACTAAGCGAAATGGCACCACAGAAAAGATCAATCTGGATAAGATCCATAAAGTGATCACCTGGGCTGCAGAAGATCTAGATAACGTTTCAGTGTCTCAAGTTGAAATGAAGTCTCACATCCAATTTTATGATGGCATGAAGACATCTGATATTCATGAAACCATTATCAAAGCAGCGGCCGATCTTATTTCTGAAGAAACGCCAGATTACCAATACCTTGCGGCTCGTTTGTCAGTTTTCCACCTTCGTAAAAAAGCGTATGGCCAATTTGAGCCACCAACACTGTTTAATCACGTTAGTAAGCTAATCGAATTAGGTAAATATGATAAACATATTACTGAAGATTACTCAGAAGCAGAATTCGACTTGATGGATCAAATGATCGATCATAATCGTGATATGGATTTTTCATACGCTGCAGTTAAACAACTTGAAGGTAAATATTTCGTTCAGAACCGTGTAACGGGCGCGATCTACGAAAGTGCACAATTCCTTTATATCCTTGTTGCTGCATGTTTGTTTGCAAAATATCCAAAAGAGACTCGTCTGGATTATATTCAGCGTTTCTACAACGCAACCTCTACATTCAAGATTTCATTACCAACACCGATCATGTCTGGTGTTCGTACGCCAACACGTCAATTTAGCTCATGTGTTCTGATTGAGTGTGATGACAGCCTAGATTCAATTAATGCAACTGCTGGCTCTATTGTACGTTATGTATCACAACGTGCAGGTATTGGTATCAATGCTGGTCGTATCCGTGCACTTGGTTCTGAAATCCGTGACGGTGAAGCATTCCATACCGGTTGTATCCCATTCTACAAATACTTCCAAACAGCGGTAAAATGTTGTTCTCAAGGCGGTGTTCGTGGCGGCGCAGCAACCTTGTTCTACCCTATTTGGCACCGTGAAGTAGAATCATTATTGGTTCTTAAAAATAACCGTGGTGTTGAAGAAAACCGTGTTCGTCATATGGACTACGGCGTTCAAATTAACAAGCTTATGTATACTCGCCTAATTAAAGGGGAGCACATCAGCTTATTTTCACCTTCTGATGTTCCTGGCATGTACGAAGCTTTCTTTGCTGATCAAGTCGAGTTCGAGCGTCTGTATCTTAAATACGAACAAGATACATCAATTAAGCGTGAAACAATCAAAGCGATTGAGCTGTTCTCGTTACTAATGCAAGAGCGAGCTTCAACAGGTCGTATCTATATTCAAAACGTCGATCACTGTAATACACACAGCCCATTCGACCCAAGTGTTGCTCCAATTCGCCAATCTAACTTATGTTTAGAAATCGCTCTTCCAACTAAGCCATTAACACACGTTAATGACGAAGAAGGTGAAATTGCATTATGTACTCTGTCTGCATTTAACCTAGGTGCGATAGAGAAATTAGAAGAGCTTGAAGAATTAGCAGAATTAGCGGTACGTGCGCTTGATGCGCTACTTGATTACCAAGACTACCCATTACCAGCGGCTTACAAATCAACAATGAACCGTCGTACGTTAGGTGTAGGTGTTATTAACTATGCTTATTACTTAGCGAAAAATGGCGTTAAATACTCTGATGGCAGCGCGAACGGATTAACACATAAAACGTTTGAAGCAATTCAATTCTATCTTCTAAAAGCATCTGTAAATTTAGCGAAAGAACAAGGCGCTTGCCCTGCTTTCAATGAAACTACTTATGCTCAAGGTATCTTACCTATCGATTCTTACAAAAAAGACATCGATAATATATGTAGTGAAGAATTACATTTAGATTGGGAAGAATTACGTTCAGACATTAAAACTCACGGTTTACGTAACTCAACGTTATCTGCATTGATGCCGTCAGAAACCTCTTCACAAATCTCAAATGCAACGAATGGCATTGAGCCACCACGTGGCTTTGTATCAGTAAAAGCATCTAAAGATGGTATATTAAAACAAGTTGTTCCGGATTACGTTAATCTAAAAGACAACTATGAGTTACTTTGGAATATCGGTTCAAACGATGGTTACCTTCAACTGGTAGGTATCATGCAAAAATTTGTTGACCAAGCAATTTCAGCAAACACAAACTACGATCCTAACATTCAGCCAAATGGCAAAGTGCCAATGAAGCTATTGCTAAAAGATTTATTGACCGCTTATAAGCTAGGTCTTAAAACACTTTATTACCATAACACTCGTGATGGTGCTAGCGATTCACAAGGTGATCTAGGACAAGATGACGATTGTGCAGGCGGCGGTTGTAAGATCTAACGTTTCACTTTAAAATTCAGCCCGCTACTTTTAGCGGGCTATTTATTTTTTAGCTTACTTTCATATAGTTATACCAACACATGCTTCTAACAAGTATTTATTGGTATAATTATTTGATTAGAATAAAGCCACTCTCTTCCTTTGGCTTGATAATATTGAGGTTTCCATGGCGTACAGTACTTTTCGACAAGAAAAAAATGATCAATTGAAAGAACCAATGTTCTTAGGTAACTCAGTAAACGTTGCTCGTTATGATCAACAAAAGTTTCAGATCTTTGAAAAACTTATCGAGAAACAGCTGTCTTTTTTTTGGCGCCCTGAAGAAGTTGATGTTTCTGGTGATCGCATTGATTACAATAACTTACCAGAGCATGAGCAGCACATCTTTATCAGTAATTTAAAGTACCAAACGCTACTAGATTCAATTCAAGGCCGTAGCCCAAATGTTGCCCTACTTCCTTTAGTCTCTCTACCTGAACTAGAAACGTGGATTGAAACATGGTCTTTCTCTGAGACTATCCACTCACGTTCATACACACATATTGTTCGTAACATCGTCAATAACCCATCAATTATTTTTGATGATATTGTTGAGAATGAAGAGATCCTAAAACGCGCTAAAGACATTGCGCACTATTACGATAACTTGATCCAGGCGACCAATGATTACCATCGTTTAGGTGAAGGTACGCATACTATTAACGATGAAGAAGTTATCGTTTCAAAACGCGAACTAAAGAAAAAACTTTACCTTTGTTTAATGTCTGTAAATGCACTAGAAGCCATTCGTTTCTACGTGAGTTTTGCTTGTTCTTTTGCTTTTGCAGAACGCAAATTAATGGAAGGAAATGCAAAAATCATCAAACTGATTGCTCGTGATGAAGCCCTTCATCTAACCAGTACTCAGCATATGGTAAATCTACTTCGTACTGGTCAAGATGATCCTGAATTTATAGAAATAGCAGCAGAATGTGAACAAGACTGTTTCGACTTATTTAAAGCCGCAGCTGAGCAAGAAAAAGAATGGGCTAACTACCTATTTAAAGACGGTTCAATGATCGGTCTAAACAAAGACATTCTTTGCCAATACGTAGAATACATTACTAATCTACGTATGAAAGCCGTTGGTCTTAACAGTGCATACGACGGCGCAACTCAGAATCCGATCCCATGGATTAACTCTTGGCTGAGTTCTGATAATGTTCAGGTTGCACCTCAAGAGACTGAGATTAGTTCATACCTTGTTGGGCAAATTGACAACGACATGGATGCTGATGATTTAGGCGATTTTGAGCTTTAAGTTTATCTAAAAAAACCGAGCCTAGCTGCTCGGTTTTTTTATATCTGCAATTTATGACATCATCCACAAATTGAACTTATTAATAGCACTAAAATGAGACATCACTTCATATAATCATCTATATATGCAATAATTTCTTGTAATAAAACAATAATTATAAAAGTAAATTATGGCTAAGAATCAATGGAATGATTATTTACTGGAACAAGTTCGCCAGTTACCCTCAGCTTCATCCAAGGAGCAGGTTCAATTTCATCTGAATACAATTACAGTCGAAGCACTGAAACAAAAACAAATCATTCCACCACAATTTGACTATATATTTCAAGCTTACCTTCTTTCTTGTTCAGGAAGACTCATCGAATCTATTGCTTTATTTTTTGATGCCGTTACTTTTGCCCAACAAAATAAACAAGAGTTTTTAATCTGTTTCTGTAATTATAATATTGGTACACTTTACGGGAAGCTTGGTAACTATTTTTATGCCCATAAATTTTTAACAAAGGCAGAAAAATCACAGCAATTTTGTGATAGTTATATAACAGGGCTAATTAAAAACAATATTGGTGATATTTTCCGCCAAATTGGCAATTTCAACGAAGCTCTGACTTACCTCTATGACGCAAAGAAACGACTAGAGCAATATGGTTCAAAATCATCAATTGCTTTACCAATATTTAATATCGCTGAAATTAAAGCAAAACAATGCCGTTTTACTGAATCTCAAGCCCTGCTAGACTCTCTTTTTCAACACATCCAAAATGAACCTCGATTTTTAGGTTTTTACTATAAAATCAAAGCAGAAATCGCAAATGGATTAGAACAAACAGACGCAGCGGAAAGATACCATTTGCTTTCTATTGAAAAAATGAAGGTAAGCCAACACGATTATTATTATGCTGAAATGATCTTAGAGTACTGTCATTTTTTAACTAGTCACGACAAATACTCAACTCTTGATCAATATATCAAGCAAGGGTTAAATATAGCTAAAGCAATCGAAAGCGATAAGTTAATTGATGGCTTTAATGACATTATTTTACTTAGAATTAAAGACATTAAAGAAATAGAAATTAGAGAAAAACATTATCAAACATTGACCTCTTCTCTACTTAATTCTAGAAGAGAATTACTTAAAAGAGAAAGTGATTATCTGCAACAACTTTACCGTCTTAATACAGCTAAACTTGAACTTAGTACTGTCAAATCATTATCTGATAATTTAGCTTTGATTAATAAAATTGGTCAATATATTAATCATAGCACTGATATTCAAAGTGTTTTGCCTACGATTCACAATGATCTTTCAACTTTATTCCACATAGATACATTAGCGCTGGGCTTTTATAATAAAGAACAAGATAATATTACTATTCATTGTTCCGATGATAAACAACCCGTTACACAGCCATGGATAAGTCATTGTAAAAATGAGGCCACTTATATGAGCTATTGTATAAAAAGTGACTCTTCTTTTTACTTTAATCATATGAATTCAGAGAGAAAAGTGGTGATGCTAGGAGAGAATTGTGATAAACGAGTGACTTGTAAATCTGTCATGTTTTCTCCAATTAAGTTTAATGGAGAAGTACAAGCTTGCTTTACTGTACAAGCAAAAGAGAGCTATCAATACCAAGCGTTTCATTTTGAATTATTTATTCAATTAATTAACTATATTTCAATTGCACTAGAGAACCAGCACAACCGACAACAGCTACTCCACTTGTCGCAGACCGATCATTTAACCCAACTTTGGAATCGTAACTCTCTTGAATCACACTTTAATCAATTCAAACGACAATCGACTCAACATTATACGGGGATCATGCTTGATATCGATCATTACAAAGAATATAACGATACTTATGGCCATATAGCCGGAGACGAAGTATTAATAAAAGTAAGCAACTTAATTAAAAAACATTTTCACGGTTTACAGACACAAGTTCATCGCTATGGTGGGGATGAGTTTTTTATTTTAATTACCAAGAACAATCAAGATAAAATACACAATAAAATAAAATGCTTACTAAATGAGATTGAATATTTGTACATTCCTCATAAGAACTCACGTTGCTCTGATTATATATCTGTATCCATCGGAATAAGCTATGCTGTCGATCCTTTAGGTTCGCTGACTCTTAATCAATTAGTTGAACAAGCCGACAAAGCTCTTTATGAAGCGAAAAGAAATGGCAGAAATTGTTATTATGAAAGTTATCAAATAGAAAGCGTTGTCTAATACATTTCATATTACTGTCTCTATTTTTTAGTTGTATTATACTACTCTCACCAATCTATTTTAGCAGAGTCACTTTATATAACATGACAAAAATACGCATCAATAAAGTCATCACATTAGATAATAAACCTAATTTGTCCTTGCTAGAAATAATGGAAGATAAAGGGATGATCATTGAATCCCATTGTCGCAATGGTGACTGTGGGACATGTCGCTGTACATTAGTGTCTGGTGAAATCAGTTACCTATCATTCCCTTTAGCATTTTTAGCACCAAATGAAATCTTACCTTGCGTATGTAAGGTAGAAAGCGATCTTGTCATCGAAGGTGTTAATTTTCAATTTTCCGAAAAAAAAGCATAAAAAACGGCCCTATTGGCCGTCTTATCTATTTTTAATTAAACCTATGTTTATCGCAAAGCACTTTGAGGAACATAAATTTCAGATTCCCTGCTTAACGATTCATAATGGCCAAACATCGGTTTCTTCTCTAAGCATCGACGTAGCATATCAAGCATAAGTGTGGATATTATTGAACGCATTTCATTATAGCTGTAGTTACGTTTTAAGCTAACCAATTGCCCCCACTCTCCGTAGGGTGTAGACAATGCAACTGCTACTTTGCCTTGAATCATTGGTCCTGATGATAAACCAATCGCTGTTTGAGTTCTTTCACGAGTTGCAGCGGCTAATGCCAGAGCTGCGGCTAAAGGGTCTTGCCCTGCCATCTGTTGGTCAACAACTGATGATAAGATCCAACCTTGTTTCATATTGGCTCGGATTTGCTCATCTTCTTGTAACCAACTCGTCAACCACCCACCAGTTGCTTGCTCTGCTACTGTTAGATTTAACGTAAACTCACTTAATAAGGCACCAACGTTAGGAAGCATTGATTCATCAACACTAACCACATTATCACCAAGTAAATGATACATTCTTTCTAAAACAGGAAAACGACCGTCATGATTGGCAGGACCGAATAACTTAACTTCTATAAAAGGTAAAGAAGAACGATATCCAATCTCAAACCCAGAAGGTAACCGGATTTGCTGCAATTTATCTTGAATTCCAGATTCAGATAAACCAAAAGTAAATAAACGGCTACACTCGGAGGTTTCTACCATAGGATGCCATTGTTTCATGCGAGGTAGAATTTGATGTTCAACCATGACTTTAAATTCAGAAGGGACACCCGGAGTGAAGATAACAATCGATTTATTCACTTCGATAAAGAAACCACAAGCCGTTCCAACTGGGTTATCTATAAGTTGAGCTCCATCAGGAAGCATTGCTTGTTTGATATTACTACGTGGCATCTCTTTGCCTTGCTCTAAATACCGAGCTTGCATTCGTTCTAGCCAATACTGAGACATTACCAAAGAAGTATTTAATACTTTTGCAGCCGCTTCCCCTGAAATATCATCAGACGTTGGCCCTAATCCACCATTAACAATAACAACAGAAGCATTTTTAGACTGATGCTGAATTTCAGCAACTAATGATTCAATATCATCGCCCACAGTTGAACGATTCGATAGCTTGAAGCCATGCTGGTAAAACAGTTGAGACATCCATGCAGCATTAGTATCAACAATATCCCCATGTAGGACTTCTTCACCTGTGCTAATCATCGCAACTTGCAACATGCACCCTTCCTCTTTGATATCTCTATAGTTATGTCTAATTTATCACATTAAGTGATTTAAAAAACCTATCTTACTTTCAATTATAGTGAATATTCTAACTACCGACCGCTGTAATCTTTTATTTACATAAAGTGTAATTTAAATTATACAAACAATTGAATTTGAATTCGATACGGCGTACATTAACAACATTGAAAAAGCACTCAGTTTGAACTGATTTAATATAGAAGATGTATAAATGAAGACAAAAGTTCTCGGAAGTTCTCTCATTATCGCAGGAACAACTATTGGTGCAGGCATGTTAGCTTTGCCTTTAGTCTCTGCTAGTTTAGGTTTCTTTACAGCAAGTCTCCTTATGATTGGCATTTGGGCGATCATGAGTTACACCAGTTTATTGATGCTAGAAGTCCATCAATATGGACAACGAAGTGCGACATTACATAGCCTTGCACTCCAGTTTCTTGGTAAAAATGGGCAACGAATCGCTACCTTTTCAATGCTATTTCTTTTTTATGCCCTATGTGCGGCTTACATCGCTGGTGGCAGTGAACAATTTCATTCAAAAATTAATACCATTTCACCTTTTGAATTATCAAAAACAGGTTCTACCGTTCTTTTTACGGTGATCGTTGCCATTGTTATTACCTTAGGCACTAAAACGGTTGATTTTATTAACCGTGGTTTATTTACGTTAAAGCTGATCATGCTGGTCGCTATTTTATTTTTCTTAACACCTAATATTACTGGCGAATACTTACTGTCTCTTCCTGTACATCAAGGTGTATTTGTTACAGCTCTGCCTGTGATTTTTACCTCTTTTGGTTTTCATGGCAGTATTCCAGCAATTGTTAATTACCTTGATTTAGATATCAAAAAAATAAAAACCAGTTTACTTGTTGGATCATCGCTTCCTTTGATTATCTACTTATTTTGGCAAGGCATTACACTAGGCCAATTATCTCAAGTCGAATTTGAACAAATTAACGGATTAAATCAATTTATCACCACGATACAACAGTCGATTGATCATCAATTTATTCAACTTGCTTTATCATTATTTGCAGATTTAGCGCTATTAACATCCTTCATTGGTGTAAGTTTAGGCCTGTTTGAGTTTTTACGTGATTCATCCAAAAAATGGCAACAATCTTCGTTAATGACAGCCTTATTAACTTACACCCCACCACTGATGTTTGCTCTTTTTTACCCACAAGGTTTTATTACCGCGCTCGGTTATGCCGCTATTGCTCTTGTAATTTTAGCTTTATTTCTACCGGTTGCACTTGTTGTATCTGCTCGTAAGGCCCACAAAGAGTCAGAATATAAAGTTATCGGTGGTAATTTCGCTCTATTAATCGTTCTGATTTTTGGTGTTGTTATTATTGGAAGTCAGCTTTTTTCTTCACTATAAATACTCTTATATTATAAAAAACTGAACTAATTCCACATATCATAAACCTCTGTATTAAATGCCTATTTAGCTCGTTCAAAAGAGATTAGATAGGCTTTTTTTTGCTTTTATGTTTTGCAATTCTCGCTTAATAGTAGATAATTGTGATCTAGCTCAGTATTTAATTGATTAAGGACTTTTTGTGAAAAAACAAGCAATAGCCAGTTTGCTTTTAGGATGTGCAGCGTCAACGCCCGCTTACGCACTAAATACTAATAGCGCTTATGATATGGAATATAAAAGTGACTGTTCTACAAACATTTACTCTAGCTATTGCGCAACGTCTTCTTTTAATTTGTCTCCAATGCGACTAGATGGCGATACAACCCCATCAAAAGTAGCTGAAGCTGATATGTTTTCTGCGGATGCAAACCTACCTCATTATTTACGAGTCTCTGATGAACGAGATTGGGATTACCTATTAGAGCAGTCTTATACGATTCTTGGGCTAAGTGTTGCTACTGTGGGTTTAATGACTTTTTTACCAGAAAGCATTACTAAATGGGATTCTGAAGATTCGAGCCTTAAAGGTCTAGGCAGTAAATGGAAAGATAACGTCAGTGCAGGCCCTGTATGGGATAAAGATGAGCATTTCTTAAACTATGTAATGCACCCTTACTTTGGTGGTGTTTACTATACTGCTGCTCGTCACGCTGGCTTTAATGAATTTGAATCTTTCTTATATTCAACCACTATGTCTACTTTCTTCTGGGAGTATGGTGTAGAAGCATTTGCCGAAGTTCCATCAATACAAGATTTATTCGTCACGCCTTTCTTTGGTGCGGTTGTTGGTGAGTTAATGCTGCAACAAGAATTAAGCATTACAGATAATGGCGGTGAAGTAATGGGTTCAGAGGCTCTTGGTAGCTTCAGCTTATTCTTCTTAAACCCTGTTGGTCACATTCATTATTGGGTAACTGACGCGTGGGGTGGCGACACTGAAGTAAATTTAGCATACAACGCTTGGTTTAGTAATGGTGATGCCGCTCAATTTGCTTATGATGCTGGAATGCCTTACACCGACCAATTTGTGGGTCTTGAATTTAAATTGAAATTCTAAAAACACTAAATTACAGACACAAAAAAGCCGAGAGAGTCTCGGCTTTTTTGTGTCTTAAAGAAAGTTACTAAAACATTAAGCTGCTTTGTAAATCACTTTATTACCCGTAAGTTGCTCGCGCACAACAAGGTTTTCTTCAACTAGCTTTTTCAAACCACCTGTTGCCCATGCTGCTGCTTTTGCTTCTTCTTGACCTGCGGCTACACCAATTTCTTTTGAATTGATGCCTTCAGCACTCTGGCAAACAATATCAAATACAGTCTGTTGTTTTGGTGTTAGAGCGATATCTGTTGCTTTAGGTGCTGCTGCAACGACTGCTACTTCCACTTTTTTCTCAACTGGTTTAGTTACTTTTGCAGGCTTAGCTGCTTTTTTCACTTCAGTTTTTGGTGCTGTTGCTTTAATGCGTTTATGCAGCTTAGACTGTACTTTGCGTTTGTGAGCAATTTTCATGAAACGTAAACTCCGTTGCGCTATACCTTGTTTTTAAGCGTTATATACAAAAAAACGATAGCGGAAAAAAGATGTCAATTCCTAAAGTGAAACTCAAATAGTTGTATTGGAATTGGCGAAGCGCGTTTTATACCAAAAAACGCGCTATATTTATAGGGATGGTGACACTGTATGGCGAAAAGTACGGCACTTTTGCCAAATTTCTTACCAAAATGGCATTTCATCCGCAACAAACGGGTTTGTTTTACGTTCATAACCAAATGTAGATTCAGGACCATGACCTGGTACAAATTTCATATCATTACCTAAAGGCCACAGTTTTGTTTTGATTGAGGAAATAAGAGTCTCGTAATCGCCTCTTGGGAAATCAGAACGACCAATAGCGCCTTTAAACAATACATCACCAACAAAGGCCATTTGAGCTTCTTTGTTAAACAATACAACATGACCCGGAGTATGACCTGGCGTATGCAGCACATGCAATACTTGATTGCCAAATTCAACGCTATCACCTTCATTTAGCCATTGATTCGGTTCAAATGAATCTGTATGCGGAAAACCAAAACGCTGACTTTGGTTTGGAAGGCTTTGTAACCAAAAATCATCCTCTTTATGAGGCCCAATGATTGGAGCGCCAGTTAATGCAGCTAAAGGTTCAGTGCCACCAACATGATCTAAGTGACCATGAGTTAATACTAGCTTAACGATATCTACATTCAGCGCTTCAATCGCTTGCATCAATAGGCTAACGTCACCACCAGGATCAATGACAACGCCTTTCATTGTTTCATCACACCATACAATTGAACAGTTTTGTTCATAAGAAGTCACTGGAATTATTTGATATTGTAAACTCATGATTTTCTCTTCCTAAAATAATTACACTAAGAATACCACGGCAATAATTTTAGGGGAATGCAGATATGCCTTACCTATTTTCGACGATTAGTTCGCTATGATATTTGGCTCCAGTGATTATCCCACATTACATTGGTTTGGTGGCTTGTCACCGCGCCTCTTTCCGTTCTATTAATCACTTTTCCAGTGCCCGAACTTATGTGCCATTGAGGTAAATCACGACCATTACTATTAACTACCACTCCAGAAGCATCCGCTAATGTGGCTATCTCAACTAATTGATTGGTTTTTAAGTTCCATACGCCATAACAATTGCCTCTCGGTGACGTCGCTACAACATGATCCCCAAGAACAGCAATACTGGCAATGTAATGATTAAAACGTAGCCACTCTTCAGGCTCTGCATTTAGTTGAACCAAGGGTTCTCCGCGTCGATGCACGGCAACCAGTGGCGCTCCATCTTCTGGCTCTCCACGATATTGTTGTCCACACAACACTCGGCCATCATCGCTTAAGGATAAATGGCGAATACTCAACTTATGATCAGGCAAACCAACCGATTCGAGTACCTCTCCTGTTTCTGTAGATAAGTAAACTAAGGCAGGTTCCATTGATGTTAAATTAACAGGGACTCTGCCTTTAGTATGAACACCACCAACACCAATGGCTAAGGTTGTGTCATCAACACGAATGACCTCATGTGGACCAATACCAAACCCTGAGAACTCTTTCATTTTTATTAATTGAGTTCCTTGCAATTGATAAACCCCAATCACACCTTGGCTAGTCTCTTTCTCTCCCTCGGTCGTATAAAGTGTTAAGCCATCATAAGAGAACACCCCATGCCCATAAAAATATCGATTAGGCATTGATGGGGTAATAGAATAGCTCACACCAGTTTTTATATTAAACAGTTGCATGTAATTACCCGGACGACGCGCAAAGGCAACTGCCAACTCACCATTCGGCGTAATCGCAACACCATGCCCTCTTTCTGGTAAAGGGATAGAATGGATTGGATAACCTTCACTGTCAGCCACCACTGCGCCAAAACGACCATTAGCCGTTCGGGAGCAAGAGATTAAAGCCGCTTTTTTATCTAGATTAGAGACCGACGAACACGCTGTTAGCCAAGGAGATAATGCGACCGCCCCAAAACTGCCTTTCAATAGCTTTCGTCTTTGATTATTAATCGCCATCGGTTGCATTAAACCCTATAGCAATATTTAATTCGATAGCAACTTCTTCGTGAATTAGATACTTCAAATACTCTAATTTATTGTATAAAGCCAAGGTGTTTTGATAACCAGATTTCGTCTGTAGCTCAGAAAATAGCGATGACGATTCAGGCCATGTCTCTAACGTAGAGTTAAAATGGTCTTCTATTCTTTCAGCTAAATCTGAGTGGCCTTGATCTTTTAAATACTGATTAAGTCCTGAGCCATTCGCTATATATAGTTGCTGCATCGCTTCTACATTGTATTTAAGCCAAGTTAGCGAGGTTTCTGAACGCCACGACTCAGAAAAATAAGGACGAGGTTGTCCTATTTTAGCCAACGGACGACTAAGCTTCTTCATACTGTAATCAAGTTGATTAGCAAGCAATGCGATGTATTCATTTAACCACATGGTTTCATCTAACTGTGTCCATGGATTTATCTGCCATGCTTGAGCCATTTTTTTCGTATTAAGCGCCAAATTTTCAGTAATAGCTTGACCTAATTGACACGATTCTTCTGCTGGCAACGTCGATGCCGGATCAAATAATAACCACTCCACCGCACCTAAACCTTGGGTAGTCACACTCTGTTGTTGGATCAACTCACTATTCCACGTTTGATCTTTTTTCAACAGTTGAGACATTTTGCGCCCAGTGGTGTTTTTCTTGTCCGGCCAAAATTGAATATTCCAATTTAAGCTCAGCGCCGCTTCTGGTCCTCTCTCTTGACCTTGCAATGCCATCCACGATTGCATGGTTTGTTGCCACTGCATAACAACCGTTTCTTTTGTTGTTTGATTTGCACAATACCCGTCAAAACTCTCAGCCAATCGTTGACTAGATCCAACTAAGCGTTGAGCTGATTGTTGTTCAATATAATAAACATGGTCAATCATATTGGTGGAGTTAGGAACTTGATTCGCTTCATTAGTACTTTGACAGGCAGTAAGTAACACCGTGCAGCTCAATAATAAATAGATAGTTTTCATGACTACTCCCTTACAGCGAATCTAAAAATGCTAATAGCGCAGTACGATCTTGAGCCGATAATTGAACGACTTTATCGCGTGCTTGTTGTGCTTCACCGCCGTGCCACAATATTGCTTCTAGTGCATTTCGAGCTCTACCATCATGCAGCATTTCAGTATGACCATTAACTTCTTGTATATAGCCTAATCCCCATAACGGTGCTGTTCTCCACTCTTGACCATTCGCTAAAAACTCAGGTCTATTATCAGCAAGGCCCGCCCCCATATCATGCAGTAACATATCGGTATAAGGATTAATAATTTGATTTGATAACGCCGGTCTTTCTTCAATTTTTGCCGTCTTGATATTCGTTTTATGACAACTTTCACAACCGATATCTTTAAATAATTTTTGGCCTTTAATTACTTGAGGATCTTTTGTATTTCGACGAATAGGTACCGCTAAGTGCTGTGAATAAAACTCAACAAAATCTAAGATTTTATCACTCACTTCAGGAACCCCTCCGTGAGGAAATTTGTCACAAATGGCCTGTTCCTTAGTGCAATCATCTTTAGGAAACATCGTGCTAGTTAAACCAAGATCACCATTAAACGCCGCCGCATTTTGCTGCATTAATGTCGGCTGTCCTGCTTTCCATCCGAAACGTCCCAATGTCAATGCATCAACATTAACATTCCATACACGGTTCGCCTTGCCAGAAATCCCTTTATTCTCTTCTTTTTGCTGTGTGGCAAAATCTAAAATAGTTTGCTCAGGAATAGATTCTAATAAGCCTAAACCAATCATTGGTGGTGCAATACGAGCAGATAACAAGACATTGTCTGCCATCTCACCATAAGCTAAATCAGTTATCGATAACTTTGGCTTTCTTAATGTGACAACGTCACCATCAGCAAGGGTTATAGGGTGCGCGGTATAAGTGATCTTAATTTGCCCCTCAGGATCAATCCCTGGTAAAGAAAAATCTTGTAGCTGACCACCATACATAGGTTCAGGGATCACGCCTTCCAAAATAACACGTCTTTTTTGCTCTGGGGTTAAGGCGGGAATACTTAACCGCACCAACATAGAAACCGCATTTGTATCGCCCTCTTTAGGTGTGTGACCTCGCCCATCTTTAATGTGACAGCTTTGACATCCATTCGTATTAAAAAGCGGTCCTAAACCATCACGCGCATCTGTTGATGCCGGAGCTTGCACCCAAGGATTACGAAAAAAACTATTTCCGACACTAAAATCGAGGCGCTTACTCATTGGTAAGTTTGCGGCAGGTAAAGAAAATGCATTTTGGCCATTCTTCTTAACACTGGTTTTTCCACCTGAGGCGATATCCACAAAAGCAGTATCAGATGAAGAAGCAGAGAAAGAGATAATTGATAGTAAAGCTATTGCTCCAAGTATTGCGGGTTTCATGATATCGAACGTCCTGATTATCATTTTATCGCGCTTATCAATATACCTAGTATCGGTAATATTAATTTAATTATTTTTATATCGATAAGCCCAATATTAAAAAACAAAAGAGCTCAATCACTTTATTAGAAAATGATTGAGCTAGTGATTCACTGCTTTTTCTTAGAATTAAAATTCATGATCTGCGGTATCAGGGTTTAAACTTGTAATGCCTATCACATTAGCTGCACGTTCAATCGACGCCGTTTGTAACACTAAAGACATAATAGATTTATTAACCAACGCATTGCCTGCCGCATTATCTGAAGCAATTAATTGATCGAAATGTTGGTTATCTTTTTCAGCCGAAGAAACCAATGTACCTACTTGATCACGAGTCGCATCAAATTGTTGTTTAATTTCTTTCGCTGCTTTTTTATCTTCTTTCGCAACAAGATCATGAATACTTGGACCAGATAATGTTGAACCGTTAGTACGCGTATAAGTCCCTGTGTAGACGTTATAGATACCTTGCTCATTATAATAATGAGAGTTATGCGTGTTATCAGAGAAGCAATCGTGCTCATCTTCAGTAGAGTTAGCTTCTAATGCCACCTTCATACGCTCACCCGCAAGTTCACCTAATGATAATGAACCCATACCAAACAACATTTTACGTAAACCTTGTGTTGATGATTCAGATAGCAGCTCAGCGCGGTAGTTTTTCTCGCCTTCTTTCCACTGTTTTTCCATCCAAGATAAATCTTTGATTAACAGCTCAGAAGCCGATTTCAAATACTCAGCACGGCGTTCACAGTTTCCATTAGTACATGCAGAGCCAATAACATAATCTGTATATGGACGCTCACCAGCTCCGGCGTTAGTGCCATTTAAATCTTGGCCCCATAGAAGAAACTCAATCGCATGGTAACCTGTTGCTACGTTTGCCTCTGAACCACCCAGCTCATTAAGGTCAGCCAATTTATCCGCTTCAATGCTTTTCACATCCAGTGTCTCTGCACCAATTTTGATTGAGGTAGAAGCAACGATGTTTGCTTTTGCGCCATCATTACCTAATTCATATTGGTAATCATCAGCAACATAATCAATTAAGCCTTCATCTAATGGCCACGCGTTTAATTGTCCTTCCCAATCATCAACAACGGCATTTCCGAAACGAAACACTTCAGATTGTTGGTAAGGAACTCGCGCTGCTTTCCATGCAGTTTTAACCGTTTGTAAGCCTTTCTCAGATGGGTTATTCAAAAAAGTGTGAATGGCTTTATCAAGTTGCTGAGCTGTTGTTAATGAATCACTGTATACCGCATGAGCAATATCTGCATAGTGTTCAACCACTTCTGCTTGCGTTGCTGCATAAGAAAACGTCGGTAAAACAAAAAGAGAAGCGGTAATGATATTTCGGGCAAATTTAACGCGGTTCATAAATCGTCCTTGTTGAGCAAATGAATAGAGTATGTAAATCATTAAGTGAATTTTGTAAGCATTCATTAATGATAATTATTTTTATTTGCGTAATATACGCAATTGAAATGGAAATGCAAATATTTATCATTTAGATTACTCAATTTAAAATAGATACAAAAAAGCCCCATTCAATGATGAGGCTTTATATAAATCGTAACTTTACTTAATGATTTCGATATTATCTATTTATCAAAATTAAGTTTATGACCATGATCAGCTTTAGATTGTAAGTAATGCTCATTGCCTTTCTTCACATGAGCATGAGTGTTAACCACTTCCTCTAATTCAATACCATAATCCTGAATATCTTTTATTTTCTTCGGGTTATTGGTCACTAACTTTATTTTAGTAATCCCAAGCGCATTAAGCATTTGCGCTGCTTCTTTAAAATCACGTAAATCATCCCCAAACCCTAGGTGATTATTCGCTTCATAAGTATTCATGCCTTGGCTTTGTAGCTCATAAGCATCCAGTTTATTATATAGACCAATACCGCGTCCCTCTTGGCGAAGATATAAGATAATACCGCCACTCTCAGACATACGATTTATGGTTTCCTCTAATTGCTCGCCACAGTCGCAGCGTGATGAATGAAACACATCACCTGTTAAACATTCTGAATGCATACGAACTAAAGGTATTGCTTGTGTTTTATCTGCTTGCTTGAAAACAACGGCAACGTGTTCTTTTTCAGTCTCTAGCCCTTCAAATGAAAGCATTTCTGCAGGGATATTACTTTGCTGTCCTACCATTAACTCTATACGAGCTCTTACGTCTGCCATGCGGATTTACTGCCTTTTTCCAATGAGAAGAGTAGACCTTCTACGATTTAACTAGATAAAAAGATCATAAGCATATCTAGTTAAAATGCAAGAATCAAAAAAAAGGCCTAACAAATGTTAGACCTTTATAGATATATTGCTTATTTATTACATTGCCGCTTTAAAAATGCTCACAATTTCATCATGTGTTGCCTGTTGAGGGTTAGTAAACCCACACGCATCTTTTAGTGCATTTTCAGCGAGCGTATCAAAGTCTTCTTCTTTCGCATTTAGCTCAGTAAGACCAGAAGGAATACCTACATCTTTTGATAGCACTTTAATTACATCAAGAGCCGCTTGTGCACCCTCTTCATTCGTCATACCTTCTACATTTACACCCATTGCTTTTGCGACGTCTTTTAGACGCTCTGGACATACTTTTGCGTTGTAGCTTTGTACATGAGGAAGAAGAATGGCATTACATACGCCATGTGGAAGGTCATAAAAACCACCCAATTGGTGTGCCATCGCGTGAACATACCCTAAAGATGCATTATTAAATGCCATGCCAGCCATGAATTGTGCGTACGCCATTTGCTCACGTGCTTCAAGGTTTTGACCATCAGCTACCGCGGTGCGTAAATGCGCTTGGATTAATTCCATCGCTTTAATCGCTACGGCATCTGTGATTGGTGTTGCTGCAATAGACACATACGCTTCGATTGCGTGCGTTAGTGCATCCATACCTGTCGCTGCGGTTAATGAGGCCGGTTTTGCAAGCATTAGTTCTGGATCGTTCACTGACATTAACGGGGTTGTGTGTTTATCCACAATCGCCATTTTAATGTGACGAGCTTCATCCGTAATGATACAGAAACGCGTCATTTCTGATGCCGTGCCTGCGGTTGTATTGATAGCAACTAGTGGCATTTGAGGTTTTGGCGATTGATCTACGCCTTCGTAATCTGCAATTTCACCGCCATTGGCTGCAACTAAAGCAATACCTTTAGCACAATCATGTGGAGATCCACCACCTAAAGAAATAACTAAGTCACACTGATTTTCTTGTAGGATTTTAAGGCCTGCGTTTACATTACCAATGGTTGGATTTGGTTGAGTGCCGTCAAACACCGCAACTTCTACGCCACGCTCAGCTAATAAATCAGAAACTTGCTTTACCATGCCGATAGCGACTAACACATTATCAGTCACGATTAACGCTTTTTTGTAACCTTGAGATTTAATGCTATCCACTGCCTCAGTAAGACAACCCGCACCCATTAAATTTACGCTAGGGATAAAAAATGCACTCATAACCAACTCCAATATAATTTATATAAATTTTAAGAACTGATTATGTTGTAACACTGATGCGGTTAATAACTTTTTGATCTAAGACAATTTTTTGTAACGGGTAGCCTGCGTTACAGTGAAAACGAGATATGCATCATACTTTATGGGTAGACGGATAGAACAAAGAAGAAAATACGTTAATTAATTGATAAAAAAGCCAATAAAACTAATTATTGGCTTGAGAAAGTACGAGCGAATCCTAAGAACGCTTTGGCTGCTGGTACGTTTTACCTGCGGCTTGGTACGTTTCTTTTTGCTTCATATCAAACATTGCGTAGAAGAACCAAGCGACGAATTTGATCACATCATCACCTTCGTTCATGATCCACTCTGCAAGCTCTTGAGTTTCGCCGTTTTCGTCTTCATCATTAAATACATGATAAATACGTTGCTCGCCTTCTACTTCAGCAAGACGGAATTGGCCAGCCAATGACTCAGCCGCTTCAACGATATCTTGGTCTTCACATGCTTTTAATGCTTCTAGCACTTGAGGAAGGTTTTCTTTTTGGCACAACTCTTTAACTAGTATTTCAAATTCATTCTGTTGCATATTGATTCAACTCTTAGATTAACAATAGTGTGATTTTATCAGTAATAAAAATTTATTCGATAGGAATTCGTTTTAATCCTTGATATTTCGCCTTCACTTTGGCTTTATGGAGGTATTATTTACTTATTATTGAATGGATTCAGATGTCTGATAAATTAGAGACCAAATACGTTACTGCTGGTCGCAGCAAGAAATGGACAAAAGGTGTGGTCAATCCACCGGTTCAACGCGCTTCTACGGTTGTTTTTAATACCGTTGCTGAAAAAAATCATGCCATGGCCAATCGTGCCAAACAAACTCTTTTCTATGGTCGTCGCGGTACTGAAACCCACTTTGCCTTGCAAGATGCGATGGTTGAATTAGAGGGCGGCGCAGGTTGTGCCTTATACCCTTGTGGTACGGCTGCAATAGCGAAT
The DNA here is from genome assembly GCF_001691065.1 of Aliivibrio sp. 1S128. Classification (NCBI taxonomy): domain Bacteria; kingdom Pseudomonadati; phylum Pseudomonadota; class Gammaproteobacteria; order Vibrionales; family Vibrionaceae; genus Aliivibrio; species Aliivibrio sp. 1S128. The sequence goes on along the minus strand of NZ_MAJV01000102.1, from coordinate 338,771 downwards.
GCGATTTTGTGTTTCGTAAAAACGGGCGATCATATCTTAATGGTTGATGGTTGCTACGAGCCTACTCGTGATTACTGTGACACCATCTTGAAAAAAATGGGGATTGAAACTACCTATTACGATCCAATGATTGGTGAAGGCATTCGTGATTTAATTAAACCCAATACCACGGTGCTGTTTACTGAGTCTCCTTGCTCTATCACGATGGAAGTTCAAGACGTTCCGCTTCTTGCTCGTATCGCACACGAATCGGATATTGTGGTGATGCTTGATAATACATGGGCGGCGGGTGTGAATTTCTCACCGTTTGATCATGGCGTTGATATCTCGATTCAAGCGGCGACCAAATACATTGTCGGTCATTCTGATGTGATGCTTGGTACGGCAGTTGCGAATGAACAACATTGGGATCAACTGCGTGAGCAAAGCTATTTAATGGGCCAATGTATTTCACCTGATGATGCGTATTTAGCAATGCGTGGTATTCGTACGATGGGCGTTCGCCTGAAACAGCATGAAGCAAGCAGTCTTAAAGTAGCGAATTGGTTGGCAGTGCATCCACTGGTTGATCACGTTCGTCACCCTGCCCTTGAAAGCTGTCCGGGTCATGATATTTATCAACGAGACTTTAAAGGCTGTAATGGCTTGTTCTCTTTTGTTCTAAAACAGTCTGACACCAAAGCAACAACGGCATTGCTTGATAGTATGACGCATTTTAGTATGGGTTATTCATGGGGTGGCTTTGAAAGTTTGATCTTAGCGAATGAGCCAAAAAGCTTTAATGCGTTAAGAACGGTGGCTCATCCTCAGTTTGAAGGCACGTTAATCCGTGTTCATATTGGATTAGAAGATGTCGATGATTTGATTGAAGATTTAGAGCAAGGTTTAGCTCGATATCAAGAAACGTTATCTGCTTAATTCCGTTTATAGCGTTTTTACTTACAAAAATGGCGACTACAGTTTTAAAAAATATCTGTTTGTCGCCATTTTTATATCTGTTTGTATTTAATATCTAGGCTGATAAAAAATTAACGCTTTCTTTCTTGTTTTGTTAATTCAAAATCAAACTCATCAGGGAATAATACTTGCCCTTCTTCATTTTGATTTGGGAAAACAACAACAGCAAGTTCATCGTCTTCTAAACCAGTAGTCCAACGGCTGTGCCATTTGTTTAGAGAGATAGACTCTGCTTTACATACATCCCATTCGCCCGTTGCCCACGCTTCTGCAAACTCTTTGTTTGGCCATACTGGAACGCAATCTTCTTCTTCAGTATTCAACATCACACAACCGTGCTCATCAGTCAAAATCCAAATCTCACGATTAGCGACAACTTCTTTCATAAAGTAAGTAAAACGCTCTTCTTCATGAGAATTTACGATTTTGTCCATTGTTTGTTGATCTAGTTGGCTCATTACCAATTCCTATCAGTGGGAAAGTATCCTATGGATAATACCAAAAAAAGCCCACACTGCGTATGACAATGTGGGCTTGAATTAGAGTTTATAGCAATCTTTGATTAATATTCGACGACTTTAATTTTATGGAACATGCGGTACAGCACAGGAACCACAATCAAGGTCAGTACGGTTGCAAAACCTAAACCAAACATAATGGTTACGGCCATTGGTTTAAAGAAGGTATCTGGCAATAGTGGGATCATACCTAGAATCGTAGTGATCGCCGCCATACAAACCGGACGAACACGACTCAATGCCGCATCAACTACTGCATGATACGGTTCTTTTCCTGAGTGTATTTCTATCTCAATTTGATCAAGCAGTACGATGCCGTTTTTCAGCAGCATGCCACTTAAACTCAAGAAGCCAAGTAGTGCCATAAAGCCAAATGGGGTATTAAGCAAGAGTAGACCACTGGTTACCCCAATTAAGGCAAGTGGCACAGTTAACCACACAATAACGGACTCTTTCACACTATTAAATAGGAACACCGTCACTAAGAACATGAACAAATACCCCATAGGCATCGTTTGGAATAGTGACGCTTGTGCATCGCGTGATGATTCATATTCACCACCCCATTCTAAGCTGTAGCCTGTAGGGAAATCGATCGCTTCTATCTGTGGTTGCAAACGCTTTTGTAATGTTGCGGCGGTTTCTTCACCTAGAATATCGGGGTCAGCCATTACCGTTAGCATACGTTTACGGTTTTTACGTACTATCAGTGGATCTTCCCAAATTACATCGTAACCCAATACCACTTGTTGTAATGGAATGTACAATGATAATGCCGGGCTCCAGATCTTCATTCCTTCAATCGTACTGATATCAACACGTTCATTTTCAGGTAAACGCGTCACAATAGGCATTAACGTTGTACCATCACGGTACACACCAATCGCTTTGCCAGAGAATGCCATTTCAAGCAGTTCATTGACGTCGGTTTTTGATATGCCGTAACGACGCGCCTGACTTTCATTAAATTGAGGTTCAAGCACTTTAGTACGCTCACGCCAATCATGACGAACGTTCGTGGCACCCGGATCGTTATGCATGACTTCAATCACTTGTGCAGCTAAGTCTCGTAAAATAGTTGGATTGGCACCCACAATTCTCGCTTCAACTTTGGCACCACCACCCGGCCCCAATTCAATTTGCTTTAACTTGTATTGGATCTGCGGATAGTTGGCTTCAATGTGTTGGCGGAATTTAGCCATCAATGGAGGTAAAGCGGTGTAATCATCAACACGTGTCATTATCTCGCCATAAGCAGCATAGCTTTTTTCTGGCGTATAAGTCAGCATGAACCGTTGCAGGCCTTTCCCTGCCGTTGTTGTTACGTGATCAATATGTTCTTGTTCTAAGATCCACTCTTCTAATTCTTTAAGCGTATCGTTGGTTGAGCGAATGTCCGTTCCTTCTGGCATCCATACATCCACCAAGAAAATTGGCGTTGTTGATGATGGGAAGAACGATTGTTTAACTTTGGTAAAGCCATACATGCTGCCACCAAGAGCCACAACAAGGATCAGCATGGTTGCCAATGAGTAGCGCATGCAAAACTCAAGGAAACGCTTGTAGATCACAAAGATCATTCCGTTGTATGGATCTTTTTCTTCTTTATTATCCCCTTCAACCTGAACCGTTTCTTTAAAGAATAAAGACGCAAAGAATGGCGTAAGAGAAATAGCAGTAAACCAACTCAACATTAATGAAATAAGTAGAACGGTAAATAAGGTTCCACAGTATTCACCCGTTGCATCATCCGATAAACCAATCGGGGCAAAGGCCGTTACCGCAATAACGGTTGCACCAAGCAGTGGCCATTTGGTTTGCGTTACAATGTCGGTGGCCGCTTGCAGTCTCGTTCGGCCTTTTTGCATACCGATGAGAATACCTTCTACCACCACAATGGCGTTATCAACCAACATCCCTAGTGCGATAACTAATGCACCTAGCGAAATACGTTGTAAATCTATCGCGAAGTATTTCATGAACACGAACGTACCGCACACCGTCACTAATAGAATTAAACCAATAAGTAGACCTGAACGCACACCCATGAAGAAAAGCAATACAATAATAACAATGGCAACCGCTTGAGCGAGGCTAACCACAAAACCACTCACCGATTTATCTACTTCTTTTGGCTGGCTGTATATTTCAGAAATATCAATGCCAATCGGTTGTTGAACTCGCAGTTCTAGCATACGTTGATCAACGTGTTTTCCGATCTCAACAACGTTAACACCCGCGCTAAAAGAAACGCCCATATTGAGTGCAAAGTTACCATTAAAGTTAACCAAATTACTTGGTACTTCAACATAACCTCGTTTTACTTCGGCAATGTCTTTTAAGTAGATTAAACCTTGAGCACCACCTTCGGTAATGATCAAGTCACCCAATTGAGAAACGTCTTCAAACTCACCCGTTGGATGGATTTGAATATATTCCGACCCAATTTTGACGGCACCAGCACTAGACACGGTATTTTGATTTGACAGTAAGTTATAAAGTGTTTGTGGTGAAATACCTAAACTTGTCATTCGCTTTAAAGACGCTTCGATAAAGACTTGTTCTTGCTGAACACCAGAAACAGAGACTTTACTTACCCCATCAACCAATTCAAGTTCACGTCGCAGATAATCAACATAATCCAATAATTCTTTATAAGAGTATCCTTCCCCCGTAATGGCAAGAAGCACCCCATATACATCACCAAAATCATCAATCACAGAAGGCTCTCCAACCCCCGGCGGCAATTGACGTTTTAAGTCATTCACTTTACGACGCAGTTCATCCCAAATTTGTGGTAAATCATCCGGACCATAATTGTTTTTCATGGTGACGGTAATTTGAGACAAACCTCGGCTTGAAATTGAATTCACTTCATCAACATAGGTAAGCTGTTGAATGGCTTTCTCTATTGGATAGGTGACTTCTTCTTCAACTTGCTCTGGCGTTGCTCCCGGATAATTAGTGACAACCATGGCATCTTTAATGGTAAAGGCGGGATCTTCTAAACGCCCAAGACCAAAAAATGCCGATGTACCGCCAATCATGAAGATCAAAGTCAACATCCAACTAACCACTTTATTTTTTATAAAGTAAGCTGCGATTCCCTTTTCTTGACTCATTATTTCTCCTCCGCATTGATAATATTCACTTCGATACCATCACGTAAACGTGAAACACCCGCGATAACAATACGATCACCTGTTGAAATCCCTTCAACGACTCGTAAGCCCGAAGACGTTGCCTTGGTGGTTATTATTTTTTGCTTTTTCACTTTATTGTCAGAGCCAACAAGCCAGACGTATTTTTCTTTTCGATCAATACTGTCTCCATCTTCATTAAAAACAGCTTCTATTGGAATAATAAGTCCAAATTGACTCGACGCGCCTAATGAACTTTGCTCAGTCGTCACTTCAACCGCCATACCATCCAAAATAAATTGATCTTTTGGCATTGGCATCGTCAGCGTCACTAAGTAAGCACCCGATTCAGGATCAGGCTCTGTAGTGAACTCTTTAACCCTCGCTTGGTACGATGAACCATCATCTAAACGAACAGAGGCTTTAATTTTATCGACTAATCCTTTATTTGGTTGTTTAGCATATAACTTATCAGGTACCTGAACCGTAATATCAACCGCGCTACGATTATGAATATTGAAGATTTGCTGCCCCATTTGAATGTTTTCAAATTGCTCGACACTCACTCGAGAAATGACGCCATCTATTGGGGCTTTTAATTCTGTAAAACTTAATCGCAATTGTGCTAATTCTAAATCAGCCAATGCAATCTGACGTTGGGCGGCTAATTCATCAAATTGTGATTTTGCAAGTAACCCCTTATCGACTAAGGGTTTCGAGCGTCGATACTGGCTGTTTGCCACGTTATATCTTGCTCTCGCATTATCTACATCAATGTTGTAATCCGTTTTATCTAAAATAGCTAAGACTTGACCGGCTTTAACGGTTTCTCCCGAGCGAACATTTAACTCTTTAATCTCACCAGATAAACGAAAACTTAGATGGGAGCGATCGGCCGCCGTAGCGACTGCAGGAAGATAAAGATGATCACTCACTAAACCGGAATTAATCGTTTTAATAATGACATCAGGTGTTTCTAACACCGTATCAATTGGGGCGGGGTTACAAGCCGTAAGCAATAAGGCAGTCGACAATAAAGAAAATCTCATTAATTTCTGCATAATTATAATCCTCTTTCCTTAACCCACTTACGTACTTTCATGCCTTCTTCTAACCCGGCAATCCCTGAAGATACGATTTGGTCTGAATCATTAATGCCAGAAAGAATTTGACGCTCATCACTAAGCTCTACTTCTACTTTTTCGACTCTGCCATCTTCGGCCACTCGCCACACGTAAGTTTTATCACCTTCCGAATCAATCGCCCCTACTGGCAATTTTTCACTTTCACCACTTGGGATAGTGACTTTTACTTGACCTGACATTCCTGGCAAAATACCTAATTCTGTTGGTCGAGGCATGCTCATTTTAACGGTGTAACTTGATGTTTTACTGTCCGCTTCGGTATCAATTTCTTCAAATTCAAGAGGGAATTGAAAATTAGGAAATGAATCAAACGTTACCGTTGCTTCGACTTCGGAAAAACTGAACCGTTTTAATAAGTAATCTGGAAGTTGAAAAACCACATAAAAAATATCATTGGTTTGAATGTGCATGATCGATTGCTTGGCACTTACGTACTCAAAGTTTTCACTTGGTAACAAGGAAATGGTTCCCTCGTAAGGGGCAATTAATTTGGTATAGCTGAGATTGGCTTTCGCTTGATCCAAGGCCGCCTTGGCGGTTTTTCGGTTTGCTACTGCGGTATCGTAATCTTGTTCTGAAACGACTTGGTCTTTACGTAGTTTTTTAATTCGTTGGTACTGCACATCAATCAAACGGTATTGCGCTTGTGCTTGTTTCTGTAATAATCGATATTCATCCGGATTTATCGTGGCGAGTTGCTGTCCTTTTGATACCATTTCACCCGCATTTACTTCTAAGGTATTTAGTTGACCCGGAACCCTAAACGCTAATACGGCTTTATCTCCGGCTTCCGCTTGAGCAGGAAATAAGCGCGAGGTGGCTTGATTACCGATAGACACAACCATTGTTTTCGCTGGTCTCGACTCTGGCTCTACAACCTCTAGGGCTTTATTATCACACCCGATCAATAAAACAGAACTAAGTAGCGTTGCCACTGCTGTTTTTTTAAACATACACAATTCCTTGTAATGAATTTTTTATATAAAACATTATTACCCATAACATTCTTTCATCCAGAAAGTCTGAAATTAATACATATTATTTTTTATTTTGTTGGTGGTTCACTCCCTTCTCATATTCGTCTTTAAACTCTGGATGAGATTGGGCGCATAAATCAAAGTAAGGTGCTTCACTTAACCCTAAGATATAAGGATTTTGGGTACAATAAATAACAGTACCTTCCTGATGACCTGAAAAATAAGCATTGTAAAACTCCTTTGTAATTGTCTCATCAGGATTCACCGCTTCTAATTGTTCTTGTGTCTGAACAATTAATCCTTTCTTCGCTCTGAACTCACCATAATTAAACCAGTCATCTGCATTTTTTTCTTTTTCTGCTTGAGGTGATGATGAACATCCAACCAATAACAATGCCAATATCGCTGAAATAAGTAATTTCATAGGATCTCCAAGTAAATAACGTGTTCTGCTTGATTCATAATGAAGAACCATAATACACTCAATAAGTTAACATTAACTATACATATATAAAAAAAGCACTCAAAAATTGAGTGCTTTTCATAAATTATAGAAACAATTTAGTAAATTACTAACTTATTCCATTTCTGCGATTTTTACTTTCCACGTATCTGGACCAATTTGATGTGCATTTGCACCTGTTGAATCGACAGCCACAGTCACCGGCATATCTTCAACATCAAATTCATAAATCGCTTCCATTCCTAATTCTTCAAAAGCAACGACTCTGGCTTTTTTGATTGCTTTTGCGACTAAATAAGCAGCACCGCCAACAGCCATTAGGTATACCGCTTTCTTGTCTTTAATAGACGCAACGGTTGCAGGGCCTCGCTCGGCTTTACCGATCATTCCCATCAATCCGGTATCAAGCATCATATCGGTGAATTTATCCATTCGAGTTGATGTTGTTGGACCCGCAGGACCAACGGCTTCATCACGTACTGCGTCAACGGGACCAACGTAGTAAATAAATTTACCATTAAAGTCGACACCTTCAGGTAAACCCTCACCGCTTTCGATCATACTTTGAAGGCGTTTGTGTGCAGCATCACGGCCTGTTAGTATTTTACCCGTGAGTAAAACTGTTTCACCAGTTCGCCACTCTTGCACTTCTTCTTTTGTAATCGTATCTAGGTTTACACGGCGAGTATTCGCGCCGGCTTCCCATGTAATGTCTGGCCATTCTTCTAATTTTGGCGGTTGAAGATCGGCAGGACCTGAACCATCAAGCGTAAAATGAACATGGCGCGTCGCGGCGCAGTTAGGGATCATGCACACAGGTTTAGATGCTGCATGAGTTGGTGCTGATTTTATTTTCACATCAACAACCGTTGTCAAACCGCCAAGTCCTTGCGCGCCAATACCTAGTTTATTGACACGGTTAAAGATATCAAGACGAAGCTCTTCTTCTGCATTCTCTGGGCCACGATCAATCAATTCTTGAATGTCGATATGTTCCATTAATGATTGTTTAGCCAGTACTGCTGCTTTTTCTGCTGTACCGCCAATGCCTATCCCTAACATACCCGGAGGACACCAACCCGCACCCATTAATGGTAAGGTTTTTTCTACCCATTCAGCGATATCATCTGATGGATTTAACATAACCATTTTAGTTTTGTTTTCTGAACCGCCACCTTTAGCTGCGATTTGAAATTCAACTTTATTGCCTGGAACCATACTGATATGAACTACCGATGGCGTATTGTCTTTGGTGTTAATACGCTTACCTGCAGGATCAGACAATATTGATGCTCGTAATGGATTGTCTGGATTCAAGTACGCTTGACGAGTACCTTCATCTATCATTTGTTGAACCGTTAAATCACCTTCCCATCTAACGTTCATACCTATATTAACAAAACAAGTCACAATCCCGGTATCTTGGCAAATAGGACGACGTCCTTCTGCTGACATTCTTGAGTTTATCAGGATCTGAGCTATCGCATCTTTCGCTGCTTGGCTTTGTTCTCTATGGTAGGCTTTTTCAAGCGCTTGAACGAAATCAAGTGGGTGATAGTAAGAAATATACTGCAGTGCATCAGCAACTGAGCTGATCACATCTTCATTACGAATGATGGTGTCTTGTTGGACAGCCATCTCTTTATTAACGTTCGTCATAGGGCCCTCTTATGTATACGCTTCCATAGCAATGGTTAAGTAATGTTCTAATTATTGATGATGTGAACAATCATCATCTATTATTTTTCTTTTAGAACTTGCAGTATGATACTCTTGCTCTCCATCCAAGGCTATCGCTGCTCATCACATTCTGGTCATAAAAAATTCAAAATGAACAATCAATTAGACACAAAATTACAAATTATACGACTTGATTATCAATCTGACTCTTTGATGAATTTATTTTCGGCTATTGAGGATCAGCCATGGTCTATGTTGTTACATTCTTCTGCTATTGATCATATAGACAATCGTTATGATATTGTCGTTTCTGACCCGATAGCAACATTGGAAACACATGGTCAAGTAACGTCTATTCATATAAAAGGGCAAGATCCTATCACGAGTAAGGCTTGTCCTTTTCAGTTACTTGCTCATTATCAAGAACGATTACTTCCTAAACATAATCCAATTGAAGATCTTCCGTTTATTGGCGGAGCTTTGGGGTATTTTAGTTATGATCTAGGCCGTCGAGTTGAATCAATACCTGACATTTCAAAAAATGACATTCCAACCGCAGAAATGGCGATAGGTATTTATGATTGGGCCCTAATTGCTGATCATAAAAAGAAAACAATCACGCTTATTCAACCACAAAATAGTGACCGTACTCACTGGTTAGAGCAATTTTTATCCATTGAAGACGATAAATCTCCTTTTGCTCTCGTTTCGCCTTGGTCATCAAACATGACTCAAGCCGAATACACTGCAAAATTTGAGGTTATTCATGACTATTTACAATCTGGTGATTGTTATCAGATCAACCTTGCTCAGCGCTTTAATGCAAGTTACGAAGGTTCTGAATGGTTGGCTTATAAAAAGCTAGCGGTCAATAACGGGGCTCCTTTTTCGGCGTTTATTAGGACACCTGAATTAGCTATTCTCTCTGTTTCTCCTGAACGTTTTTTACAAGTGAAAGATAAACAGATTGAAACGAAGCCCATTAAAGGCACTCGCCCCCGATCCAATGACCCAATAGCCGATGCTAAAGAAGCTGATATTTTACGTAACAGCCCTAAAGATCGCTCTGAAAATCTGATGATTGTCGATTTACTACGTAATGATATTGGCCGTGTTGCTATACCTGGCTCAGTAAAAGTCCCTAAATTATTTGATATAGAGTCTTTCCCTGCTGTTCATCACCTCGTAAGTACCATTACTGGCGAGTTAAAGACAGAATATTCTGCTTATGATCTGCTTAAAGCCTCATTTCCTGGAGGTTCAATTACTGGCGCGCCCAAAATTAGAGCAATGGAAATAATTGAAGAACTTGAACCACACCGTCGCAATTTATATTGTGGCAGTATTGGCTACATCAGCCGCTGTGGAACAATGGATACGAGTATTACGATAAGAACATTAATTGCTTATAAAGACACTTTATACGCCTCAGCTGGCGGTGGAATTGTTGCTGATAGCAAAGTTGAACTAGAATATGAAGAGACATTGCATAAATTAGGCAAAATCCTGCCTATTTTATAATGGTTACTTTAACGAAAGGATTTGGCTTATGGATAGATATTTACTCCCTCAATTACTACTCAATAAGCCGAATTCTTATAGTGACGCACTATTACAACATCCTCGCTTTGAAAATGACAATTTCAAGCCTGCTGCTGTGCTCGTTCCTCTGGTTAAAAGACCCTCTGGTTTGCATTTAATTTTAACGCAAAGAGCGTCACATTTACGTCACCATCCAAGTCAAATTAGCTTCCCTGGAGGCAAGGTCGAACCCTCTGATTTATCCCTTATTCATACCGCTATTCGTGAAACAAATGAAGAGATAGGCATCCTACCTTCGCAGATTAAACCATTAGTAAAACTTAACACAATACCAACAACATCCGGCTATAAAGTAACCCCTATCGTTGCACTTATTGATGCTAATTACACTACCGCAATCGATTACGGTGAAGTTAGTAGCACATTTGAAGCACCGATTATCCATCTACTTAACCCTAAAAATACGACAAAACACCAAGTTTTTAACAAAAAATACACTTATGAGCTAATTTTTATTCCGTTTGAGAAAAGACTCATTTGGGGAATTACCGCCGAAATCATTCATTCAATGAATCACATTTCAACTTAGAAAAATTACCAGTAACGATAAGTTTTTCTAATGACAAAGCCCTTCCTACTGTGATTGTTATCAATTATTTTCAGTTCTTCATTCATATTTTTTCATTTGTCGATCTGGGTCAAAGTTTTTTTCGTCAAAATAACGACAATAGCGCCGTTCCCAAAATTCCTGTTCTAAAAAAATTAAAGAGTATAATTACTATGCAAACAACAACGACTGCATCGACTGGTGCAAAAAAAGCAAAGTGGACTTATAAAGACTTCACTTGGTGTCTTTCTCTTTTCGGTACTGCAGTAGGTGCTGGTGTTTTATTCCTTCCAATTAAAGCTGGTGCGGGTGGTTTTTGGCCTCTTGTTATTCTTGCTTTAATCGCGGCACCAATGACTTGGTTTGCACACAAAAGTTTGGCTCGTTTTGTTCTTTCTGCAAAGAACCCAGACGCAGATATTACCGATACGGTAGAAGAACATTTTGGTAAAACTGGCGCAAACCTAATCACTTTTGCTTACTTTTTTGCGATTTACCCAATTGTACTTATTTACGGTGTTGGTATTACAAACACAGTAGACTCTTTCATGGTAAACCAACTTGGTATGGAATCTATTCCACGCTGGTTACTGTCTGGTGTGCTTATCACTCTGATGACATGTGGTGTTGTATTTGGTAAAGAACTAATGCTGAAAGCGACATCAGCAATGGTATACCCACTAGTATTCATCCTAATGGCATTATCTATCTACCTAATTCCTGGTTGGAACACTTCAATGGTTTCTGTTGACCCAGATTGGAGCTCAATGCCTTCAGTTGTTTGGTTAGCAATTCCTATCATTGTTTTCTCTTTCAACCACAGCCCTGTGATTAGCCAGTTCTCTAAAGAACAGCGTCGCGTATACGGTGAAGATGCAGTTGCTAAAACTGACATGATCACTGGCGGTGCAGCTATGATGCTAATGAGCTTTGTAATGTTCTTCGTTTTCTCTGTAGTTCTTTCTTTATCTCCAGAGCAACTAGCACAAGCACAAGCACAAAACATCTCAGTTCTTTCTTACCTAGCTAACGTTCACGAATCTCCAATGATTTCTATCATGGGCCCTATCGTTGCATTTGCTGCGATTACTTCAAGCTACTTCGGTCACTTCCTTGGTGCTCATGAAGGCCTTGTAGGTTTAACTAAGTCTCATACAAAAGCACCTATTGCTACTGTTGAGAAAGGGTCTTTAATCTTCATCGTTGTGACAACATGGATCGTTTCTATCGTTAACCCAAGCATCTTGGGCATGATTGAGACAATGGGCGCGCCAATGATTGCCGCTATCCTATTCCTAATGCCTGTATTCGCAATGCGTAAAGTACCAGCAATGGCGAAGTACAAAACTTCAGCACCTGTGCAAATCTTCACAGCATTATGTGGTGTTGCAGCGATTACTTCTGTAATCTACGGCGCTCTTTAATCGTCATTCTATATGCTGATATAGACATCGATTATTCGAAGTAAAAATAATGATAATAAAAGCCCCCTATTAATGGGGGCTTATTCGAGGTAACTACATGATTAGTGTTTTTGATATCTACAAAATTGGAGTTGGTCCATCCAGCTCTCACACTGTTGGTCCAATGAAAGCAGGTAAAGAGTTTATCGACGATTTACGTGGCATGGGCAAACTGCGTGATATCACTAAAATCACTGTTGATGTTTACGGTTCGTTATCACTGACAGGGAAAGGTCACCATACTGATATAGCTATTATTATGGGTCTGGCAGGCAACACGCCAGAACACGTAGATATTGACTCAATTCCAGGCTTTATTGCTCGCGTTGAAGAAACAGAACGACTACCCGTTGGCATGCATTGCCACACAGTCGAATTTCCAAAAGACGGTGGGATGAATTTCCACACTTCTAATCTTTCACTTCACGAAAATGGTATGCAAATCCATGCGTGGATTGATGGTGACGTTGTTTATTCTAAAACTTACTACTCTATCGGTGGTGGTTTTATTGTTGATGAAGAACACTTTGGTAAAGAAGTAGAATCATCAATCAAGGTTCCTTATGCCTTTAATAGCGCAGACGAACTAGTTAGCCTATGTAAAGAACATGGATTATCTATTAGTGCCCTAGTAATGAAGAACGAACATGCAATTCTCGCAGAAGATGAAGTTCGTACTTATTTCGCGAAAATTTGGAAAACCATGCGTGATTGCATGGAAAAAGGCATGAATACTGAAGGGCTTCTTCCTGGACCTCTACGTGTTCCTCGTCGTGCAGCCGCGCTTCGTCAACAGTTGCTTACATCAGAAAAAACATCGACAGATCCAATGGAAGTACTCGATTGGGTTAATATGTTTGCATTCGCTGTAAATGAAGAAAACGCCGCTGGTGGACGTGTTGTTACAGCACCAACAAATGGCGCATGTGGCATCATCCCTGCTGTATTGGCTTATTACGACAAGTTTATCCAAACAGTAACAGAGAAAGATTACATTCGTTATTTCGCAGCATCTGGTGCGATTGGCGGCTTATATAAGCAAAATGCGTCTATCTCTGGTGCAGAAGTTGGTTGTCAGGGTGAAGTAGGCGTTGCTTGTTCAATGGCTGCTGCTGGTCTTGCTGAATTAATGGGTGGAAGCCCTGAGCAGGTTTGTATGGCTGCTGAAATTGGCATGGAGCATAACCTTGGGTTAACGTGTGATCCTGTTGCAGGACAAGTACAAGTTCCTTGTATTGAACGTAATGGTATTGCTTCTGTAAAAGCAATCAACTCAACTCGTATGGCACTTCGTCGTTCGTCTGATCCTCGTGTTTCTTTAGACAAAGTTATCGAAACAATGCTTGAAACAGGCAAGGACATGAACGCAAAATACCGTGAGACTTCTCAAGGTGGTCTAGCGATTAAAGTTATCTGTTAATCAGAAATACTTAAGTTACATTTTAAGGGCGTATATCGCCCTTTTTTATTGCCTCCTTTCTTTTACATACCCTATACTAGCTATATGCAATTAATTGATGAATTAATCATCTACCCTATTAACAAATGAATCAATTACTGTAATAATAACCCTATGCAAATAATTAGTATATTCCTATGATAAATAAGAAAAAACATACGCTTTCCCTAAGAGCACAGCAATTAAGAGCTGAGTGGACAGGTATGGAAAGTGATTACCGCTTTATTTCCCATTCATTCAATTGCGTGAAAATTCATATACATACACCAGATGATGGTATGTATAACCGCTCTATTGGTTGTTTAAAAGAAGGCAGAGAAAAAGCCCTAAAAGAAGCCGTTAAACAAAGAAATAAAGTAGGTAAGGAATTATGGGGAAACTGCTGGAATGCCGTTTTAAATACACCAAGTCTGTTTGAAAGACTGCCACATAATCTTGAACCTGACATTATTACAAAAAAACGCACTCTGCATTCTGGAGAAGTTCGTACCACTGATTATTATATTGTCCGATGGAAAGAGTTGGTCGATGGCGAATATAAGCCCAAAAGCCGTTTATTCTCCCATGGTAACGGAAATGATAAATTAAGTGCTTACAGCAAAGCAAAAAAAGTAATGCTTGAAGTAAACAAAGAATTTTTACCAATTTTGAAAAAAATGGGTCGTTTTAATATTGTTAAAGTTATCTAAATTGCATACAAAAAAAGACGGATTATAATCCGTCATTTTTTATGTATCTACAAGTAACAAGGAAGAGATTACATCCCTCTTTTAGTCGAATTAGACCCTCGTAAATACTCATATTTAAACTCTTTATTTATACCATCACAAACGCCAGTATAAACGCCTCCTTTGGTTCCCAATTCAAACGCGTCTTGACTGCAATACTCTTGTAACCCTGTTTTATATCCAGCTTGATACGCATCATAATTAGATGCTATCAATTCTTTACCATCTAAAAGACCGGTTATTTGTTCTTTCGATTCAAAGTTCCACCCTTTTTCACCTCTTTCTAAACCATAAGTACCCCAGTCACTGTCTTGTGTTGACGTTAGTGGTGCAGTACTTGAACAAGCTGCTAGAAAAAGTGAAACTACAGCAATTAATATCGTTCTCATGTCACTACCCTCTTATTATATATTTATCCAATATTATAAAGTAACTAAATTACATTCCACCAGCCGTTGAATACCTTCCACTGTTGTAATCTTGACGGAAGAACGGATCAGTATTATCACATATACCGTTATACTGCTTCCCAACAACACCTAGCATATAAGCACTTTGATCACAGTACTCTTCCTGCCCTTTATTATAACCGGCAATGTATGCTTGGTAGTTCGCATCACTAACCATCTTACCTTCGGATAATTTAGTCAATTTTGATTCAGATTGAACAATCCACCCTTTCATTGCCCTTTCATAACCAAAGGCATTCCAATCACTGTCTACGTTTGATGTTGGTGGCGGTGTACTTGAACATGCTGCAAGTAATAAAGCAGCGATACTGATTATTAAAATTTTCATTTTGCTGACCCTCTACAAATAACACATTACCTTTTACGTTAAGTGTAGAGGATTAGATCATAAATTCTATTAAATTTGACTCATTAATAGCAAAAGACCAAATAGTAATGTCATTCCTAAGGCTACTTTTCCACCTTCCGCTTCATAAATATGAATAGATAATTCAGCCGTATTGTTGGCTTTCTTTCTTAACGCTACCACCATTGCTAATGGGATGAAAATAGCTAAGAAAACAAGGATTACGCCGGCATAACCAAGCACGGATAGAAACTGATCAGCAGCAAGACCTGCACCTAATAACGGTAGAATAAACGTACTTACATAAGCCACTACTTTATTATGTGAGATCATGTCTTTATTTTGATTGTAAAGTGCCATTGCCACACCAAGAAATGATGTCAGCAACGCTAATGAAGTAAAAACTGAAAGAATTATTTCAATGTATTCATTTTTCGCACTAAAGGTTTGAATTAGATCTGAAATATTAGAAAAGTGAGTCAATTCATCAGCATTTAGGTTCCCAACAACTGCATATAGCCAAACTAAATAACAGATCAGAGGAATAATAGAACCTAAGATAATCATATTTCTTAGCTGTTTACTTGTCGCTTCTTTATTGTAAGCAACAAGTGATGGGATGACTGGCATTGAAGCAAAACTAGTAAACAAGATAGTACTTGTATTAAATAACATTCCTGTATCTGTATTCGTTACCTGCATTAAATTATCTGATGAGATACCAGGAACTAAGATCACTAAGGTAATCGCAAGCATTGAAACCATAAACAAAAACAAAACACGATTTAGTTTATCAATAATTTGAGTTCCGCAGACAACAAATACACTCGCTATTAATGTGAAACCAATTTGTGCCGTTTCTATACTCATCTCAATAGCAAACATTGAGAATATACGCTTAATTAAGTCAGCCGCACCTAAAATATAGGCAATCAACATACAAATAAGCAGCAAATAAAATAAGGCATTCGTAATAATCTGCCCACCTTTACCCAGTGTTCTATTTGCAACGGTATTAATACCAAATGCTAACTCAGTTTTTGAACACGCCTCTGTAAGTAATAGTGCTGAATACGTTGTTCCTGCACAAATAACCAACATTAACAAAGTGCTATAAAATAATCCAAATTGCGCCAATACCATTGGAATAGCTAGCATTCCAGCGCCAAGAGCAGTACCTGAAAGGATTAATGCACTGCCAAATAATTTAAAATTCATCGTGTATTCTTATTTCATGAAAATAATTACTCATAAAGAGTAAAAGTATGCACCCTACCTGTAACATAGGGCACAAGTGTATTCGCTTTAGAATAGGTTACTAAATAATTTGAGAAACCAATAAAAAAGTACCAAAAACAAAAGAGAAAATAAGCATTGCTGCCCCCCCTTCTGCGACATAACTTCTGTCTTGATTTTCTATTTGTCTTAGCTTAACAACCATAGCTAGAGGAACAAAAACGGCTAGGAACACTAAGATAATACCTGCATAGCTTAATACAGATAAAAACTGATCTGCTGCGAAAACGGCACCCAATAAAGGTAGGATAAAGCTAATAACGTAAGTCACTACTTTATTTTGTTTAAACGTGTCTTCATTTTGAGTAAACAAAGCCATCGCCACACCTAAGAAAGACGTTAATAATGCAAGACCAGTAAAACTAGAAAGTACTGCATTAATAAATGCATGATCAGCACTAAATACTGAAATCAGTTCTGACACATTAGAGAAGTGCGTAATTTGCTCAGGGGTTAAGTTACCAACCACCGCATATAGCCACACTAGATAACAAACTAAAGGAATAGAAGAACCAACAATAACCATGTTTCTCAACTGCTTAGGTGTTGCTTCATGGTTATAAGAAACTAATGAAGGAATAACAACCATAAAACCAAAGCTAGTAAAAATAATCGCACTGGTTTGTATCAGTTCTGATGGGTTTGAGTTTGATACTTGAGTTAAGTTATCTAATGAAATTCCTGGAACCAAGAAGACAAGCGTAAGTAAAAGCATCAACAACATGATGGCAAATAAAACGCGGTTTAACTTATCAATCACCGCGGTACCAGAAGCAACAATTACACCCGCAATTAAAGTAAACGCAACTTGGCTTTGTACTAGAGATAAATCAAAACCAATATTACGTAATAATTTATTCAATAGATCCCCTGCCCCAAGGATATAAGCCATTAAGAGACAGATCAGTAAAGCATACAGCAAACCGTTAGTAATTAGCTGTCCTCCTTTACCTAAACTTTTACGAGCGATGGTATTCATTCCTAAACCACCACCCACATTAATACTTGCTTCTAATAGTAATAAGGCAGCATATGTTGTACCAATAAAGATAAGCAACATTAGCGCAGTTCCCCACAGCAGGCCAAATTGAGCCAAAACCATAGGGATTGCAAGCATACCAGCACCCAGTGCGGTACCTGAAATAATAAGAGAGCTGCCGATTAATTTTAAATTCATAATTGTTCCTTCGTTTTTATTCGAGTTTGAACTTTAGTTCTAGTTTATTTTTAGTTTTAGCTTTTCAAATTCAACACGCGCAAAAATACACCACAAATGAGGGTAAACGGTTGAAGTTAGAGCTGATTAATTACGAATAAAAACGGAGGAATCGAAAATACGAGAGGAAGCGAAACGCAAGAAACTGAGCAGAAAGGAAGCGTGAAGAAGTTATTGCTGTCGATGCAGAGCAGATAGCGTGTGGTGAACCTTCTGTAGGCTCCAATAATGGGCCTGATGTTAATTGAAAAATCATGTGTACATCCTAATTAGTCACATTCCATTTAATAAAACGCCAGTAAGTCCTTTACTGACCGAACTACCAATACGATAGCTCGATCCATTCTATATAATGAAGCTTTCAATGCAACCCTTTAGACGATAAGTTTTTCTCTATTTCTATTATTTATCATTTCAAATACTTAACATGTGCTTCCATCTCTTCGCCAATCTCTTTACGCATATTCATCAATCGGATGGCTGATTCGCGTAAATGAATATCTTCTTTGGTTTGAGGGATCCACTCAGGTACTTCTGTTGGTTTACCATGTTCATCAACGGCAACCATAATGACAATACAGTGAGTCGTTAATCTATTTTCTAACTCTTTTGGATCACTGGCTTGCACATCAATAGCAATGTGCATTGATGATTTCCCGGTATAAATAACCTTACCCGTCACCTCAACAAGATTACCGACATGAATAGGCTGAACAAATCGAATACCACCAGCATAAGCGGTAATACAATATTTACCACTCCATCCAGCAGAGCACGCATAGGCCGCTAAATCGACCCATTTCATTACCGCACCACCGTGAACTTTACCACCAAAGTTCACATCTCCTGGTTCTGCAAGAAAACGTAGTGTCACTTCGCGCTTATTCTTTCCCATTCTTACTTCCTTTTAATCTGTATTATCATTTTTCTAATAATGTAACGAGCAATAAAATTAACCGACTTTTTTATATTGTTTTTCTAGTTCACTCACGCCTAAACCACTGCGTTTGGTGACTTTTATTTGGACTGGAATACGTTCTTTCATCGCTTCGATGTGGCTTATCACACCAATCATTTTTCCTGAGGCGTTTAAGTTATCTAACGCATCAAGCGCCATGTCTAACGTTTCACTGTCTAGCGTACCAAAACCTTCATCTAAGAACAGTGAATCAATGCTTGTTTTGTGACTCACTAAATCAGAAAGCGCCAAAGCGAGAGCTAAACTAACAAGGAAGCTCTCACCGCCTGATAAGGTTTTAGTATCACGAACCACATCACCCTGCCATGTATCGACAACTTGAAGTTCTAAACCATCGCTGGCTTTACGTTTAAGTTCATAGCGACCATGTAAGCGAGTAAGCTGCTTATTGGCTAAATAGACAAGATTCTCTAGCGTTAATCCTTGAGCAAATCTACGGAATTTATCGCCCTTTTGCGAGCCAATTAATGAATGCAGATATTGAATATCATCATACTCAGATTGATACGCTTCAATCGCTTCAAATAAGGCTTTTTGATTGGTTTTACGCTCACCATCTGAACGTAATGCTTGGGCTATTTCACCTTCGCGCTTCACTAATGTTTCGGATTGAGATTTCACTTGAGCTAATTCAGCCTCAACCGTTTCTTTTGGCATTAATTGCCATTCTGCCGCTTTTGGTTCTTGGTGGTGTTGTTCTTTGATTTGCTGTGCACTCTCTAGCAAAGCGCCAGTTCGCTCAATCGCTTGTTGTATTTCAGTTTTTAAGCTGAGTAGCTGTTGACGATCTTCTTCTGAAATCAATGCCGATTGGAATAACCCAAGCGTTTCAAACGGGCTTTGCACTAAAGCTTCTTTCCATAAATCAGAACGATCTATCGATAGCTTTTCACTGCTTACATGACTCTCTTTAAGGCTATTTAGCTTGCCCTTTAAAGTCGCAAGATCTTGTATCAATGTTTGTGATTTTTGTTCTTCCGCTTGATAATTTTTCTCTGATACCGTCAGTTTTTCAGCCATGAGAGTACGCGCTGTTCTGATCTCTTGTGTACCAAATAACTCAACTCGTTTTTGCTGGTGTTGTTCCAACTCACTCGCCAATCTTTGCACTTCAGTTTGAGACACTTGCTGTTGGGAGTTTAGCTCTTCTAACTGTTCTGCTAGATGAACCTGGTCACTTTGTACTTGTTGCTGCTGCTGAAGCAAAGCTTGACGATTTTCAACTTGCTGCTGAATTTGCTGTAAATCTTGTTCTTTTTGCACAAACCAAGATTGAATTTGAGTAAACTCTGGGGCAGTAAACCCTGTTTGCTCAATCTCTGTGGTTAACTGTTGATTCAATTCTGTTTGATGTTGTTGTAACTGTACTAATTTTTGATTGTCATCTTGCAGTTGCTGAGTTGCAGCTTGGTGTGATTGACGGTCATAATTAAGATCTTTATTTAACGTATCAAGACGATGTTGAACTTGTTGTAATTGAGTTTGTTGAGCTCGGCGCTTTTCATCTGCTTGGCGTAATTGTTTTATCTGCCCATTTAAAGTAAGTAACGACGCTTCACATTCAGTAATAAATTGAGCAATACCATTGGTATCCCCCAACGCTAAAGTGAGTTGCGTTACTTCCATTAATGATGACCATTGTTGCTTGGTCATTTTTGCCGTTTGCTGCCATTGAGTTAATTGCGTTTGGGTGTGCTCTTGTTTTACTTTTAATGAATCTAGCTTCTCACGCACCAATTGACCTTGCTCTACAATCTCAACTCGCTTTTGTTCTGCCTCTTTTTTACGCTGTATCGTTACATTGATATCTAATGTTTGCGCTTTTTCTAATAACGGATGATGCGTTGAACCACACAACGGACAATCATGATCTTTTTCTAATAGAGCACGATACTTAACCAAATCACCTTCTTGCTCAATTAGCGTCGTTAAATCTAAGATTTGTTGATCTTGCTGCTTACAGGCAATAACAAGATCAGCACGCTGAGCTTCTAATTTTAGAATCGCTTCACTCTGCGTTTTTTGGTCTTCGCTTAACGTCTGTTGCTCTTTTTCAGCACGTAAAAACTCGTTATTAGTATGATTCAACTCTACACGGTAATGATGACGAGTATTAAGTGCATTGATTTGCTCTGTTAACTCCGTTTCAGTGCCTTTTTCTTGTTGCTGTTTAAATACGAGTTCAGCGTTTTTCGTTGCTTCTGTTTCATTATTTAATGTGCTTTGAACTTGTGTTAATTCCGCTTCTTTTTGATTTACGCTCTCAAGTAAGGTTGCGACTATTTTATTAGCTTGCTCAACTTTATTAACTAAAGATGCAGTTTCTTTATCTTGCTGTAAAATATAACTAACTTGAGTCTTCCATTGACCTAAATAACGCTCTAAATTTAAATCTGATTGATGTGTGTCTACGTAGCTATTTAGTACTGCTAATTTAGAGGTTAACTCTGTTAATGACGCCTCTAATCGTTGTTGTTTATTACTGCCATCTTGAAGACGAGTATTCACTTGCGTGAGCTGTTGCTGCTTTTCTTGCGATTGTTGAGTTAACTGTGCAATCGCAGTATCTAGCGGTTGCACTGAATCATTAATCAATACTTCTAACGATTTACTCTCAACCTTAACGCTATCAAATTGTTGTTTTAATTGCGTAACAGTTAGCTCAATTGCTTCTTTCTCAGTAGACGTTTTCTGATGTAATTGCTCAGTCAGTGTTAGTTCTTTAGCCAACTCTTCAAAGCGAGTTTGTGCTTCTTGCCATAATTGATACGGTGCACGCAGTTTTTCAGCAGGTTCACTTTGCGCTAAGCGATGTAATTGTTCGCTGGCTTGTTTTTCTTTATCTAATGCTAATTGATTATTATCAACCGCTTGCTGCCACTGCTGTTGATTTTTCGCATCTGCAATCCACCACTCTACATGTGCTTGCCAATTTGAAAGTTGAGCTTGTTGCTGTTTTTGGTTCGTTTGCAGTTCAGCTTGCTCGTCGATTAAGGCTTGCTTATCTTCTTCAGAAAGCAGCTCAACCCCTTCTGCTTTCGCTTTAAGCTCTGCTAATTTCTGCTTTGATGCGGTGTAATGCTCATGCACTTTTTCAGAGATCTGACCGTAGATCTCAGTGCCTGTCAGCTCTTCTAATAAACCGGCGCGATCATTCGCATCCGCATTTAAAAACGCTGCAAATTGACCTTGAGAAAGCATCATGGATTTTGTAAATCGAGAGAAATCTAACCCTGTAATTGAGTTGATTAGCTCATCTTTCTTTTTCACTTGAGTTGCTAATACTTTTTCAGAATCGACCTCAGCAAGTTCAACCGTCGCAGATTGCAAATTACCATCCACTTTACCGCGAGAACGACGTTGACTCCAAAATGCACGATACGCTTTGCCTTTCACTTCAAACTCGACTTCCGCCGAACACTCCGCTGTACCACGCGTCATGATCTCATTGCTTGATGTTGAGATACCACCCAGTCGAGGGGTCTTATGATAAAGCGCCAAACAGATCGCATCTAAAATCGTCGTTTTACCTGCACCTGTTGGGCCTGTAATCGCAAACAATCCGTTTTCAGCAAAAGGCGACGCTGAGAAATCAATTTTCCACTCACCTTTTAATGAGTTTAAATTTGAAAAACTTAGGCTTAAAATTCTCATGCATCACCTTCTTGTAAATCGGTATCTTTATGTTCTACTTCTGACAAAATCTGTTTAAATTTGGTTGTCATTCTTTCTGCGCGTTGCTGCTCTTTTTCTGTTTCAAACGTCTCTTGCTCTATCCGCTTGGTAAACACATCAAACGGCGTTAATTCCGCTAACGTTTCTGTTTTTTCTTGTGCTAGGGTTTGTTCACTGCGGTTTCTCGCACGGCGCAGTTGCAACACTTCAACGTTAAGATCTTGAGTTAGTGCTTGAATGCGTTGTTGTAGATCGGATAAGTAATCTTGTACTTCCACTTCAATACAGAGCCAAGTCGTTTCCTCGCACTCTTTGAATTGTGCTAACTCTTGTTCAATCGTTTCTAAATCGCCTTTTAATGCTTTCATTTGTTGAAACATAGGCACATTAATTTGAGAGATTTGAGTTACGCTTGCTTTATCAAACTCCACCATCACCACTTGTTTTTGAGATTTTAACTCATCAAAACTTAATGGGATTGGTGAGCCTGAATAACGAATATGATCAGATTTAGCCACAAGTTGAGGTCGGTGAATATGACCCAACGCGATGTAATCTGCAGGCGGGAAACCATCGGCAGCAAACCCATCCAATGTGCCAATGTAGATATCACGAACTGAATCTGATTGTTTAACGCCTAATGCCGTTAAATGACCCGTAGCAATAATCGGAACATCAAGATCTAACTCAGATCTTAGTTCTAGCGCTTTTTGATACAGTTGATGATAATGTTGCTTGATCGCTTCGCCGAGTGCTTGTTGCTTCTCTACCCCCGTTGAGCCCGCCACACTAGTGACAACGTCACGTGGCCGTATAAACGGAACCGCACATAAAATAGCACCGACAGAACCGTCACTGTTTGGTAGCGTTAGTAATTGAGTAGATAAATCATCATTAGTATTCGCAATTACTCGTGCGTTTAAATGTGCTAACAGTTGTTTTGATTCATTGAGTGTCGACACAGAATCATGATTACCACCAAGCACGATCAATTCGCAGTTTACTTTGTTCATCTCCACCACAAATTGGTTATACATTTCACGCGCGTAACTTGGTGGCGCGCCCGTATCAAACACATCTCCTGCAATGATCACCGCATTAATGGCATTTTCTTGAACTTGTTCAAGTAGCCAGCTAATGAATTTTTGATGCTCATTACGGCGACTTTTAGTAAAGAAGTTTTGACCTAGGTGCCAATCAGAAGTATGTAAAATACGCATATATATCAACTTGTTTGATGGATAGAGAAGACGATACCCCTTTTATACCATCTGGGAGAGAAACTATGTACTTTTATAAGCGTTTAAACTTAAAACTATTAGCAGGTGTTGACCTTACTTCATGCTGTTATACTTTATTTAATAAACGTCGATTCCATCGATAACCACAACATGAGTATCTAATTTGCCATCTCCTGAAAGCCTAACGTTTACCACCATCAATATGTTCAACTTTGTTGAGCCGCCTAATGCGTATTACGATTTTGAAAATATACTAACTCAAGATGAATGGCTGAAAAAACAGGGCTGGTTTAAGGATAAGATCACGGCATTAAACTCTGATGTGATTGGGTTTCAAGAAGTCTTTAGTCCAAGCGCTTTAGAGGCTTTAGTTAACGAACTTGGCTATTCATATTTTGCTACTGTCGATGAGCCAAAATCTGAAGATGGCTATGTTTTCAACTCCCCTGTTGTTGCCTTTGCTTCACGTTATCCTATTTTGAACACTCAACCTGTTGTTGCCGAGCAAGCTCAATTATCTCGTTTTGGGATTGAATTTGAATTTAATCGTGTGCCTGTCCATGCCTCTATTGAACTGCCTCATCTTGGTATTACTGACTGTTATGTGGTGCATTTCAAGTCTCAGCGTCCTAAAGAGCCAGAAGAGAATAACGAAACGGATAAAGTAAACAGCTCTCCTCTTCATCAACTTCATGATGAACAGTTAGGCTCTTGGCTTTCGACTGTTCAGCGTGGACTAGAAGCGAATATCTTACATAATCATATAATTCAACAACGTAAAGAATCAAACCAACCCGTGATTATGATGGGTGATTTTAATAAGCCTTTGTTTCATGATGAATTTAAAGGACTACTGTCTCATGAGTTACGGTTTGATAAATTTAGTACTGATTATTTAACTCGATTTCAGCTTAAAGACAGTTGGGATATTTACTGTGGGTTAAAGGGCGCAGATTTATTGGAAGAGCGAGTAAGTACCCATTATTACGGAGCAAAAGGCTCGGTATTGGATTACATCTTGTTATCTAACGAATTTGATAGCTCATTTTCGGGCAGTATTTTAGAAGTTGTTGATTACACAGTAACAGACCAGCACATTGTGAATCCAAGATTCGAGATTGACCAATTCAGTACCGATCATGCTTTGGTTTCTATTACTGCACGTATACGGCAGGCGTAAAAAAGGCGTCAGATAATAGACGCCTTCTAATTACTGGCTTAAAACCACATTCGATTACTGACCGCGGTAAGTACAACCCGCCGTACAGGTTTCTTTAATTTCAATTTTGCTTAGCAATGGAAGTGTTGGTTTCACTTCGTTCCAAATCCACTTAGCTAATACTTCACTTGTTGGGTTTTCTAACCCTTCAATGTCGTTTAAGTAATAGTGATCAAGGCGATCATACGTTGGTTTAAATGCGGCTTTAATTTCAGAGAAATCAATTACCCAACCCGTATGTTGGTCTACTTCACCTTCAACATACAAACGAACTAAAAAAGAGTGACCATGAAGACGACCACATTTATGACCTTCTGGTACATGTGGTAAATGGTGTGCTGCTTCAAACATGAAGTCTTTATATAGTTCAGTTGTCATTAGTTAAAATCTCTATTACCTATATTATGAAGCAGGGATAGTACTCTACTTCCCTACTAAACAACAAGACTCACAACCAGTAAGTTCCCTATAAGCGTGTAATATTGGTGGTTTTTTCGGCTAATTCATGCCGAAAATTGATTCTAATCCGGAATTTTTATCTTTATCGCATAACAACACTTGAAGCTATTAATAAGAAAGGTAATATGTCTTTCTGAAATAAAAAATATTCGTGCACGTAGCACAACAATGGAGAATGTAATTAACATGACTTACGCGCCTGTAACAGACGTATTAAGCGGCAAACTAGCGGTTGACAGTGAAGTCACTGTTCGCGGTTGGATCCGTTCACGTCGCGACTCTAAAGCTGGGATCTCATTCCTAGCTATTTATGACGGTTCTTGTTTCGATCCGATTCAGGCCGTAGTTCCTAATGACTTAAATAATTACAATGAAGAAGTCCTAAAACTAACAACAGGTTGTTCTGTTGAAGTTACAGGTACTATCGTTGCATCTCCTGCTAAAGGCCAAGATTTTGAGCTTGCTGCAACAGCAGTAAAAGTAGTTGGTTTAGTTGAAGACCCAGATACATACCCAATGGCGAAAACTCGTCACTCAATTGAGTATTTACGAGAAGTTGCTCACCTTCGCCCACGTACTAACGTGATTGGCGCGGTTGCACGTGTTCGTAACTGTTTGTCTCAAGCGATTCACCGCTTCTACCACGAGCAAGGTTACTTATGGATGTCTGCACCACTAATCACATCATCTGATGCTGAAGGTGCTGGTGAGATGTTCCGCGTTTCTACATTAGATCACGCGAACGTTCCTCTTGATGACAAAGGCAATGTTGATTACGACAAAGATTTCTTTGGTAAAGAGACATTCCTTACTGTTTCTGGTCAATTAAATGCGGAAACTTACGCTTGTGCATTAAGCAAAGTGTACACATTTGGTCCGACTTTCCGTGCTGAAAACTCACACACAAGTCGCCACCTAGCTGAATTCTGGATGGTTGAACCTGAAGTTGCTTTCGCTACTCTTGATGATGTAGCTAAGCTTGCTGAAGACATGCTTAAGTATGTATTCGAAGCGGTTCTTGCTGAGCGTCGTGATGACTTAGAATTCTTTGCTTCTCGCATTGATAAAGAAGCAATCACTCGTCTAGAGCAATTTGTAAGTTCTGATTTTGCACAAGTTGATTACACTGACGCAATCCAAATCCTTATCGACTCTGGTAAGAAATTTGAATTCGACGTTGAGTGGGGCATCGATATGTCTTCTGAGCATGAGCGTTTCCTTGCTGAAGAACATTTCAAAGCACCTGTTATCGTTAAAAACTACCCTAAAGACATTAAAGCATTCTACATGCGTCAAAATGACGATGGTAAGACGGTTGCTGCGATGGATGTTCTTGCACCAGGCATTGGTGAGATCATTGGTGGTTCTCAACGTGAAGAGCGTTTAGACGTTCTTGATGCACGTATGATTGAAATGGGTATCGACCCTGAGCACATGACTTGGTACCGCGATTTACGTCGTTACGGTACTGTGCCTCACGCTGGCTTCGGTCTTGGCTTTGAGCGTCTAGTGTCTTACGTTACTGGTATGGGCAACGTTCGTGACGTTATCCCGTTCCCACGTACTCCACGTTCAGCTAACTTCTAATTGGCTTTTTCTTATAGGGCACCAGCTCTGTAAAAATTCGTTAAGTAGAAAGTAATGAATACAAAAATGGCGACCATTATGGTCGCCATTTTTTATGTTTGTTATTTTTAAATACCGAGGAATTACCAGAAACGAACTCGTCCCGTGTCGATATGAACAAAGTTACTGCCAGGATAATACCCTACTCCGCCCGCTTTTAATGATAACGCCGCTTTTCTTACTTCATCCAACGGCACACCTTCTAGACGAAAGTCCATTGCTTTTCCTAACATGTGCATGCTTTTCTTAGCGACTCCGCCATGTGATTTTCCACGCAGCATTTCATTGGTTGCCGGTGAACGATAGCCAGATATTATTTGTACCTGAGTGTCACATCCAATCACTTTTTGAATCGCTGATAATTGGTCAAACAACCCAGTGTCCATTTCAATACTTTCATTTCGACGAAAATCTCGGCATAAATGATTTAATTTAAGTAATTCTGAGTTTGAATATCGTCGTCCATTAAAATACTCGCTTTGTAGTTTCTCACCAGTATGTAAATTTTGGAATGCTAATTCTCTTGGTGATTCCGCAAATTGTGATGCAAAAGAAATTGATGGAAATAAACTTAAACCTGCAGTAGCAACGCCACCAAGCAGTATTTTACGACGCATAGAATCAAACTCAGACATGTATAAATAACTCACTTACAGATAGAAGAATCAATAACTGAGCGCAAAGATACACACTTGAAGTGGCATGGTCAAATATTGTACAAGCGAATAATTAAGGTTATACCCCCAGAAAAGCGCTTACTTATTGAACAACAAAGAGTTTGTGTCACGTTTTAACCTATGTCAAAAATAGGTCAATTTTTACTCTTACTCCATTCATCGTATTTATAGATGTCATTTCTAAACTGAATGGTATTTTTATCATCAATCCACGAAGTCTGATAAATAGTATATACCGCTATTTTTTGTGATAGCCCTACCGTATTTGTTTTTGGTAATCGATGATATTTCGTGTAATCTTTCGCAGTAAAATTAGATTCTTTCATTAATAGCTGAGCAAATTCTGACGCTTTTTCTACTCTAATACAGCCTGAGCTATATGCTCTATGCTGTTTTTTAAACAATGACCTTGTTGGCGTGTCATGTAAATAAATAGCATTTCTATTCGGCGTATTAAATTTATAACGACCTAATGCATTCGAACCTCCCGCCTTTTGTCTTAATTTATATGGAAAGTTATCTGCGGTCATTCCTTCCCATTCAATATTTTCAAAAGGTATTACGTTATTACTTAACCATGACGGGAGTACTTCAAAATTATGCTCTGTAAGATACTCTTTATCATCAAATGCTTTAGGTAATATATCTTCCCTCATGATCTTAGTCGGTACTTTCCATTTTGGATTAAAGACAATCGAATCTAATCTAGTGGTAAATAAAGGCGTTCTTCTGGCTGGTTTACCTACAATCACTTTACTTTTAAAAATTAATTCACCTTCTTGAAAGTACCCCATTTCATAAGACGGTATGTTTACCAATACAAATCGATTACTCTTCTCTTCCCATAAACGTAATCGTTGAATATTAAGTGCCATAATCCGAACTCTTTCATTCGAACTCATGTTTAGCCAATAAAGTGTTTTTTTTCCTATAATGCCATCGACAACTAAACCATGTCTTTTTTGAAAAGCTTTCACCACAACAACGAGTTCTTCATTATAAACATCACTGTCTTTTTTTAAGAAATATTCAGCCTGTTCTTCACTTAAATCACCCGACACGATCAATCTATAAATCAGTGATTTATAAGGTATTAATAGATTTGGTTTTAATAATCGAGAGGTGTAAAGTTTAGGTGATTCTTGATTATCTGGGTCATAATAATAGTATAACTGCTCATATAATTCTTCATACTGTTCAGACTGTGGCTGTAGTTGTACGACTAATTGAGATAAATTATTTTTTTCAAAGTGTTGAGTCATCGTCTCGACAGCAAGAGTTGATGGTTGGCCAATACTTCCATTTAACCGCCCTCCAAATAACCATTTAGTTCCATGTTTAGATACCAACTCTTTATATACCGAAAGGTATAACAACGTATCTGTCGCTAAAATATCAAATTCTAATCCTTGTGTGTTTTGCAAAAGATCATATCTCTCTTGGAGATCATCATTCACATCAGCTAACACAAGTAAGCCTAATTGGTTTTTTAATTCTTTTCTGTCTTTAACTAATTGCCATTTAAGTTGGGATTTAGGATAAAAATCAGAAATTATTTCAGGATAAAACAATTGAGATTCATATTCATCAATGTGATTCTTTACACTCTTAGATGCATACACGCCAAAAGACGCACACACTAAACAAGTAGTAAGTAAAACATTCAATCTGTTCATGAAATCCCCTAATAAAAACATGCTATTACTTTGATACTAGTCTTCAATAAATGAATATCAAGTTACAGCCAATTAATTAGAGGCGAAAAAAAAGAGCCGAAAAATCGACTCTTAACATTATTAATCACTTTAAATCAGATAATTATTGAACAACTTCACCGCTTTCAACAACAGTCTTACGTACTATTTTTGTAAACTCAATGACTTCTTGTCTGATTTGTTCTTCATCAACCGTCAGCATCTCACGATCTTTCATTAAGATATTGCCATCAACAATCGTATGACGAACATTGCCTGAATTTGCAGAATAAACCAATGCTGAATATGGGTTATATACCGGCAACATATTGGGTGCCTTAGTATCAACAACAATGATATCCGCTAATTTACCCACTTCAATAGAACCAATTTTATCTTCCATATGAAGTGCTTTTGCTGCGCCCATTGTTGCCATATCAATCACCTTGATTGGAGGCATAGCCGCACGGTCTTTATTTACTAGCTTATGTACTTTAGCAACTTGGTTAAACTCATCAATGATACTTAATGTATTGCCTGACATTGGACCATCGGTACCTAAACCAATACGCACATTTTCATCATACATTTTAAGCGCTGGAGAAACGCCTTTCGCTGATTTAATGTTTGCGCTCATGTTATGAGCAACACCCATGTCTGATTCTTTTACTAATTCAATGTCTTTATCATCAACAAGGATCATGTGTGCACCAATAAGGTTTTTATTTAGCGCACCAATGCTATGCATGTATTCAACAGGAGACATGCCGTTTGCACGCTCAGCGATCACTTCTTCTTCACGATGAGATTCAGCTAGGTGGATCATTACTGGAACGTCTAGCTCTAATGATAGTTTTGCAATTTTTTGTAGCGTCTCCGTTGTATTTGTATATGGAGCATGAGGAGCAAATGCTGGTGTGATACGAGGATGATCTTTATATTCTTCGATAAAGTTTAGTGCGTACTGAATTCCCTCGTCTGCATTTGCTGCATCGGCAACTGGGAATTTAATAACGCTTTCACCTAAAATAGCGCGCATGCCAATTTTGTCGACGGTCTTTGCAACTTCATCTTCAAAATAATACATATCCGCATAAGTGGTTACCCCACCCTTAACCATCTCTACATTACCTAAGTTAGCACCAATGCGAACCATATCGCGTGACACTAGTTTTTTCTCTAGAGGAAAAATATAACGATGCAAACGATCAGGAACATCATCACCTAATGAACGAAACACCGTCATTGAAGCATGGGTATGCGTGTTGATTAAACCGGGTAAAACAATGTCTCCGTCCACATCCAACACTATTTTTGCCGTGTAGTTTTTTGCGATGCTTTGGTCACCCACTGCAACAATTTTATTACCTTTAATTGCAACAACGCCATTTTCGAATGTTTGTTTAGATTCATTCATGGTTAATAACGTTGCATCTGTAATCAACAAATCAACTTGTTGAGCAGCAAGGGTTGAAAAAGTAACAAAAGCATTTGCCGCAATTGCCACGGCTAATAGGGTCTTTTTTAAATACATGGACTAACTCGAAAAGTAAGAAGAATTCGCAGGGATGGTATACGTTAATATATTTTTATCAAGATAATTGTCATTAAGTATATGTGACATTAATTCAAAGTAGTGATCAAGTTCATATTTCGAGAAGTCCAGTACGACTCATTAATACAATGTAACAACATGATAGACCGCAAACGATACCCTGTTAAGTGATTGGTTTATATGGTTTAAAAATGTTAATGCCACCAATGACAACAAGTGATATATCTATAAATACGTAAACCTACCCCCCGTTATTAACCCTTTTAATTATATTAACAATATGTAAACATTCTGCTGATTTCTCAATCAATAGAGAAACATTATAGCTCTCACCTATTAGTGAGGATAATATTCTAAAGAACAGGTACATTATGAAAAAGTCACTTTCAAGTAGAATTTTTATAGGTTTATTCGCTGGCCTATTAATCGGTACAGCCATTCAATATATGTTTAATGGTGTCGCATTTTTTGACTCGTTTCTTTTAGGTGCGGCTGAAGGCGTTGGTGGAATGTTTGTTTCACTTATTAAGCTACTCGTTGTTCCTCTAGTTTACGTTTCTATCGTTTGCGGTATCGTTGAACTAAAAGACATTGCTTCATTTGGTCGCCTTGGTGGAAAAACTTTTGCTCTATACCTTATTAACACCATCATTGCGATTGCTGCTGCATTAACTGTGGGAATGATTTTCGCACCTGGTGCTGGCGCGAATTTAGCAGGAACCGTAGTGGCTGGCTCAATAGAGCTTAAAGCGACTGAAACTCCTGATATATTCTCATTAATTACGAATATCGTTCCTAGTAACCCAGTAGAAGCTTTTGCTAGTGGCAATATGCTACAAATCATCTTTATGGCAATTTTAACGGGTCTTGCAATTCAAGCATTAGATCACCGTGGTGGACCCGCGATTAAAACATTTAAAGTTGCTAATGAAATCATGATGAAGCTAATTAGCCTAGTGATGAGCCTTGCTCCTTATGGTGTTTTTGCTCTCATGATTCAATTAGGTGCGACGTTAGATGCAAATACCTTAATGTCGGTTGCAGGTTACGTGGCTCTTGTTGTTTCAATGCTTGTTTTCTGGATTTTTGTTTTCTATCCAATCATGGTTGGCCTAACAACAGGCATTTCCCAAAAAACATTTTTACGAGCAGTACGTGAACAGATTTTATTTTCGCTTTCGACTGCAAGTTCAAATGCTACGATCCCCGTAACAATGCGTACCTTAACTGAGAAGCTCAATGTTTCTAAATCTGTCGCAGGTTTTGGGGTTCCATTAGGGGCAACGATGAATATGTCAGGCGTATCCATTTACATTGCACTTGCTGCTATCTTTGTTGCAAATGCTTTTGGTCAACCCATCAATACCGCGGATCTTTTTACCTTAGGATTCACTATTTTATTACTCTCAATTGGTGCGGGTGGCGTCCCTGGTGGCGGTGTTGTTATGGTCGGTGTAATCTTGCACCAACTCGGTCTTCCACCTGAAGGGCTTGCTATCGTAGCTGCTGTTGACCGTATCAATGATATGTTCTGCACCTCTTCAAATGTAGTTGGTGATACCGCGGTAAATACTATCGTTGCGACCTCTGAAGGTGAGATAGGTAAGGTAGAGGTTACAGAAGAGGAAGTATTTACTGAAAAAGTAAACGGCTAGCTCTATATTTAGCATTAATATCAATATAAAAGAGAGAGCTACCCATGCCCTCTCTTTATATTCAGACATAAAGCATTTATAATGCATCTACATTTTTTTCACATCTTTTGAGCTATGAAGCCTTATTTTTTTACCGCTTTACTTTTTCTTTTTCTATCACCTTTTAAAAGTAATGCCGAATCCCTTTCTCTTTATTCCATGAATACAGGTTCATTCCTCTATCACTTGGTACCTTACGATCCTGACTCTCATCAATACTTTGGTAATGAGTACTTTTCCATAGAGCGTAAATTTTCTGAAGATTCAGATTACAGCTTTATGTTAGGTACTTTTTTAAATAGCCAAGCTAATCGTTGTATGCTAATTGGTGTGCGAAAAGATTGGTATCAAATAAGTGATAACGTAGTCATAAAAGGGGTTTACTCTTATGCGGGTGAGTTCTTTGTTGATGCGTTTGAAAACTGTGGTGATGGCGGAATTTATAAAACCTCAAAAGAGAAATTTGGCGTCGGTTTTGCACCTTATATCTACCACGCAGCACAATATAATCTAACTGATTACTTTGGTGTAGAGGCGGGATTTATTCTTCCAGGCATTCTCGTTATGAGCATGCAATGGAGTTTCTAACTTAATAACAGCGCTATTTACGATATTAATACCAATCAAAAATTTCAACGCTGTTATCAAGCATTTTAACCCGCTAGGATGAGCAGTTATTTACTACGATTGGTATACACAACAAATATAAAAAAACCACGACTCATTAGATGATAATCGTGGTTTTTTATTATGGTGAAAAAAGAAATACTTACTCGCTTTCGCTTTCGTTTTCTTCTTCAGTTACTTCACCACGTAAATCAAATTGAACGCCTTGTAAAAAGTTACGTAGAACTTGATCTTTACAAATGCGGTAATGTTTGTGATCTGCTTTACGGAAAAATGCACTAAGTTCGTGCTTGCTTAGACGGAAGTTTACTAACTTCATTAAGTCTAATACTTCATCCGCTTTCAAATTCAAAGCAATCTGTAATTTTTTAAGAATAATGTTATTCGTTAGTTTTTGCTCAGGCGTTGGTTGATCGCCTTCACGCTTACCACGACGGTCATTAATGAAACCATTTAGAAACGTTGCTAATTGAACATCTTGACAACTCTTATAGTCTTTATCGTCATCCGCTTTTAACCAGTTACATACTTCTTCACGAGTTACTTTAAGATCAGCAGCGCCAAACAGTGCGATCATTTTTGTATCGTCAAAATCAAAAGTATAGCGAATGCGTCGTAGAACGTCGTTATTAGTCAAGGTAGATCCTAAATGTCTTAATTTGAATTAGGGGCAGACTATAACTCTTAATGCCCATAGGTAAAAGATTTATGTGATCTCCAAACATAAAAAACCCGAGAATTACCCCGGGTTTATTGAATTACTTATAATCTTTCTTAATTACATTTGACGCAATGCATTAATACGCTTGTCTAATGGTGGGTGACTCATTAATAATTCCATTAACGTGTGCTTACCATTAATACCAAAAGCCATCATAGAACCTTCTAGTTGAGACTCTTGTCCC
This sequence comes from Aliivibrio sp. 1S128, assembly GCF_001691065.1. NCBI lineage: Bacteria > Pseudomonadati > Pseudomonadota > Gammaproteobacteria > Vibrionales > Vibrionaceae > Aliivibrio > Aliivibrio sp. 1S128. Next base: position 304,413 of record NZ_MAJV01000102.1, on the reverse strand, counting down.
GTACGTAAGCGCTCTAATGCCGCGATCATTTTCTCTTTACCAACCAACTGTGCAGCACCTGCATCAGCATGGAATTCACGATGACGACTAAACCACATCGTTAAGAAGCTTGCTAAGAAACCAAATGCAATTTCAAGAATAGTAGAAACGATGAAATAAGTCATGAAACTACCGCCTTCACCCTCACCTTCTTCATCGCTTGACGTAAAGCCACTTACCGCGTTTGCAATCATACGAGACAAGAAAATAACGAAGGTATTCACAACACCTTGCATTAACGTCATTGTTATCATATCGCCATTCGCAATGTGGCTCACTTCATGAGCTAATACCGCTTCAGCTTCATCACGCGTCATGTTATGCAATAAACCCGTTGATACTGCGACTAATGAATCGTCACGCTTAGCACCTGTTGCAAATGCATTCATGTCTGGTGAATCGTAAATAGCAACCGTTGGCATGCCAATGCCCACTTGTTGTGCTTGACGAGATACCGTTTCCATCAGCCAATGTTCTGTTTCATTACGTGGTTGCTCAATCACTTCCCCACCAACCGAGCGTAATGCCATTGATTTTGACATCATTAAAGAAACTAACGAACCACCAAAACCAAATAATACCGCCATAACCAGTAGACCAGATAGACTACCCTGTTGGATCCCCGTAACCGAATAAACGATATTCAGTACAATACTGAATACGATCATTACCGCTAAGTTTGTTGCTAAAAACAGCGCAATACGCTTCATTTATTTTCTCCAATTGATAATTTCATTCTACTCATTGATTTTATTTTTTTGAGTAGGCATTAAACGTATCTAGCACGTTTAATAGGTATACGCATAAGATAATGTCATTTCCCATAAATACAAGGGTTTGACGTACTTTGATACACTTTCTTTTAACTATTCATCTTTCTATTCTTTTTCAGTTCAACTTTACTTGAACTCTAGATAAAAATTGCCCCTTAGACTTTGGTCGTATTGCCAAAGTAAGTGATTCATTTTACTTTGTGAATCAAGAGTAATTACGAATGAATATATCAAGGATAGAACATGGCAGAACAACAGACTTACTTAATGGCTATTGATATGCTTTGCTGTCACTTAGGGTTATCAAAAGAAGAAGCAAAGGAACAGTTAGGTATTGAGTCACAAACTCATATTGAAAGTCAGATTGCAGATACTCAAGAAGCGTTGATGAATTTATATCGTTAATAAAAGCAGCATACATAAAAAAGGCAGCTTACTAATTATTAGTAAGCTGCCTTTTATTATTTTATAAATCGATGTTTATGCAGTAACTGTTGCTGCTTCTTTCGCTTTCATTTCACCAACAGGTAAAACAGTACGACCGTATTCACCGTTAATTACTTGAGCCATAGAGAAGTACATTGCACTGAAACCACAGAATAGACCAACGTAACCCGCCATGTGGCCGATAAATACGCTACCTGTGAAATCGCGAGCTGAAAGCAATGCGAATAGAATAGTTAAGCTACCGAATACTACTTGTTTAGCGCGTGGGTAGTTAAATGTACCTAAGAATAAGAAGAACGTTAATACGCCCCACATTGCTAAATACCAACCCATAAATTCTGCTGACGTCGCTTGACCTAGGCCCATTTCTGGCATAATGATTAAACCAACAAGAGATAACCAGAAGAAACCATAAGAAGTAAACGCTGTTGTACCAAATGTGTTACCTTTTTTATACTCCATGATGCCTGCAATTACTTGCGCAAGACCACCGTAAAAAATACCCATCGATAAGATCGCAGTATTTAAAGGAAAGAAACCCGCATTATGTAGGTTTAGTAGCACAGTTGTCATACCAAAAGCCATTAGGCCTAATGGTGCTGGATTTGCAAGTTTGTTTGACATGCCGAAGCCTCAAAAAAAAGTGTAATGATTAAAAAAGTGTTTAGAACGACGCGCATTCTATTTACGAGTACGAAATATCACAACTACCAATTATGAAATCTTACATTCCATTTTTATAACTATCACAATTACTCTCCTATTTACTTATTGATAACAATAAATCTTTCAACCATAACTTATCTTTTAGACTCTCTATAGATTTACCATTACACTACTTTATCTTGCTTCATTTATAGAGAGTCTCCATGGAACTGGTCTTTTCCCTATTGCAACAATTAAGCGTTTACCTCGTGCTCGCCTACCTATTAAGTAAAACTCCCTTATTTTTGCCTATTACCACCATTTCTGGTCGGTGGAGCCATCGATTCCTCTGCTACATCATATTTTCTGGCTTCTGTATTTTAGGCACTTATTTTGGTCTTGCTATTCAAGATGCAATAGCCAACACTCGAGCAATTGGTGCGGTAATGGGAGGCGTTCTTGGGGGGCCTTTAGTTGGTTTCTTTGTTGGGTTAACAGGAGGATTACATCGCTACTCAATGGGAGGATTCACCGATCTCGCTTGTGCTATTTCGACTACGGCGGAGGGCTTACTTGGTGGTTTGTTTCATTTGTATTTTGTAAGAAAGAACAAAATAGAACAATTATTTCGACCAAGGACTGTCCTGATGATTGCTTTTATTGCTGAATTACTGCAAATGACCATCATTCTTATTGTTGCTAAACCCTTTGATCAAGCTTATGTTCTCGTGTCTTCTATTATTTTACCTATGACCGTTGCCAACTCTATCGGTGCTGCCTTATTCATGAGCATCATCCAAGATAGAAAAACTATTTATGAAAAGTATTCTGCTGCTTTTTCAAATAAAGCTCTGAATATTGCCCAACGCTCTGTTGGAATATTAAGCCAAGGGTTTAACCAAGAAAACAGTGAACAAATTGCAAAAATAATTTATGAAGAAACGGGCGTTGGTGCGGTTTCAATTACAGATAAAGAAAAGATATTAGCCTTTATTGGTATTGGAGATAATCACCATTTACCTGGAACTCCTATCGCTTCGGATTACACAAGAGAAGCAATAACACAGAGCAAAGTAATGTATATTGATGGTGATGAATTTCCTTATCAATGTTCTATTGATGATAAGTGTAAACTTGGTTCAGCTCTGGTTATTCCATTAATAGGTGTAAATAATGAAGTGATTGGTACCATTAAACTCTATGAACCAAAACGAAAGCTATTTTCCTATATCAACCTCACCTTAGGTGAAGGTATTGCAAAGTTGTTGTCTAACCAAATTTTAGCGGGTCGATATTTACAACAACAAACCTTATTAACTCAAGCTGAATTACGTTTATTGCAAGCTCAAGTAAACCCCCACTTTTTATTTAATGCATTAAACACAATCAGTGCTGTGATCCGTCGAGACCCAAATCGAGCCAGAGAGCTCATTCAACACCTTTCTCAATTTTTTCGCCGCAATTTAAAGCAGAACTTTGAGCAAGTCACCTTAAAAGAAGAGTTGCATCACGTACAATCTTACTTAGAAATAGAATTAGCACGCTTTGCGGATCGATTAACTGTAAAAATGGATATTGATGAACGTTTATATTCATTAATACTCCCTACGTTTACATTGCAGCCTCTTGTCGAGAATGCCATTAAACACGGAACCTCTAATATGTTTGAAGAGGGAAACATTACCATTAAGGCCTACCTCTCTCATGATCACGTCATTTTAGAAGTTATCGATAATGCTGGTTTATATGTAGAACAAGAAAGTAATGATGGGTTAGGTACTGCCATCGTAGATAAACGTTTAAAAAATCAATTTGGTGATGCCTTTGGGTTAACAATGTCCTGCATCGAGAACCAACAAACAAAAGCCACTATTTATTTACCACTAGAGAGTATTATTCATGCTTAAAGCCATTGTCATTGACGACGAATTATTTGCTCGTGAAGAATTAATCGAACAATTGAATGAAATTGGTCACATTAAGGTTATTGCAGAATGTGGTAATGCCATTGATGGTTTAAAACAAATTAACCTACTCAAACCCGATGTTGTCTTTCTGGATATTCAAATGCCGAAGATCACAGGGATGGACCTTATCAGTATGTTAGATCCTGATACGATGCCCAATGTTGTTTTTGTCACGGCTTATGATGAATTTGCCATAAAAGCCTTTGACGATAATGCGTTTGATTACCTTTTAAAACCCATCGACCCTTGTCGTCTTAAAAAAACAGTAAAGCGATTATTAGCCGCAGAAACCAAACAAGATTTATCACCTATCGCACAAACGGAAATCGAGCTTATCCCTTGCTCAGGACACAATAGAATCCTTCTTTTACCCGCACAAGATCTTGAAGTGGCAAGCATTCAAGCTTCAGGTGTCCAGCTACTGACAAAAACAGAAAAAGCTTGTACGCAATTAACATTAAAAATGTTAGAAGAAAAAACACCCTTAATCCGCTGTCATCGTCAATTTTTAATCAATCCTCATTTTATTCGAGAGATTAAACTGCACGAAAATGGAACCAGTGATATTGTGACGCAAAGCGGTCATGTCGCTCAAGTCAGCCGTCGTTACTTAAAGGAAATCAAAGAACGTCTTGGTATTCAACATTAGCGACATTTCATTAACGATAACGGCTTAATATCGTTTAAAACCGCTTAACATTAAATAGTACCGCTTAACCTCTCAGTACCACCACTCACCTTTTTGGGGCGTGAATTCTTTACGCCCATCAGTATGATACCCAACATATTAATTTACTTATTACATTAGACAACTTTACAAGGAATGAATTATGGTTTGGTTTCTAACTTGCGTTGCAGCACTGATTGGTGGCTACTTTATCTACGGCGCATTTATTGAAAAGATTTTCGGTATTAAAGAAGATCGCAAAACCCCCGCTTACACAAAAACAGATGGCGTTGACTTTGTTCCAATGTCTACACCACGAGTCTACCTAGTTCAACTTTTAAACATTGCAGGTGTCGGCCCAATTTTTGGCCCAATCATGGGTGCCCTTTACGGCCCTGCAGCTATGTTATGGATTGTTCTTGGTTGTATTTTTGCAGGTGCAGTACACGATTACTTTTCAGGCATGCTGTCCATTCGTAATGGAGGAGCTTCTGTTCCTACCATTACAGGCAAATATTTAGGCAATGGCGCCAAACACTTCATGAACGTGTTTGCGATTGTTCTATTGCTTCTTGTTGGTGTCGTATTTGTATCCGCTCCAGCAAGTATGCTAACTAACCTGCTGAATGACCAATTTGATTTAGGTGTCACGATGACATCAATGGTAGTTATCATTTTTGGTTACTACATTTTAGCCACGATTGTTCCTGTTGATAAAATCATTGGACGTTTTTACCCATTATTTGGCGCGTTACTCATCTTCATGTCCGTTGGCTTAATTTCTGCCATTGCATTATCAAGTGACCATTCAGTACTTGGTAGTTATGAACCAAGTGAAATGTTTACCAACATGAACCCGAACGATTTACCATTATGGCCCGCTCTATTTATTACTATCGCTTGCGGTGCCATTTCAGGTTTCCACGCTACGCAATCACCATTGATGGCGCGCTGTATGGAAAATGAAAAAAATGGTCGCTTCGTATTCTATGGAGCAATGATTGGTGAAGGTATTATCGCTCTTATCTGGTGTGCGATCGCTCTGTCTTTCTTTGATGGTATTGAAGCACTTCAAGCAGCAGTAGCAAACGGCGGTCCTGGTAACGTGGTTTATGCATCATCATTTGGCCTTTTAGGTACCTTTGGCGGCATCTTAGCGTTCTTAGGTGTGGTTATTCTACCAATTACGTCTGGTGACACTGCATTCCGCTCAAGCCGTTTAATCCTTGCTGAATATTTCAACATGGAACAAAAAACGCTTCGTAACCGCCTATTAATGGCGCTTCCATTATTCGTTCTTGGTGCTGTTTTAACTCAAGTTGACTTCGGTATTATCTGGCGCTACTTCGGTTTTGCTAACCAAACAACCGCAGTAATGATGTTATGGACAGCCTCAGCTTACCTACTTCGTCACAATAAACTGCATTGGGTAAGTACTGTCCCTGCTATCTTTATGACAAGTGTTTGTATTACGTTTATTTTAAGTAATCATCAACTTGGCTTCGGTCTACCAATGACACTATCAACCATTACTGGCGTTGTTTCTTCGTTTGTTATTGCAGGTTTAGTCATTGTTAAGTCAAAAGGAAAAGGCGAGATTGATTCAGAAGAAGAAAGTCTTCAGTCTTAAACTAATGTTATAACCTTCCCCCTATAACTTTAGACTCAAACCGGATCACTTCTTGTGATTCGGTTTTTTTAGTTAGGCATAAAAAAACGCCAGTGTAACCACTGGCGTTTTTATAATTTATTTTTCTGTAAGCCGTTACTTTTGCTTAGCGGCTATTGCGGCATAATCACTCAACAATTTTGATAAAATCGGTAACCAGTTCAACGCATCCGCTGGTGGTTTCGCCAAGATTTGCTCAACTAATTCACAATGCTCTTCTAACGAAACTGCTTCTTCTAGATTAAATAACATTGCATAAGCATGCCACAAAACAAGACGCATCATACGAAGACTATTTTGTTGTGAATTGTCAGAGTCAGAAAATGCGTGAGTCACTTCACCAAGAGCAACGGCAGCCAGACGAAGCATGGCATCTAATTGAGCCGTTTGCATACGATCTTGATCTGCTGTTTCTTCTTGTTCAAAAGTAAATATTTCTTTTATTGTCTCTTCAGGAACCATACGACTAATTACGCGATGACTGAATTCTTCAAGGTCATGACGTGGCATAGTTACTAAACAAGAAAAAGTATAATCACGTTCCATTCTGTAATCCTATTTCTTAAGCTTAGTAATGCCGGCTTTCTTCTGAATTGCATTTTTCAGACGCATACGGCGCTCAGCAGATGATTGATCTACGTTCGCGTTGGTCGCATTATTCGTACGACCTTTACGATCTTTAAATCCTACTTTAGTATTCACTTTTTCTATGTATGCATCACGGCTCTTAGGCTCATAACCCGGTTGTTCTACACGGTGAATACGTTGTTGAATTAGCGTTTCAACTTGAACTACCGTTAGCTCTTCTTCACGGCTAACAAAAGAGATCGCATGACCTTTTTTACCAGCACGGCCAGTACGACCAATACGGTGAACATAATCTTCAGCTAAGAAAGGCATATCATAGTTAATAACGTGAGGAAGGTCAGCAATATCAAGACCACGAGCAGCAACATCTGTCGCTACCATTACGCGAGCTTTACCTTCTTTAAACTCTTCTAATGCACGGCGACGAGCACTTTGAGCTTTATCACCATGACAAATAACCGCTTTAATTCCATCAAGCTTAAGCTCTTTAACGATGTTATTTGCCGTTTCTTTGTAGTTTACAAATACCAGAACTTGTTGCCAGTTTTTACGGCCAATCAATTCTGATAGTAATTCCGTTTTACGCTCTTCATCTACAGGGTAAACAACGTGAGAAATCGTTGATGCTGTCATATTTTCACGATCAACCGATACACGTTTTGGTCTACGTAGAATATCACTCGCTAATTTGTTCATTTGTGCTGAAGACGTCGCCGAGAACAACATGATTTGAGGTGCAGAGTTCACCTCCATCATGATATTACGGATAGCATTAACAAAACCCATATCTAGCATACGGTCAGCTTCATCGAATACTAAAAATTCAAGGTTAGCGATTGATATATTGCCTTCTTCGATGTGTTCTTGAAGACGACCAGGAGTCGCTACTAAGATATCAACACCTGGGTCTAATGCTCTCTCTTGAGATGACATTTTTTTACCACCAAATACAGCAGCCACAGATAATGATGTGTACTTCGTATAAGAAGCAATATTTACCGCAATTTGCTCTGCTAATTCACGAGTTGGAGCCAAAATTAAAGCACGAGCTGAGCGGCGTGTTGCCGATTTTTTAGAATCAAGTAATCGTTGAATAACAGGTAATGCAAACGCGGCGGTTTTACCAGTACCGGTTTGAGCATTCGCAAGAATATCATGACCTTTACGTGCTAAAGGAATTGCCTTTTGCTGGATTGGAGTTAATTTCTGATAACCACATTCAGTTAATGCTTTTACGACTTCAGGTGCAAAACCTTGAGATGAAAATGACATAAAGTGGATTCCTTAAGCGAACAGTCTATGTATTCTGTAATATATAATTTAGCCGCGCATTATAAATGATTTATGGTGAGTTAGCGCACATTATTTATTATTCAATCGTGAAAAAAGGCAGAAACACCAAAGTATTTCTGCCTTTTAATTTATTTTCTTTTAAAACGACGTTATTAATGAAGTTTTAAATTTGGACGTAACACTCGGTTGATACGACCAACAAGCATGATAAGTGCTGTTTTAAAGACACCATGCAATGCCACTTGGTGCATACGATAAAGTGAAATATACACAACTCGTGCAATACGACCTTCAATCATCATTGAGCCTTTAGTTAAGTTACCCATTAAGCTGCCAACGGTTGAGAAGTTACTTAATGACACTAAAGAACCATGGTCTTTATAAATATAGGGCTTCATATCGCGATTAGTCATCTTAGCAACGATATTTTTGAATGCATGGCTTGCCATTTGATGAGCCGACTGAGCACGAGGCGGAACAAAACTACCGTCTTCTTGTTGGCATGACGCCAAATCACCAATAACAAAAATACAATCATCACGCGTGGTTTGTAATGTCGGTTTAACTACCAATTGATTGATTCTATTTGTTTCAAGACCTGCGATCTCTTTCATAAAATCAGGCGCTTTAATGCCCGCAGCCCATACCATAATTTGTGCCGGAATAACGTCACCATCTTTAGTATGTAAACCTTCAGAATCGGCCTTTGTTACCATCGTAGCGGTACGAACATTAACACCAAGCTTTGTCAGTTCACTGTGTGCAGAAGCCGATATGCGAGGAGGAAGAGCTGGAAGAATACGCTCCCCCGCTTCCACTAAACTTACATTCAATTTACTTGAATCTAAATCACCAAAACCGTATGAACGTAACTCTTTAACTGCGTTGTGAAGTTCAGCCGACAATTCTACACCCGTTGCACCAGCACCAACAATTGCGATATCAACGGTTTTTTGAGTTGGGTGAGCGTGCAATTTTAAGAACTGATTATTCATTTCAGTACGGAAACGATGCGCTTGCTCAGGGCTATCAAGAAAAATACAATTTTCACGAACACCTGGAGTATTGAAATCATTCGATGTTGAACCAATAGCAAGGATCAAATAATCGTATTCGATTTCTCGTGTAGGAATAATTAGTTCACCGTGTTCGTCATTAATTTCAGCTAAAGTAATAAATTTACGTTCACGATTAATATCGCACAAGCTTCCCATTTGAAAATCAAAAGAGTGATTTTTTGCATGTGCGCGATAGCTGATAGCATCAACACCTTCATCTAAAGAACCTGTTGCTACTTCATGTAACAATGGTTTCCATAAATGGCTAGTTTTGCGGTCAACCAGTACAACCTCAGCACGACCTTTACGACCCAGTGTACGACCAAATTTAGTAGCAAGCTCTAAACCACCAGCTCCACCACCAACAATAACAATCTTAGTCATTACAATCTTCCTCTAAAAAGTAAAACGGGGATTGACCCGAGTTTATCGGATCAAAAAATATGTGCTTACCACGCTTCTACACTCCCAATGAGTAAGAAAAATAGCAAGTCTTGAGGAACAGCCTTCACGTTAGGCAATATTGAGCAATTTATGCTTCTTTTCGTTATTTTTTGCATTATATCCCGCGCTTTCGGATGTTATCAAGCAGATATAGATGTTATGCAGAAGATTTCTTTTGATGTGTAAAATAAATAGGTAGTTTGTTTTATTTTGTAACGAGGAGTAATTTCTTTGGTTTAGATCAAGAAACCTCACAGTATTGTGAGGTTTTTATTATGTTACGACTGGTTTTTATTCTTAAATTGCATTTACAAAAAAACGTTAAATTAACGTTTCAGCCTCTTTGAATACTTTCATTGCTTGTAAGTGCTGAGAGATTTTCTGAAACTTATGGCTCTCATTTTCATCCCAAATAATTTGGTAATAAGGAGAAAGTTCAGCCGCACTGCCTTTGTTATCTCGAATTTCATCATTCTTAGACAAAATACAGAGACAATGTTCTTTATTTTTCTGACGGAATTTCTCTACACACTTAGTCGCAATATCTGCATATTCTTCAGGACGATCAATTCGACCTTCCATATTAACTTCTGGATGTAGGTTCGGGTTAAACATAACCTGACGTATCCCACATAAGAATCCAATACGTTCAGCCCAAAAGCCACCAAGACCAACACCACAAATAATAGGGTTTGGATCACCCGCTTGCTCAATCACCTTATACACTTCTTTTAATAAGTGCTGCATATCATGCTTAGGATGCAAAGTACTGTAATTAATGAAACGGACATCTTCGTCGATAAACTGAAGTTGTCTCACTTTCTCATGATTACCAGGGCTTGTTGAGTCGAAGCCGTGAAGATAAATAATCATGTATTCCCCCTGTTTCTTGAATAAGAATTTTCCATAATAAGTTAATTTAATCTACCATGAAAATTAAGGTTTTAAAGCTCTTAACGTTAACAATAATGAGAACAGTGATCTACCCTAGGTTATTTAAAATTAAGTGGTAGCAATCCTTTTAATTTTATCATTTCTCGCTCAGCTAACTCTTGATAACTGGCATCTTTAAGTAATTGATGCCCTAACGAAAACCATAAAGACCCCATAAAACAAACCCATGGAGTCCAATGTTTTACTGCTCTCTTCCATTCTGCCTCATCAAAACCACGCTGTAAGCAGTAACCATGAATAACCTCATCAATATCAAACTGGTTTGCAACAATCATTAAAGTTAAGTCTTGGCTTGGATCCCCCATTGATGCAAACTCCCAATCAATCAAACCATACCCATTTGTTGTTTTTATTATGTTATAAGCACCAATATCGTTATGGCATAGACAGGTAGAAAACAAAGCACGATCTTCTCTTTGTGAAAAGTAATCAATGTAGGCTTGCATTTCTTCTGTCTGATTTTCTGGCAACAATGATGACCAATAATCCAAGATACGTGACTTTACACTCATCACATCTTGCTTCATTGAACGTTCAAACGCATCGAGTGGAAGTTGATGTACTTTTACTAATAAATCCACTGCGACGTCTTGTGCAGCGTCAAGAGCAATCACCTCCCCCTCAAACCATTCAACTAATAGGCCATGCTCATTGAAGTTATGCACTCTTGGTGCGAATGGGCAGTCGTATAATACGGTTAAAATCTCACGCTCTTTATTTCTATCTGCACCGAGTAATGTGGCTTGTTCTGACACTGGTCGCCAAACAAACGTTCCTTCTTGCGCTTCCACTTTTAAACAGGCATTAGTTAACCCACCAGAAAGTAATGACACTTTATTTATGTTTAATCTAAAACCTGTAAAATCCATTTCCATTGTTTACCCTATAAAACTCATTAATAACATAGCGTTGCGTCAGTCTATCACAATCAAAAATTTCGTTTCATTTCGTCTCAAATTTGCATTATAAATTGATTTTACATTCTTATTAATTATATCTATTCAAATTTAATTTTTTCGATTACTATCCGCGCCCTACGTGTCTCTTCGGGATTAACTATTATACTGTTTCTCATTTGACGCACTTATTACATACCTATCCAAATAAGCGGTTAATCAAACACTTAAAGTAGACTGGTGTTATTTAGGATCGAGAGATGTCCTCTAACGCTTTATATACTGATTTATCTGGCTATTACGATTTAATGTGCGCTGATATCGACTATCAAGAGCAAAGTAATTTTGTTCGTCGTATACATCAAATCTTTGGTAATCATGGAAGAGATTATCTTGATTTAGCTTGTGGCACAGGGCCGCACGTTAAACATTTTATTAATTACGGATATCAAGCAAAAGGCTTAGACATTAACCAACCTATGCTTGATCTTGCAAAACTCCGAAACCCTGATGCCGAATTTATTTTGCATGATATGAGTAATTTTACCGTTGATGAACCTTTGGATTTAATCACCTGCTTTCTTTATTCAATTCATTACAATGCAAATATTGAAAAGCTAGCAGAGTGTATTGCAAGCGTTCATGCCGCATTAAACTCAGATGGTGTATTTTGTTTTAACTCGGTAGCGAGAAATAAGATTGATAACCGCTCATTTGTAAAGCACCCTGCGGAACATGAAGGCAGTCAATTTACGTTTCAATCAGGTTGGAATTATTGTGGGCAAGGTGATAGCCAACATCTGCTTCTGAAAATTGAGAAAACGACAAATGGTGTAACTGAAATTTGGGATGATAAACACCCAATGGTGGCGGTAGATTTTGACCAGCTAAAAACACTGTTAGAACCGTATTTTGACGTTCATTTATTTGAACATGATTATGAAAAGATCACTCCGTTAAATAAAGATTCAGGTAACGCTATCGTTGTCTGTGTAAAAAAATAATCTGTACGTATTGAATACAAAAAATCCGCCAACTAAGGGCGGATTTTTCATTTATATTCTGATGCAAAATATCTGCAATACAAAATTATAAGTAGTTAGCGTCAACTAATTCGCTGATCTCTACTTTGCTTACTTCTGCACGGCTGTCTAACCAATTAGCAACCAATAGCTGCTCTTCTGCTGTTGCTGAACGGTAACGCTCAGTTGAGCATACAAAACCTTCAAATAACTCAAGACCACCACCGCAGAAACATAAATCAATGCTGTTGATGTAATCAATAAACTCGTCTACGAATACATCATACTGGTCAAAATCTTTAAATTCAGTCGTACAGCTTACTTCAAAACCAAGAAGCGCAAACTCGCCTAGGTACAATTTTTTACGAATACGGCGGTTTTTATTCTCTAATTTGTTCGGTTTCATAGTATTTCTCTCTTTGATTTATCTACCCTTAGTTATACTCCTTTCCTTCGCTTTTCCCAAGCGTTGATTGAAAGAAAATAAATAAGTTTTCACCTACAAAAAAGCCAGAGTAGCTTCCTACTCTGGCTTTTCTTATTTCAATTAGATTTGGGTGATTACCAACCTAATAAACTTTTCTCTTGTTGCTTACGGATTTCTGTTTCATCAGCCCATTCGATTAAGCCAGTTTCTAAATCCATTAGACGCATTGTCATTTTATAGTAAACATCTTTGTCGCTACCTGCATTTTTTACGATGCTAGAAAGGTTGCCATAAAGCATGTACTGAGCACCGACCATTTTACCAAATTGAATCGCCGTATTTTGATTTACTAATTCATCATTGTTTTGGAAATCTAGTTGTGAACGAACCGCTTCTACACGATCCATATCAACGAAACGGAATTTACCCGAATTAAGTAATTTAGTACTGATAGAATCAGTCACTGATTCTGTATCAATATGTTCACTTGTTTTGTTTTTAATGCTTTCAACAAAAACAATTGGACGATTACCTTGAGTAATTTGAGCAACAGCACCAGAAGACAACATACTTTCTGTCATTTCACCCGCAATTTTCTGTAGGTCTGTTGAACCAAAATCTACCGTTGTCGTTTCAACTGCTTGAGCATCGCCGTAACTTACCTTGTTAGAACAGCCACCGAGTAATACAGCTAAGCTTAATAACGCAATAACACTTTTATTCATTTTTCATTTACCTCTAGTGAATGTTTTATCTCAAATAATACCAATATATAGAAAGATATTATTCCAGTGTACGAATTTGAACACGGAATTGAGTTGCCTCTGGTTTCATTGCTACGCCTTGAATACTCATCGTATCTAAACCACGAACAATAAACGTACGCCAAGGTGAATCCGACCCATTAACTTCTAAACCTTGAGCGTCATACCAATAAAAGCGATATTGAAGCTGTTGGTCCCCAGTGAATTTACTTGTCACTGACACGATACCACGGACCAAGCCATTGTTATCTTGAGTACTGATTTGCTCTACAGATAAACGGCTGCCAAGTACATTATCGCCAAAAAGTACTTTTTGAGTACTGCTATCAACACTAATACCGGCAGTTTGACTTGAACTACAAGCTGCTAATGCCAACGGTAGTAGCAAAACGATAAGCCATTTTTTCATTATATTTCTCCTAATTGTTTATGCCACCATGTGACGGCGTTTCCTTGCCTTGATACCCAGACTACAACGGTATGACCTTCTTTAATTGTAAAGTCTAGTTCATTCCCTAGATATTGAATCTTATTATTACCCGCTTTAACATCCATACTCGTCACACTGATAATGGATGGCAACGTTTGCCAACTACGTGTGTCTGGTTGTTCTGTTAACGAGTTAAATATAGTGAGTACAGCATTAGCCAAATCTTCTTCTTTGCTATTTCTTGATGTTTTACGCAATTCATCTTTAGCAACAACACGTAGTGCCTGTCGAATAACCATAGCAGGTATACGCTCATTCAGATCATTTTTAGCCATCAAAGTAACATCGGCAAGTTCATCTGAGATTAACGTTTTATTGTTTACTTTTAGAGGCGGAAAAACATCTCGATTTATTTTTTTGTAATATGGTAAAGCTAAATTATATTGGACAAAATTACCTTGACTGTCCCACATCGGTAATCGTAATCGCCAATCAGAAAGCTGAGGCAAAATACCTTGCTCATCAATGATGATGACACGGCTTTCAGAGCGACTTGGTACTTGATAAGTACCATATTTCTTCTCTAGTATTTTGATATCATTGCGCATACCAAGTCGACGAGCCAAACGCTGAACAGATTCAATTACTGTTTTATTATTTGGGGCGACAGCCAATGCTCGCTTATAGTCAATGTATGCATCATTATAGTTACGATTGGTTTCAAACAATAAACCAGAATAATAGAATAAGTAGCCGTTTTGAACCGCTGCCAATTGATCCCCTACATCTGGGTAATTAGCTAAAATCGCACCAACGTTCGCATCCACACCTTGTTTCTTTGCTTCTTTCTCGGCAGATCGTAACTCTTTCTCTCTATCTTTCTTCGCTTGTTCTTGAATGTAGTTTGCCTTTCTAACCTCAATCAAAGCGCCTTCCAAATCATTATTTTTTAAATAATTTAATGAAAGATAAAGATGCAAATAACCCAACTCATAATCCGCTGGTTTATAATCAATTAAATTATCGTTAGTCACTAAAGAACCAACTTGGTTTGCAGAATCTGAAACAGAGATAACAGCTTGGTCACTTTGTATTCTGGCCGCTTGTTCTGCCCCCTCAAAATCCGCTTTACTTTCTGCGTATTGCTCACTCAATAAAGCAACTCGACCACGCTCTAGATTATCAAGAATGGGGCCTCCGACTTCAGGAGCCTCTTCACTGTATGCTTGCTTGGCATCGCCATTTTTTACCAACTGATAAGTATCATCCGTCTGGGCAGAGTAATGGCTAAATAAATTACCAACAGACAGGTTTGCACACCCTGATAATAACAAGGTAAACGAAAGTACAATGGATTTTTTCAATATCGATGTCATTAAAATAGAAAACTCTCAGTTAAAAAAATAAGGCTCCACTACAGGGGAGCCTTATTTGAGATCTATTAACTTAATAGCATTGGCCCCAGTGGACGCCCGCCCACAAGGTGCATATGAATATGATACACTTCTTGGCCGCCATGAGGATTACAATTTACAATCAAACGATAACCTTCTTCTGCAATGCCTTCTTCTATTGCTATTTTCTTAGCTGCTGTAAACAGACGCCCCATGATCAATTCATCTTCAACTTCTACATCATTAGTCGTTGGGATAAGTTTATTTGGAATAATTAATATGTGACTTGGTGCGCGTGGATTAATATCACGAAACGCTGTAACTAAATCATCTTGATAAACAACATCCGCAGGGATTTCTTTACGAATAATTTTGCTAAAAATAGTTTCTTCAGCCATGACTCATCTCCAATAAAACACAGTTTTTTTTATTTTCCATTAGCCCTAGTATGCGTCACAATTTTCTCGAAAACAATCACTTGAATCATAACTTCACGACAAACTCATTCTCTTTATATAAAAAACCCTTAAAAAAATGAGAGTCACCTCTCCTTATGTATTGCTGATTTTATAGATATTGTCACAACAGGTGATGATAAATAATCATAATATGTCCACTTATTATCTCCAAATTAAGACAGAGTGCCAATTACACATTTAAGCACTGGTTTTAATTAAATTAATACTATATAGAGAGTAAGTACATGAATAGTTCGGTAGTACGTCGAATGTATGCAGGTTTTTCACTTATCGTGATCTTGTTTATTACGACGGTTATCCTTATGCTCAACGGAACGAGTAATATCCACAATCAAATGAAATCAGTCTCTTCTGATTCCTTACCTCTTGTTAGCTTATCAAATGAAACAAGCGTAACCCTTCTTGCTGCAGATAAATCATTTAAAGATTTCTTAACAACCAATGACCCCGCTCAAATGCAACAAGCACGACAAGCCTTTACTGAAACCGAAGCTGCATTTAATAAAATTTATCAGCGTTTAATTAATGTCGCAGAACAACAAAACACAGGTTCTCAACAACAATCAGAGCTATCTAAAATCAAAGAAAGTTATTTCAACGAAGCAAAAATAGCCATGGACAATTATCAAGAGCTATTACTGGCTGATGACGAGAAGCAAAAAGCGACTCGCAACTTTCAACGTTTATATACTGAACTCAGCGTTCGGATGAAAGAATACGTTAATGACCAAGAAAGCATTGCCATTAAAATGATAGCAAAAAGCTATTTTGTAAAACTTGAAGATGCCGAGCTAATTACTTCCGATGCACTCGCAAGTAACAACATTGAATTTGTAAAAAAAGCAGTCAATCAAAATAAGAAAGCCGTCACTCATTTAAATTATGCTTACCGTGGTTTGGTTAATCAGTTACCTCAGCTAAAAGAAACGTTCGATAAACCGGTAAGTCAATTCAGTGCCGAAGTTGGACAAAAAGAAGGGATATTAAACACCCATTTCGTTTATCTAAATGCTAAAAATACACTTTACAACAACATTTCTAGCCTCGCTAACCAAATTGATCGTGCATTAATGGTATTAACCTCATTTAATGAATTAGCAAATCAAGGTCTACAACAATCATTAAAACAAGCCGAGGTTATTTATCAGCAAAGTGTATATAAAGCGCTCGCGTTAGGCGTTGTGGTTTCTCTATTTGCAACTATCATCGGTTTTCACCTAGCATCATCTGTAAGAACACCACTTCAAAACATGCTGAAAATTTTAGAATCTCTGACGTCTGGAGATATGACTCAACGTATTGAAACAAAACATAATACTGAATTTAGCCGAGTATCTCGCCATATCAATACCGTCGCAGACAATTTACAGAAAGTCCTGCTGCAACTAAGCCGTGCCTCAGATGAGTTAACCACCGTTGCTCAAAACAATAGCTCGACTGCAGAAAGAGCAAAACAACAACTACTAAACCAACGCGAACAAACAACAAGTGTTGCAGCCGCAATGACACAAATGGAGCACTCTGTTGTTGAAGTTGCATCAAGTTCAGAAAGCTCTCTACTTAAAGTTCAAGAAGTTGAAGCGGCCTCAGAGCATGGCCAAAAAGTAATGAAAAGTAACTTACAAACCATTGAACAACTATCACGTCGCCTTGATGAATCTGTACAAGCAGTTGGTAATTTACAAAAAGTCAGCAGTGAGATTGGATCTATTTTGGACGTAATTAATAAAATTGCAGAACAAACCAACTTACTCGCCTTGAATGCCGCAATAGAAGCCGCTCGCGCTGGTGAGCAAGGTCGAGGCTTTGCCGTCGTTGCCGATGAAGTCCGAGTTCTTGCAAAACGTACCGCTGAATCAACCTCAGAAATCGAGGCTATGATTGCAAACCTTCAATCAAGCTCAAAAACAACCACAGTGGTTATCGAAAGCTGTGTTTCAGATATGCAGCAAAGTGTAAGCCAAACAAATGAGGCTAATACTGCAATGGTGATGATCCAAAATTTAATAGATGAAATAAGCCACATGAGCAACCACATTTCTCAAGCTGCAAATGAACAAAGTGCAACCACCACAGAAATTGCACGCAGTTTAGAGGACATCAGCCACATTGCAGAAGAGAACCAAACCGCAATGAATGATATTGCTAATGTCAGTTCTACATTGAATGAATTAGCACATCAACAAAGTGATATCGTGCATCAATTTAAGGTTTAATTCATGATTCAATACGCAATAACATAAAAATATTAGCAAATTCCTACAGAAGTACTGATTCATGTTCTACGCTATAAATAGATCGCTAACAATGATGTGTTTCTAACTAAAGGACTGAAATATGAAAAGATCATCTTTACTTGTTGCTGTTGCTCTAACTACTGTAGGCTTCTCCTCTTCTCTACTTGCAGAGGTGTACGTCGGTGGTAAATTAGGCTTAGGCCTTCTTGATGACGCCTGTTCCGCCTCTGGTCCCTGTGACGATGATGCATTTGGATACGGTGCATACGGTGGTTATCATTTCACTGAACGCTGGGGATTAGAGCTTGGATTCGATTCTATTGGCGAGTTTGAATCTAGTCATTCTTATAACGGGACAACAAAATATGTTGATAGCCGTCTTACCGCCCTTTCTCTAGCTCCTCGTTATACTTTTTCTGCTACTGATACCATCGATATATTCCTCAAAGCTGGTGCCGCTTACATGGATTATAGCAGTGCAAATGACACGGTATTTACTGCTGGCTTAGGGAGTGAATTGTCATTTAGCGACAATTTAGCGTTACGTCTGGAATACCAATATTTTGACGATATTGATGATAGTTACATCTATGATTTATCATCACATTTCATCTCCCTGGGTTTGACCTATACCTTCGGTAGTGCTTCAAAAGCAGCAGCACCAGCAGCTGTAGTAGCGGAAGAAGTAATACAAGAACCAGAGCCAGAGAAGCAAATGGCAGAGCCTATTGAAGAGCCAATGGAAAATAAACCAATGGAACCGGTTGTAAAACAAGACAAGGCTCAATCACATCAAAACCTATTTAAAAATAATGGTTCTGAGCTCGCACCAGAAAGTCATGCTGAACTTGATTCAATTGCCGCAATCCTAGTTGAACATCCACAAGCAAATGTGAACATTGTAGGTCATACCGACTCATCAGGATCAGAAGCTTACAACCAAAAAATATCAGAAGATAGAGCAAACGCAGTGTCTGACTACCTACAAGAGAAAGGGGTAAAAGAAAGCCAAATCAATGCGTCAGGTGAAGGCGAATCTAATCCTATTGCCACCAATAAAACAGCTGAAGGGCGAAGTGCTAATCGTCGTGTAGATATTGATATTCCTAACTTTGAGTATTAATACTTTTAAAAAATAGAATAAAAAAGGTGGATAAATTATCCACCTTTTTTTATTTAAACTAAAAATAATGATTACCGCGAAAACAACATGTATGAATGTGCCGGTATAAAAAATCTAAGATTACCCTGCTGCGGTGCATAGTAAGAATTAGACCCTCTTTCTAACCAAACAACATCAGATCCAACACTCATATTTACTTCAATATTATGATCCGATTTATTTAACGCCACGATACCACTGTCTCCTCTTGCAAAAATCAAGTGATCATCACTGGCCTCAACCAGTCGTTGTTCTTGCCCATACATCTGGTTATGAAATGCCATTAGCGCAATCATACGAGCACTTTTCCACTCTTCCTTCCAACGTGGTTGATTGTGCTTATTTTTAATCCCACTGGTTTCAAGCTCTGAATACACTAATGGTATTCCGCCCTCTCGACCAAACAAATAAGCATAAGCGAGCCATTCATTCGATTCACTCATGACTAAATCTTTAAACACATCGTTATTTGGAATATCGTGAGTAATGGCAAACGTAATTGCGCGTAGTGGAGACAATGCCATGCCGTAGCAATAAGGATCAATTAATGACTTAAACGAGCCTTTATTTTCTAAGGTCTGATACAAAGAATTAAACAAGGGGAAATCATACGCTCCCAATGTCGTTCCTTGCAGATAAGGATTCAAAAACGTCTCATATTCTTCTTTTGTCGCACCACCGTCGGTAATTATCTCACCAAAGATATGCACATCTTGGGTAATTTCTTCATCCCACACTTTATTCAAGTGCTCAAGCGTCATGTGTTTTGCCGCATCGATACGGAATCCTTTCACACCAATCTGTTTCAACGCTTTTAAATAGGCTCTTTGCTGAGCCACAACATGGTCATTATCCGACAGTGTCGGTAAACCAGGATCATGCGGCCCACCTGAAATTCGACCGTTTTGCACTTCCCACTTATCGTTCCAGTTTTCAATACCGAACGCTTCTACAAAATCAGATTCAGAAAACAGTGGCTGAGATAAATCACCAAACAACGTTAATGACTCGTACTTTTTAGGTTCACGAGCGTAATCTTCTCTATCCCATTGATTAGGAAATTCTAAGTCCGCTCTAATATCCGATTCATTCGCCATGTGATTAAACACGACATCAACGTAAACCCAAATATTAAGTTCAGCTAAGCGTGACACCATACGAGTGAAATCAATGGTATCTCCCAATGGATTGTCGATAAGACGGTAATCTTGTGGTTGATATCGCTGCCACCATTGAGTACCAGATGGCAATCGAAGAGATTTCATCGCAGGAGATACTAAAACCGAGCGGTAACCCAAACTGGCAATCAATTCAGCTTGTTCAGCAACATCTTGATAAGTCCAATCAAAAGCATGAAGAATGATATTACTAACCGTTGGAACTTTTGTTGAGTGCCATTGTGTTTGCTGGCTCATTATTTTTATCCTTTCATAGGTAACACCATTCAATTATAAAAAGTCCTTATTTTGCTTTCCTCCTCCTTTATCCTATAAAATGAAGTAGGAGCAGTAGGGCGTAGATCACAAAACAAGTACTGCTTAACAACGATACCAGAAAGGATATCTGTTCATAACTTATTCTATAATAACAAATTATCTTCAATTGGAATAAAACGATCGGCTGCATCAATTAATGAATTTGCCGTTAAATTCTGAACACCATACACTTCAACTTCTTTGTTAAAACGTGACTGAATTCTCTTAACGAGTAACTCAAAATCACCATCACCAGACAAAATAACAACAATATCAGCCTGCTCAGCCAACTCTATTGCATCAAGAGTGATGCCAACATCCCAATCGCCTTTAGCGGAACCGTCACGACGTTGAATAAACGGTTTTAACTTTACATCAAATCCAATACCACGAAGAATATTATGAAACTGCTTTTGCTTATCATCACTACGAGCAATGGCATACGCGTTTGCACCAATGACCTTGCGACCATCAGTCACTTTTGCCCATAATGCATTATAGTCAAAATGACGTTGGTATACGTCACGCGTAGTGTAGTAGATGTTTTGCACATCAACGAGAATCGCAACTGTTTTCATATTTCACCTTCGTAGGAAATTATTCAATGAGTCTATATGAATCCCTTTAATTTAGGTATACTTCGCGCAAATTTTGTATTGGAAAGACGGTAAAATGACTAAAGGCTACTCTTGTATTGGATTGGTAAACCCAAAAACACCTGAAAATGTTGGCTCAGTAATGCGAGCGGCTGGCTGCTATGGCGTAAACTCAGTATTTTACACAGGCAGACGTTACGATATCGCCAAGAAATTTTGTACGGATACAAAAAGCCAGCATCTTAACGTTCCATTGATCGGCGTTGAAGATCTAAAAGACATCATTCCTTTAGATTGTGTTCCTGTTGCTGTCGATCTTATCGAAGGCGCAAAGCCGTTACCAGATTACAAGCACCCTCCTCGTGCGTTTTACATTTTTGGCCCAGAAGACGGTACATTGAAAAAAGAGATCACTGATTTCTGCCGTGAGACTATTTATGTCCCAACCAATGGCTGCATGAACTTAGCCGCAGCTGTGAACGTGATCATGTATGATCGCATGGCAAAAGGCGAAAACTTCTCAAACCATAAATAATCTACGTTAAGCTAGATAAATAAAGGAACTCGACATGTTTGATTTGTCACGTATTTCGGGTTTTGAAAACGCATCAATTACCCAAACCGATACCCTACAAACCTTGTGGGGCGGATATGGGGAGTTGGTGCGTTTGCATTTAATACAAGCACCCACCTCTTCTATCATCATCAAACAAATCACCTTACCCAAGCCTAAAGTACATCCTAGAGGTTGGAATACGGATTTATCACACCAACGTAAACTCGACTCATACCAAGTGGAACTCAATTGGTATCAAGGTTACGCCAATGCAGTTTCTACCCATTGTCCTGTACCGCGCTGTTTATACGTAGAGCAGCGTGATAACGAGCTAATCTTAGTACTGGAAGATTTAGCGACCTGCGGTTTTCCAATTGTAAAAACTGGACCATTACAAACCAGCGCCTCTATAAGTGAAACCAAAGCCTGCTTAACGTGGCTTGCAAACTTTCATGCAGCACACCTTAATGTTGAGCCTATTGGTTTATGGCAAACTGGCACTTATTGGCATTTAGACACGCGCCCTGATGAGCTTGAAGCCTTAACGGATTTACCATTAAAACATGCAGCAGTTAAGATTGATGAAACACTTAAAAACAGCCGCTATCAAACCTTGGTACATGGTGATGCTAAGTTAGCGAACTTCTGTTTTTCTGAAGATGGAAAACACGTTGCTGCGGTTGATTTCCAATACATAGGAAAAGGCTGCGGTATGAAGGATGTGATCTTATTTATCAGTAGTGCCGTTATGCCAGAACAATGCGCAGATCTTGAAAATGAATTACTGGATCATTACTTTACACAACTTAAAATCGCCCTATTACGTTTAGGTCGCACCGAAGCAAGTAACGATATTGAGCAAGAGTGGCGACCACTGTTTTGCATTGCTTGGGCTGATTTTCAACGCTTTGTAAAAGGCTGGAGTCCAGAGCATTGGAAGATAAATGGGTATACGGAAGAACTTAAAGAAAGAGCGTTGAAGGTTTTGTAGGGAAAGGTCGCAAGTGAGCGACCTTTTTTGTGTGGGGGTTAGTGGGTAACTGATATTTGGACAGAACCTTGTCAGCTGCTTTGCTAAATTAGCGATCTATGGATTACTAAATTATGGAAAACGTCGACCTACAAAAGGCAATGCCCGACCCCACGAGTTTATCGCAACATGGGGGTTACTTTATGTCACACATTATATTCGTAGTGGATCTTTTTATATCGTCGCGGATGCTGCTAGTACATCCACCAAGTGGATTTCAGCATTATGTCGATTATCCTTTTTGCTCAATAAACGATCGCCTCCAATTAGAAAAAATAGCTGATCTCAATTTCATTTTGTTTAAGTAAATCAAGCCACGAATCCGATTTAAAAAACGCATAATCAGCGACTCGAAAATTCATCCCCCCTATGATATTACGCGTTTCAGGAGCGTCCAGCATTGGATGGCTAGCCAGATAATGAAGCCCAGGCTTTAATGCAGCCAGCATCGGCTTATACTGGCTAACTCGTTGCTCCACTCGATTGGCTATCATTCCATCTGGCAGTTCAAAAATCATGTTAAAGCCATCGGTTCCTTTTTTCCCTATACCAACCAGCGCATGTCTAGTCGGATTAAAAACCGAATGATGAGGTAACGAAGCGTGAAGCTTATATTCCACTGCCAGCTTTTGAAATAGCGCACGCAAATCTGCCCTCATATAGAGAAATCCGGTGTGACAGTCGATGTGCTGCGGTTTTAAACCCACACGTAGCGCCGTATCTAACTGAGCTCTAAGTTCCCTTTCAACGTCAAGTGCCTGCATTGTTTGTAGGTTGTCGTTGATATCGTCATAGAAGCAACCGTTATCGAGACATAGACTTGGAACATCGCTAGGTTTACTGATCGGTTTTCCATGATGCACGCCGAGGTGGATACCGTAAGGTATATTATGCTTGGCGAGTACTTTACGGGTATCAGGGAAATCCGGACCATATACCATAAGACTCGTGGAGGAAATTCTTCCCATTTCGTAAAGTTCTAGTGTAGCGAGTATCGTGTCAGGGTGGTTAGCACCGTCATCGACATTGACGATAAGACGTTTTTGATGACTCATAATGAACTCCTTATTCATAATCTACCTTACCTTATGGGTAAGACTACCTGAGAGATAAGTCTGTACGTTTTTGAATTTTCGGCCTTAAATACTGGCGAATGGATATCAGGCTGCAACACTGTTGACAGCGTCAACTCCGTTATAGCTTGATGTGGTTGACACTGTCAACAGGCAATGATTCAATACGTTAAATTGAGTGGAAAGAGTAAAACAATGAGTAAACTAAGGAATCACTTGCTACAGGCGGCGCGTGATATCGTGGAGTCAAGTGGCGTTCAGGCGATCTCAATGCGTGGTTTAGGGGAGGTGGCAAATGTCTCTCGTGGGGCCGCTTATCGTCATTTCACGGATAAACATGATCTGCTATGCGCGTTAGCAGGCTCTGTGGGTAATGAATTGTCGTCTGTCTTGGCGAGTTCTGTAAATTCGAATGATAGTGTCAAACGACAATTTCAACAGATGGCGAAAGCCTACATAACGTTTTCGTTTCAATCGGCAGAACGTTATGCCCTTATCTTTAACTCACCAGATTTACATCGAAATCCAACCGACGAATTACGACAAGGTTTGAATGAGGCTTTTCAGCGTTTAGTAGAATTAATAGAAATTGGCCATGCAGACAACAGTATTGTTAATGAATCCATAGAACATCAAGCGAATTTTGTTTGGTCTAGTTTACATGGATTCTGTACGCTGATGTTAGGCAGAAAAGAGCAATATGATGTACATACAGCAGACCAAGCCGACTTTGTTATTAACAAGCTATGGCGATCTTTAGCCCGTTGATTTGGGCTGTATTATGTATCGATAGGGCCAAGTATTGCCTTTTGCCTATCCATTAGCTTATGTATTAAAAAATAATTCATCGCAACTCAATAGCTTATCGTAGCTAACAAGTTATGGGGCAGAAACAAGCTAGATAGTCCTGAAATTACTCAAGCATGATAATAGATACTTATCATGAAAATAAAGTGCCTTCCTCCACTCTACTATTATTGCTGTGATCCATTCAGGAAAATCATCTCCTCGTTTTACTTAAACAAAACGCCCCTAAATAGGAGCGTTTGAAGTTAAGTCTAGTAACAACAAGCTAACCTAATTAGTTAACTCGCTTAGTGGCTACCTTTGGTTTATCAACTTCCGTCAATAGTCCTTTAAGTAGACTCACACTGCCCAGTAAAAGAATTATCGTAAACGGCATTGCGGCAATAATGGTAATTGATTGCAGAGATTCAATAGATTGAGTACCACCAATCCACAACATAACCATTGCGATAACACCAGAGATAACCGCCCAAACCACTTTCTGTTTAACGGGTACTTCTAACTTACCACCGGCGGTCATTCCATCAATAACGATAGAGCCTGAGTCCAACGTTGTCACAAAGAAAACGATGATCAGTGCTACGGCAATAAAGGATAGAATATCCCCAAATGGGTAAGCGTCTAACATATGGAACAAGCTTAGAGAAACATCGCTAATACCTTGTTGAGCGCCCAATAATCCAACTTTATCTATTACTTGTTGAATCGCAACACCGCCGAAGATTGACATCCAAGCCGTTGTTACCATCGTCGGAATAAGCATGACACAAAGAAGGAATTCACGAACAGTACGGCCTCTAGAGATACGCGCTACAAACATACCAAAGAAAGGAGCATACGCTACCCACCATGCCCAATAGAACACTGTCCACCCATGTAACCAAGTCGTATCATCACGACCAGAGGTTTGGCTTAATGGAATAATATTTTTCACATAGCCTGTTACCGCAGTAACTAGAGAATCTAATACGGTAGTGAAATTCAACACAGCAATCAAACCAAGGAAGACAAAGGCGATAACCATATTCAGGTTACTAAGAAACTTAACGCCCCCATCCATACCGCGTAGAACAGAGATAATAGCTAAGCCCATTATCAATACAATAATGGCCTGTTGAAGATAGATGTTATTTTCCATTCCGAAAACATGGCTAATACCACTCGCCGCTTGCGAGCCGCCTAAACCAAGAGACGTTGCAAGACCAAACAAGGTAACTAATACGGTTAAGATATCAATCACATCACCGGTTCTACCCCAAACTCGATCGCCTAACAGTGGATAAAACACCGAGCGCATTGATAATGGCAGCCCTTTGTTGTAAACAAAATAAGCAAGGCAAAGTGCTGTCATGCCATAGATAGCCCACGCATGTAAGCCCCAGTGGAAGACAGTTGCGCCCAGAGCTAATTCACGACCTGCTTCTGTGAAAGGTTCTACATTAAGCGGCGTTCCAAACCAGTTGGTAAAGAACGCGGTTGGCTCTGCAACACCCCAGAAAATAAGCCCAATACCCATACCTGCGGCAAATAGCATCGAGATCCATGAGGCTTTGGAGTAATCAGGTTTTGCACCTTCACCACCTAAACGAATTTTACCCAAAGGTGAAAACGCGATAATAATAGCTAAAATTAATAAGATGTTGGCTCCCCACATAAAGAGGAAGTCAAAATTTGATAATACAGCGCCTTTAAGAGAATCAATGGCGGCTTTTGCGTCTGCTGGTGGTAATGCGAGAAGAGTGATAATGAAGAGAAGAGATAAGCCGACTGAGGCTACAAAAACGGTGTTGTGGACATCCATGCCCCATTTACTAATGTTATCTTGACCGACTTCATAATCCGTCGATTCAATACTGTATTTTTTTGATTTAAAACCCATAAACGATAATGTTCACATATCCGGCTAAGCGAACAGCTAGACGAATATAAGGACAACTCCTTATCCAATTACTGTTTGATTGAGTAGCGGTACCATATAAATAAACATGATAAGAATCACCACTGTAGGTGATTAATTGCTCTTTTTCTCAATCCCAAGCGACGTATTGTAGCACAAATGAGGTCGTAATTGGTGATTAGAGCATCTTAGTGGGCGGTGCTAAGGCTAGAATCATGGCTTCTGGTCAATTGGTATGACCAAATTATGGCATCAAAAAAGCGGCAAGTTAATGAATATCTATCTCACTCTAAATACCTAAACCTTATGCTAGCAGCACTCGACCTTGATACGCATTAAAAAACAACCACCATTGATTAGTAAATCTAATGCTTTTTATTACGCGTAAATACAAATAAACCACACGATTAATATTATATTCCAACATTTCAGCAACCTACTTAACCTATAAGACACTTAATTAAGCAATTCAATTAGATTTACCTAATGATTAATTATTAAACTATTTAATCTAATGCGACGTGAATCACAGAGAGTAAATTACAAAACGAACAAATATCACGTTTTATTTTAATAAATTGGCTTTTAATGCGTACACAATAACAACAAACCAGGTGAAATAACTAATATGGATAATAAAAAAAGTATATTAAACCAACCAAAACCATTTAAAATGATATTTTTCATTGAATTATGGGAACGCTTTGGTTATTACGGACTTCAAGGGATCCTCGCCGTCTACTTTGTAGATAAACTCGGTTTTAGCATGCAAGACTCTTTTGTTACCTTTGGTGCATTTGCCGCCTTAGTTTACGGTCTTGTCTCTGTCGGTGGTTACGTCGGAGATTATGTTCTCGGGACTAAACGCACTATGGTCTTTGGTGCTATCGTTCTTGCTTTAGGTTATTTCTTAATGGGTTTCTCCATTCTGAACCCTAACTTTATTTATTTGGCTCTTGGTGCTATCGCTGTTGGTAATGGCTTATTTAAAGCGAACCCATCAAGCCTATTAGCCAAGTGTTATGAAAAAGGTGATTCACGCTTAGATGGTGCATTTACCCTTTATTATATGTCAATCAACATTGGCTCTTTAGTTTCGCTTTCTCTAAGTCCTGTAATCGCTAATAATTATGGTTATGAATATGCCTTTCTAATCTGTGGTCTAGGGTTAATCGCTAGTCTATTTAGCTACTTTTCTCTTCGTAGCACAGTGCAAGGGATAGGTTCAGAACCTGATTCTCAACCACTAAATAAAACCAAAGCTTTAATTGTCTTGATCGGCACTATTGCCTCTACCCTAGTTTGTGCATGGTTACTGCAAAATATTATGATGGCAAACTTAGCACTAGGGCTGATAGGTGTTGGTGTGGTTGGTATCTTCTTAAAAGAGACCTTTAAAGAGACAGGTGAGCAACGTAACAAAATGATCGTGGCTTTCATTCTTATGCTACAAGCGATTATTTTCTACGTGTTATACGCGCAAATGCCAACCTCATTAAACTTCTTTGCGATTAATAACGTCCACACTGAACTGTTCGGCATGGATATTAACCCGGTGAGTTTACAAGCGTTAAATCCATTCTGGGTCGTATTCTGTAGCCCTATCTTGGCTTACTTATACACTTACTACGGCAACAAAAATAAAGACTTATCTATGCCAGGGAAATTTACGGTTGGTATGTTTATGTCTGCCTTTGGTTTCTTATCAGTTGCAGCTGCGGGTAATTGGTTTGCTGACCAAGCCGGTATGGTTTCTGTTTGGTGGATGGTTCTGGTTTACTTATTCCAAAGTTTGGGTGAGCTGATGATCAGTGGCCTTGGTCTTGCAATGGTGGCAAGTTTAGTTCCACAGCGTTTAATGGGCTTTACTATGGGTGCATGGTTCTTGACTCAAGCGGCTTCATTCATCATTGGTGGTTATATTGCTACATTCAGTGCGACTCCTGAGCATCTTACTGATCCTCTAGATACCCTACCTGTCTATACTGAGCTGTTCCAAAATATCGGTTTTGTGACTCTAGCGGTTGCTATCGTAATGGCGATTACAGCACCAAAACTGAATCGTATGATGACAAGTTCACAGCCAGAAGAAATTGAATTCGTTGAGCAGCACTAATCAATATTAAACCAATGACTTAATAGACAAGTTATTTCATAGAAAAAAGCAGAATGAAGCGTGATGCTCATTCTGCTTTTTATTACTGATTCCTATTTACTGTAATTTGATTACTACTAATAAATATTTAAATTACTTAAACGGATCCACCTTCATATTACTTAACGTAAAGGCATACACATCGGCCATTAAATCCATCGATTTTGAAATTGGCATACCGGCACCATGACCTGCGTTTATATCAATACGAATTAACACAGGGTTATCACCTGATTGCTTGGCTTGTAGCTCGGCAATGAACTTATAAGAGTGCGCAGGAACAACGCGGTCATCATGATCAGCGGTGGTCACTAATGTTGCTGGGTATTCAACCCCCTCTTTCACGTTATGCACTGGCGAGTAGTTTAGTAAATACTCAAACATCTCTTCACTTTGTGCTGATGTACCAAAATCATACGCCCAGCCCTCACCAGAAGTAAACGTATGGTAACGAAGCATATCTAATACGCCTACCGCAGGTAATGCGACTTTAAATAGCTCAGGTCGTTGTGTCATGCACGCGCCAACCAATAAACCACCGTTTGATCCACCACGAAGTGCCAAATGTTCTGAATCCGTGTAACCAGAGTCAATCAACTGTTCTGCGGCTGCAATAAAGTCATCAAACACATTCTGTTTTTTCTGTTGTGTTCCGGCATTGTGCCACGCTTTACCATACTCACCACCCCCACGAATATTAGGAACTGCATACACACCACCTAACTCTAACCAACTTGCCATTACGCCACTAAAGCTTGGTGTTAGACTGACATTAAAGCCACCGTAACCATAAAGAATTGTTGGATTTTTACCATCTAAGACTGTCCCTTTTTTATGCGAGATAATCATAGGAATTCGAGTGCCATCTTTTGATGTGTAGAACACTTGAGTTGACTCAAATTTCTCACTCTCAAACGGCGATGCAGAAGCCAAATATAACTCAGTACAGCCTGTCTTAGCATCACATTGATAAATCGTAGGTGGTGTTACATAGTTGGTAAAGGTAAAGAACAAATCGGTTTGCTCTCGTTTACCTGAAAAGCCTGTAACTTGCCCTTCACCCGGTAAGTCAATCTCTCTTAGTAAATTGCCTGAGAAGTCATATTGCTTCACTTGGCTTAACACATCAACCATATAGCTTGCGAACAAGGTTCCCCCACCAACGCTGATCTCAAGTGGCTGTGGTTGCTCTGGAATTACATCTAGCCAATCACACGTTACGGCATTATAAGAAACGATCTTACCGTTTGGCGCATTGAGATTGGTGTACATTAATAGACGAGTATCTTCATTTTCAATGACGTAGGTATCTGAATCGGTATGATCTAATACGGTGATTCGAGTTGGGTTCTCACAACTTAAACGCTCAAGATAAAGCTTATTACCAGAGGTCGAGGTCGCGGCTGATATTACCAAATACGCATCATCCTCGGTTGTATAACCACTGACATAACGGTGCTTCTCTTCTTCAGTCGCACCAAACACCAAAATATCGTCTGCTTGCGGTTTACCTATTTCATGAAAATAGAGTTTATGCTGCTCTGTTCTTGCCGATAACTCACTGCCCATTGGCTTGTCATAACTTGAATAATAGAATCCTTTTGAACCTAACCATGAAATATCAGTAAATTTGGCATCGACAATCGGCGTTTCAATTTGCTCTTTAGTTTCTGTCTTTAATACGAAGATTTTGCGCCAATCACTGCCCGCTTCTGAAATTGAATAAGCCACTAAAGAGGTATCTTTAGAAAAGCTGACAGCACCTAAAGAGGTCGTTCCCTCTTCACTAAAGGTATTTGGGTCAAGAAAAACTTCAAACTCTCCATCTTCTTTTGAACGATACAATACGCTTTGGTTTTGTAAACCGTCATTTTGATAGAAGTAGGTGTAATCACCACGCTTGAATGGCTGTGAGGTTTTTTGGTAATCCTGACCTTTTGCGATTAAAGCTCGAATATCATCACGAAAATCAATATGAGAAAGGCAGTCGAATGTGACTTCATTTTGCTTATTTACCCACGCTTCCGTTTCTTCGCTTCTGTCGTCTTCTAGCCAGCGATATGGGTCAGCGATGGTCTGCTTGAAATACGTATCTGAGGTTGAGCCTTGTTTGGTCATTGGATAAGTCATGAGCATCCCTATATTAATAATTTTATTTGCAGGTATTCACTAGAATACGCTCATTAAAAATAAGAATGCAATGATTTGATTAAGATAGGTTATTTATTGGTACGAGCAGCGTTACATTCTTAATACAACTAATGAAACATAACTTCCGCTTCATTCTCATGGTCGTGAAATATCCCCTCATCTGAATGAGAATGTATTAAGGTTTTAGAGGCCAATTCACCCGCAAAAATTTGATAAATATTGATGTGTTTTAATGAATTGTTTTTAGTCTGCTCTATCGCAACAAGCATACCGTTTTCATCATGTATATGTGGCACCGTCATATCAACATCACCACCGCAAGCTATCACGTTAAATGACAATAGATTCATCCCAACGATTAGCATCGATTTTATAAATACTGTCTTTTTCATCTATCTTTTCCTCATAATAAACATGCCAACCCTATTAAATAGAGATGGCATGTTTAGCGTTATTCAATCATAGGTCGTGTAATTAACGAAGTGTGATTTTTGGAGATTCCGCAGGTTTATCAAATAAGCTGAAGAATTCTGGCACTGCTTTAGCATCACCATCAATTTGGATATAGCCTTGCTTAACCCCTTCAACAAAATCAACTTTACCGACTAACAAGCCCAAGAAAACAGGTTTCGTTAACTTGACCGTTGCTTTTGGCTCACCCTCATAGTCTTTGTGGAATTGAGCAACACTACGACGAATTTCTAAAGCATGTGTTTCTTTAGAATCACCAAACTCAAACGCAACAGTGAAGTGCTTATCTTGGCTACGTTCAGCATTCAAGCTAAAGCGCATTGCACTAACTAATTGTGATGGTTCAAATTCTGCCATCAAATCTGGTGCTTGTAGGTTGATTTTCTTAGAGTAATCAATGGTTCCGTCCAACTCTTGCGCTGATGTTAAGTACCAATTACGCCAATTATTATTGGTTTCACGGTAACCAAGTTCACGTAATGCTCTTGCTTTCAATTCACGCGGTTCCATATCACTTAATTCAATACGGATCGCATGAGTGGCCAGTTCAGCACACCATTGGAAATCACCAGAATCACACGCATCGATTGCAAAACCCATCATTTTCTCTTTACCACCAACCATTTCAACATAACGCTTTGAGGCTTCGACAGAATAAGTTGGGTTTAACGTTGTTGGGTCGCCATCAAACCACCCCATTTCGCCGACAAAGATTTGTTTTGAAGCGTGACGAATTGAACCATAAAAATCACCTAACCAAGGGTGGTTAACAAGGTGTGCAGGCAGTTTGATTTGGCGGATCAAATCTTCTTGAGTTGCCCCATCATTAATCGCTTTAATTGATTGGTCGTACGTAAATTGAATCGCATCGCGGTATGACGTTAATGTGTCATCCACATATTTTTCACCATTTACAGGTCGGCCGTGCGATAGCATCATAACGTCCGCGTTGTATTCACGCAGCATGTCCACACCTGGGAACCAGATACTTGGGTCACGATATTGTGTTCCACGAATAGTGTGAAGGTTAGGGAAACTTTCACCTTGAATTACTTCAGAACCAAACAGCAGATCAAACTCTGGGAAGTAAGCGGTAATTTCATCAGACGCTTCAGAAGGAACATGACGAAATTCAACCTTCACACCTTCAATCTCCATATCTAGTGTGCCAAATTTACCTTCAACTAATGTATTTGGCTTAATAAGACTGTGTTGACGTATTTCAAAATCAGGCCCTAAACCACCATTAATACGGCCATCTTCTTCAACATTAAGTAACGTCCCCAATGAATAATCAACACGGAAACCAAGAGCTGGGCCCGTTCCTCCCATTGACCCTTTCACTACATTCGTCATAAAAGTGTCGTGCGCAATGATTTTTGCATCCTCAACGTTTTTAATACCACGAACACCAGCGTAATGATCAGGGTGCCAATGTGAATACATCACAGCAGCAACAGGCTTGTCATTACCAGTAACTTTACGGAAATCTGCCATTACCGACTGCATTTTGTCTACTGACTCAACAGGATCAAGGATCAATAAGCCATTATCACCATCAACAATCATTGGTGATGTTAAACCGTAACCATAAACTTGGAAAAATTTATCTTTATAAACAAAAATACCTTTATCCATTTTCTTTGAATGGGCGGTTAATTGCGGATGTACTTTGTCTGATTTCGCATCAAAGGCATCATTGCCACCAGTACGAATAAATTTCATGTCTTTCGTATCGCCATGCCAAAAATGCGTAGCCCCTGAATTCTCACCTAAATAGTAGTCGTGGGACAATGTTGGGATATCAACATTCACACCATCAAAGCGATGGTTATGGTCTTCACCAGCAGCAGCAATTCCAGAAAAAGAAGTCGCAAGAAGTACAGATAACGTAATGATAGATTTATTCATAATAGCCTCGTTCATATAGTCAATATTTAATGATGCTATCGTACATAAAAAATACAAAAGTAGGCTGATACATGATATAAGTTAAGTTATATCACTTTAAATAAAGCATCTAATGAGAAGATATGAAGCATTCAGATTACAGTTTAATTCCTACGTTTGTGGCCATTGTTGAAGAGAAAAGCTACACCAAAGCCGCAAAACGCTTAGGTATTAGTCAGTCAGCAGTAAGTCAAGGTGTGATCAGATTAAAAGAGATCTTCAAAGACCCCCTTTTTATTCGAGGCAGTCGAGGGGTTGAACCCACTCAGTTTGCATTAGATATTTACCCAACCTTAGCCAGTTCGGTCGAAAATATCGCTTATATGATGCCGGAATTTAAAAAATTCAATCCATTAAAATGCGATAAAGAATTTATCGTCTCTTCTCTTAGCGTATTGGGTTATACCATATTGCCTGAGTTATCAGCACTCATGAGTAAAGAAGCTCCGTTAGCCAGTGTCAAAATTGAACCGTTATATAATCAAGACCACGTCAATACACTACGTTCGCAGCAATGCGATTTACTGATAGAAGCTTATTCAAACCAACATTCATTACTTAGATCTAAAGTCATAATGGAAGACACGTTAAGTGTTATGTGCCGAAAAGATCACCCAAGATTAACCGGTACCACCATTTCACCAGAAGCCTTTTTGCATGAAAGCCACGTCACTCATTCACAATTAGATAAGAAAGGCGGTTATTTACAAGGGCGAGGATTAAAAGACGAAGGTATTCTTGGTAAGCGACGAGTAGCATGGCAAGCGAGTAGTATTATGGAAATGTTGCCTATCATTGAACGTTGTGACTACCTTGCGCTATTGCCACAAAAACTCGTAGACCGGTATCTTCATGTACACCAACTTAAACAGCTCGACGCTGATTTCTTACAAGAGCCAATAAAAGTAGCCATTTATTGGCATTCATCACGTACGAACGACCCAACTCATCAATGGTTCAGAGAGCTATTTAGCAAAGCCGCTAAAAAATACCAAGATGAATCATCTGCTGTGTCATCACTGACCTAACGATGCTTCTCTTCTTCTTGAGATCCTAAAATGATTTCATCTTGATGATTTAGGTTTTAATCACTTTAGTGAAATTTATTAAATAACTGATTTTAATCATTAAAATTATGATACCTACGTCACGCTTTTTATAAAATAAAGAAATAAGTTTGTCGACAGATTGATGAATTAGCACTATTTTAACTCGAATCCATATCAATCGTGATTTGGATAATTTTCGAGCGCTATATTACTCACAAAAAACCGTCCGCCTACACTATTTATACTCTATTAATTTTAAGTTAAACCTGTCTGAACCCCTCAGTACGGGGAGTTGTTAGTGCGCGTACTTAATCATTGACTCTGTTTTTATTACGGACAATAAAAATGAAAAAACACTTCGAGCTTATCGATAAACCCACTTTTTTCGGCGCAATATTATTGCTTTGTGCTGTTGTAATTCCTTTACTGATATTTCCAGAAGAAGGGGCTGCGTGGATTGCCGTTGCTAAAACATTTATGACCGACAAGCTAGGCTTTGCTTATTTAGGCCTTGGTTTAGCAGCATTTTTCTTCATGATCTATATCGTTTTTTCTGATATCGGCCAGATCAAACTGGGTGACCCAGATGAAAAGCCTGAATTTGCATTAGCGTCTTGGGCGGCAATGCTATTTTGTGGTGGTATCGGTGCCAGTATTTTGTACTGGGGTACCATTGAATGGGCATACTACTATCAAAACCCACCGTTTCAATTAGAAGCAGGCAGTGAAGAAGCAATCCGTTGGGCTGCGACTTATGGCCTGTTCCACTGGGGTCCAATTGCTTGGTGTATCTATATGATCCCTGCAATTCCAATCGCTTATTTCTTCTATGTCCGTAAACAACCTGTCCTAAAAGTCTCTGCTGCACTTATGCCTGTTATTGGTGAAGCAAACAGTTTTGGTAAGTTAGGTAAAGTCATTGATGTACTGTTTATCTTTGGTTTATTAGGCGGCGCGGCTACGACCTTAGGCTTAGCAGCACCACTGATTAACGAAGGTATTAGCTACTTATTTGGTATT
This sequence comes from Aliivibrio sp. 1S128, assembly GCF_001691065.1. Classification (NCBI taxonomy): domain Bacteria; kingdom Pseudomonadati; phylum Pseudomonadota; class Gammaproteobacteria; order Vibrionales; family Vibrionaceae; genus Aliivibrio; species Aliivibrio sp. 1S128. The sequence continues at coordinate 268,828 of NZ_MAJV01000102.1, read as the reverse complement.
CCTGCAACCACTGGCAGCCAAATATTAGTATTGATGGTGTGTACCGCGATTTTTGCTTACTCATCGTACATGGGCATGGACAAAGGCATTAAGATTTTAAGTAACATTAACTTCTGGGGTGCGTTAGGTTTATTGCTGTTTGTATTGGTTTGTGGTCCAACAATCTTTATGTTGGAAACGGGTCTAGATTCAATCGGTCGTATGCTGTCTAACTTCTTTGTGATGGCGACGTGGGCTGAACCTTTTGGTGGCATGGGTCCTTTTGAAGATACTCACTTCCCACAAGATTGGACTATTTTCTACTGGGCATGGTGGCTAGTATTTGCACCAAGTATGGGCCTGTTCGTTGCTCGTATTTCACGCGGTAGAACAATTAAGCAAATGGTATCTGGAGCGGTGTTCTTCGGCTCTCTAGGTTGTTCAATGTACTTCATCATTCTAGGTAACTACGGTTTATCACTGCAGTTATCAGGTGAGTTAGATGTGGTAAGTATTCTTAATGTAGAAGGCCCTACTCGCGCTATCTTCTCCATTTTAGAAACACTGCCATTTAGTACCTTCGTTATTGCTGTATTTACCTTGTTGTGTGTAATTTTCACCGCGACAACGTTTGACTCTATCTCTTATATTTTAGCGTCAGTGGTACAAACTAACGTAACTGAAGAGCCAATGCGTTGGAACCGTCTATTCTGGGCTTTTACCCTATCATTCATGCCATCGACATTGATGTTTATGGGCGGTTTGGCAACATTGCAAACAGCGGCAATTGTTGGTGGTTTACCACTATTGGTTATCGCAGTTATGCTAATGATCTCTGGTGTTAAAGCAGCGATGCTAGACTTATCACACCAAGATGATTACGTGGATCCTGTGATCAACATTTCTGACTTACCAGATGTTGATCCTTGGAGCAAAGAAGGCCAAGCATTGGCTCGTTTTGAACAACTACGTGATAACGCAATTGAAGCAGCCGATCTTGAGCGTGAAGCGAACGATGCTATTTGGATGCTGAAAAAACAATTACGTAAAGAAGCATTAGCACGTGGTGAATCAAGCGTTGATTTAGGCGATGCACCTGATGAAATCATTGAAAAGTTACGCCAATTAACGGATGACTCGATGTCAGCTAAAGAAGCGAAACTAGCGGCATCTGAGCTTGCTCAAGAAGCGCGTGTTTCCTTTGATACATTAATGCGTCAAAAGGCCGAAGACGAAGCTTTACAAGCAAATGAAGATGTTAAATCGGCGATTAAAACAAGATTGAACTCGCCAAGCTAATCTAGCTTTGTGGTTAATGTCTGTAGCTAATATGCCGGCATTAACCCTTTTTCTCTTCTTCTAACCTTTCATTAAATAACAAATCGCTATCTCATTCCCAACACAATCGCTGCCACACCCGATACTGAACACATCACCAAAGATATCTTTCTGATCGTCTCTTTATCTATTTTATCCACCACTTTCATAGCGACTAGATAACCGATAACCGAAGCCGGAAGTAATGGCAATGTAAGATATAAATGATTCAAGCTCATGTACCCAGCAGGCACTTGAACCGCTAATGAGATAAGACTACTCACCACAAAGAAAGCCGATAAGTTAGCTCGAATAAGATTTGCTTCTTGATGCTGTAATAACAACGCCATTGGCGGGCCACCAATACCTGAACTGGTCCCGAATAGGCCAGAGAAGAAACCCGCAATCGTCATTCTTGAGTTATTTGGTTCGATACGAAATGGAAGCAAGCTAATCGCAACAGCAAGTAATACAACCACGCCAATCCAAAGAGACAACAGTTTTGCATCTACGTAATAAAGCAGTAAACCACCAAATACAGAACCGGGAATTCGACCTAAAAATGCATAGCCTAAGCCGCGAAAAGAGACATTCGCTTTGTATTTATAGGCATTAATGATAGATAGGAATAAGCCAACAATCACGATGGGTGCAGGCACATAGCTTGGAGAGATTAAAAATAATAGTGGAGCAGTCACAATGGCTAAGCCAAAACCAATGGCGCTTTGCACAAATGAGCCAATAAAAATCAGGATCATTGCAAAGAGTAAACCAAGATCCATCAGTGGTAATTCCATAAAAAATGCCTTCTGATTATTAATATAAAACAGAAGGCATTATGAACTAGATTTTAGAAAGGAAATAGCAGTATTACACTCTATTTCCCTTTCATTATTATTCAACCGATTGCAGAGTTTCCCACGTCACTTCACAGTCGCCTTTCGCTGCTGAAATAAACGCAGAGTCACCAGTGATCATCACTGACATTTCCATCGTTCTTTCTAACAATGCCGAAAATGAATGGATTTGAACAGAATCAAAACGAACCACATCAACAGGGTATTGTTTGAATTTGCTTTGGTTTTGCTTCCACCACACTTCAGATTTTGAATTAAAGCTGTATACCTTAGTGACTTTAGACTGGCGTGATGCTTTTTTCATGCGCTCAGGATCAGGCTCACCCGCATCAATCCAAAGAGAGATCGTATCATCGTATTCACGAACCCAAATATCAGGCTCATCAATCGCAGACAATCCTTTCGTAAACGTTAGACGCTCTTCAGCATTCAAACAAAATGCCAATACACGAGCCATCATACGCTCTTCACTTTCTGATGGATGCTGAGCGATAGTCAAGCTTACTGAATCATAATGATCACGATTCAGATCTGTTAACGCGACACGAAATTTGTAGATGGTTGGTTTGATAGCCACTGGCTTTCCTAACTATTTGAGAATTGAGGGCATTGTACGCGATTCTTGTTGCTTAGCTAGGCATAAAAAAAGGCCTCACAGTGGTACCTGCGAGGCCTTAGTGTACTTATAGGGGAAAGTACTTATTAATTCTGTATTTATCTAATACTAAATTTAGCTCAAATCTACGTTTTTAGTACCAAAGAACCAAGTTGCAACAAAACCAACCGCATAAGAAATCACAAGACCCGCGGCAAACACCATCATACCTGCGAAAATACCAGCACTTGACGTCATTAATGGTAACGCAACAATACCTGATGGCCCAAAGACCGTATTCAAACCAACAGGTAATCCCATATACGACACTAATCCAATAAAGAAGCCACCTGCTGAACCACCGATACACGCCGTAATAAACGGTTTTACTCGTGGCAAGGTTACCCCGTAAATCAGTGGCTCACCTATTCCTAAAAATCCTGGAATAATAGCGCCTTTAACTTGAGTTCGAAGTAAAGCGTCTTTTCCTGCTTTAGCGTACAAAGCTAATGATGCTCCGACTTGCCCTGCTCCAGCCATTGCTAGAATTGGGAATAATGAGTTGAAACCTTGCGCATCCATCAGAGCAAAATAAACCGGAACGAAACCTTGGTGAATACCAAACATCACTGAGATTAAAAACAGCCCAGCTAAGATGGCACTACCAAACGGATTGCCATTTAAGTTGATAAACAACCATGACATCCCTTGGAATAACACACCGCCCAGTGGCATGATGACCACAAAGGTAACCGCTCCCATGATAAGCAGCGTAACCACTGAGGTTAAAATCATATCTAAGTTGTCTGGCATGTATTGACGTACTTTTTTCTCGACAGCCGCACCAACAATCGCAGCAATCAATACCCCAATAATATTACCTCTAGGATCGATACCGTGACCAAAAAAGTCTGTCATTCCAGAATAAATACCAGTGGTTGCTTCTGGGTTATAACCCAATACAAACAATGAGGCTAAAATCGCACCGTTTACACCTGATCCACCAAAAGCTTGCTGCGCGTTGTAACCAATCAAGATACTTAAAAAGCTAAACAACCCTTTACTGAATACCTTCATATAGAGGATTAAATCAACCAAATTGGCATTTGGTGACTCATTACCCATCACATAAACTTGGTCTAGCAGCGTAGCAAAACCTAATAACAGACCAGCGGCAATAAAACCCGGAATTAACGGAGTAAAAATGGTCGCGAACTTACTTAAAAATCGCTGTGTCGCACTGGTTTGTTTCTTTTTTAATTTCTGCTTATGCTCAGACGCTACGTCTTTCAAATCTTTCACTTCTGACGTATTTGAACTGTCGCTACTCTCTTCTCCCTCCATCATTTCATTCATCATTTCAGCGGCGGTTTGTGCCTTTCCTGGACCTAAAACGATTTGAAATTGATCATCACTTTCAACCAAACCCATCACGCCGGCAATACGTTTAATCGTATCTCGATTCGCTAAACTGTCATCATGCAAGGTAAGACGTAAACGCGTCATGCAGTTACCACATTTGATGACATTATTTTTGCCACCAATTGCAGTTAAAATCTCTTGTACCATTGATGTTGTTATCTTGGCCATGCCATTTTCCTTTCTCAATTTAGAGGCTATTGCAGACCATAACAATCTGCACAGTCAGGTTAGCTATCAGCGAGAGCGTCGCGAATAAATCCATTATGTTGCGCTAGTTTTTCCGTCGCACTTTTCGCATCAAGTCCAGACAACACCATAAGAATTGCCGTTTTGCAGTGATTATTACATTGAGATAAAGCGGTAGAAGCCTCTTCTTCTGAACAACCTGTCGCCTCTATTACGATGTTCTTTTGGCGCTGCACTAATTTTGCGTTGGTTGCTTCGACATCAACCATCAAGTTACCAAAGACTTTACCAGTACGGATCATCGCGCCTGTTGTTAGCATATTAAGTACTAATTTTTGAGCGGTTCCGGCTTTCATACGAGAAGAGCCCGTTACGATTTCAGGGCCAACAACTGGTGTCATGTTAATGTCTGCCAGTTCTGTCATTGGGCTATTTGGGTTACAACTCAGCGTTGCTACGGTTGCGCCGACTGATTTTGCGTATGCCATCGCACCAAGAACATAAGGAGTGCGGCCACTCGCAGCAATACCCACTAATACGTCTTTCTCGTTCAATCCCAAATCTTGCAGATCTGACGCGCCTAATTCACGATTGTCTTCTGCATTTTCAACGGCTTTTAAAATCGCTTTATGACCACCAGCAATTAAACCCACAACCAGGTCAGGATTAGAACCATAGGTTGGAGGGCATTCACTTGCATCCAAAATACCTAAGCGGCCAGATGTGCCTGCACCGGTATAAATTAAACGTCCACCACATTGAAATGCCACTGCAATGGCATCTACCACTTCTGCGATTTGAGGCAAAATAGCTTCAACGGCTAACGCCACTTTCTGGTCTTCTTTATTAATAACCGTCAACATATCTACGGTTGATAACACATCAATTTGCTCACTTGCTTGATTACGGCTTTCAGTTACCAATGTGGTTAGATCAATTTTCATAATGGCGTTCTCTTCAAAGATAAATTCTCAATTTCAATGGTTGCCATCATAAAGAATAAAAAATTCCATTTAGTGACCAAAATCACAACAAAAGTTATTCTAAGCTTCCAAAATAGGTGGAATAAACAAAATTAACAATAAGATAACCCCACACAAACATGCACATAAATAACTTTAAATTCAATATATTAGATTAAGTAAAACCACAAAGAATAATCAAAATATATTTGGAATAATTAATTCAAGAAAGATAGGTACTATGAGTATTTTAGAAAAGATACAAAACCAAAGAAGCCATTTATCAACCAATGGTATTAAAATTTTAGACTTTATCATTGAGCAACCATCAGAAATTAGCGCCTATTCAAGCCAAGCGCTTGCCACTAAAATCGGTGTATCTCAATCAAGCATTGTCAAATTCACTCAGAAACTTGGCTTCAAAGGATTTACCGCTTTTAAATTAGCTATCATTGAAGATGCAGGACGAAAACAAGCAATACTAGAACCAGATCGCCCCATTCATAACAAGATAAATAGTGACGACTCTGCCCTAACGATTGCGCAAAAATTAGTGCAAGAAAAAAACCACGCACTTATTGCGACAACCAACGCCATTGATTTTTCAGAATTTGAAGTCATTACCACCCTACTTAACCAAGCACAACGTATTCAAATAGTAGGCATTGGGGGGTCAGCATTAACGGCTAAAGATCTGGCCTTTAAGTTATTAAAGATAGGAATGACCGCTCTGACTGAACAAGATAGTCATGTTCAAATTGCAACAGCGAACGCCTTAACCAAAAATGATATTCAAATTGTTATCTCATATTCTGGTAGTCGAAAAGACATTTTAATGGCAGCACAAACCGCACGAGATAAAGGGGCAACCGTGATTGCATTAACCAGTACAAAAAAGAGCCCTTTACGTAAACTCGCTAATTTTTGTATTGATACGATAGCAGATGAAAGACAATTCCGCAGTTCATCAATATCTTCAAGAACCGCTCAGAATGTAATTACCGATTTATTGTTTATGACGTTACTGCAAATAAAAAGCGACACTGCAAAACTATTGATTGATGAAATCTCATCGACAATGAATAGAATTTAATACCTTCATATTAGCTAAGAGATGATTGTTACAACCATAAAAGGCACAAAAATCAATGAGACCGTAATAGCGTTTATAACCTTTTTTCATGAAATTTATTGCTAATATTCATCATAGCTTCGTAACCAGTCTATAGTTATATCTGAGATTGACTAATATGGCTTTACTCTTAGCCTTGAATATAAAACATTTAGGTAAATAATAATATGAATAAGAAAAGAATCTGTACCCTAGCAGTCTTGTCTGGCCTATCATTTTCAGCGATGGCTTTAGATTGCGATCCAAATCTGCTCCCTTCATGGGAAGATGGCACAAGCAAAACGGCGATTGTGAACTACGTAGAACAATCAACCAACAGCTCAAAAAAGACATTTATTCCACAGCAAGATCGTATCGCCGTTTTTGATAATGATGGGACATTATGGTCGGAAAAACCGTATTACTTCCAGTTAGCTTTCGCGCTAGACCAAGTGAAGAATATGGCGAAAGAACATCCAGAATGGAAAACACAAGAACCATTTAAATCTATTTTGAATAACGATATTAAAGGAGTGCTTGCTGGAGGAGAGAAATCACTACTAAAGCTTATCATTGCGACTCATAGTGGCATGACTGTGGAAGAGTACCAAGAAACCGTTACTCAATGGTTAGCAGTAGCAAAAGATCCGCACTTCAAAAAAGCATACACAGAACTAACGTATAAACCGATGCGAGAAATGATAACTTACCTACAAGATCATGATTTTAAAACTTACATCGTCTCTGGCGGTGGTGTTGACTTCATGCGTGCGTGGGCACCAGAAGTCTATGGTATTCCTGAAGAGCAAATCATCGGCAGCGCACTTAAATACAAGTATGATTATAACAATGGTAACCCAACGGTGACTAAGCAACCTCAATTACTAACCAATGATGATAAAGCAGGAAAAGTAGAAAACATTCAACACATCATTGGGAAAAAACCGGTATTAGCCATTGGTAACTCAGATGGCGATCAGGCGATGATGCAATGGGCAACTAGCCAACCAAACTCAATGGCAATGATTGTTCATCACACCGATAAAAAACGTGAGTGGGAATATGACCGCAAGTCGAGCATTGGCCATTTAGATAAAGCGATGGATGAAGCTAACCAACGTGATAACTGGTATCTTATCGATATAAAAAATGAGTGGTGCACCGTTTATTAGCATCAAATTCAATGTGTCCCTTTCTGTCTGAAGGGGGCCAACTGGTTATGAATAAATAAGGCATGAACGATGAATAATATACTCATCGTTCATGCCTTAAATTTTATAAATATGAATTCTTTATGCTGTCGCTAGATCTCTAAACGCCATCAATAATTCTTTTTGCTTATCCGTTAGATTTGTCGGAGTCGCGACAATAATCTCTACCATTAGATCTCCCGTAATCCCTTTACGACTTGTCACACCTTTGTCTTTCATACGGAATTTACGACCACTTTGAGTACCCGCAGGCACTTTAAGTTTAAAGCGGCTTTCTAACGTTTGGATTTCAACTTCACCGCCAAGAGCTGCGGTTGCAAAATCCATCGTAACAGGACAAATTAAATCGTTTCCGTCACGTTTTAAATGAGTGTGAGGACGCGTATTAATTTGAATTAATAAATCCCCTGCCGGACCACCATTAGCGCCGGACTCACCTTTACCAGAAAAGCGAATTTTCTCACCATCATCAATACCCGCAGGTACTTTAACGTTGATTTTTTTATTCTCACCATTAATCGGTAATTCAATAACTTGCTCACACCCATTAATGGCATCCGCAAACTCAACCGTTAAATTGAATTGACGATCTTGGCCTTTTTGTGGGCGAGGACGACGCTGTTGAGAGAACATATCTTCAAAGCCGCCACCAAAACCACCACGACTACGACCGCCGCCACCAAATGCACCACCAAAGATATCATCAAATCCGCCATAACCTTGGCTTTGACCACCAAAACCACCACCACCTGAACCACCATTTTGGAATGCAGCGTGGCCATAATCATCGTATTGCCCGCGTTTATCGGCATCCGTTAAAATTTCATACGCTTCTTTGATTTCTTTGAATTTGTCTGCGGCTTGTGGATCTCCCTGATTTTTATCTGGGTGGTATTTCATCGCAAGACGTTTGTACGCTTTTTTAATCTCTTTTTCTGTGCTGCTTTTAGAGACACCAAGGACTTCATAATAATCACGCTTAGACATGACTTAACCTCGTCAATGAATAGAAAAAGGCGTTAGAGTAAGCTCAAACGCCTGTTATAAAATAATACTAATCAATGGAGTTTATGTCCTCTCAGATTAAGGTCAAGATCTATCTCACATAATGCAGTAAGTTCTTGCCATTTATCTCCTCTATATTGCTAATTACCAGATTAAAGCTGTAGTAACAAGACAACAAACGTGTGAGTTCTCAAATGAATCAGTTACGTAGTGATTTCATTTGTAATTCAGAGAAAAACTCATCATCAATAATGAAATCAAACTGCGCTTTATTAATTAGGATTTCGGTTTTATAACCGGATTTATTGGCTGGGATCATATCGATACGAGTGGCAACATTACGACCATTAAATTCTTTAATGTCATTCATGCTCATGGTATTAACTAATTTATTAAACTCATCATACGATTCTACTTTACGTTGAATAAACGTCTTTTGTGAAATCCATAAACGGACTTTGCTCAGCATAATAGGGGCATCGGGCTTTGCAATGGCATCAATCACCCACGTTTTATCGCCGTCAATCACCTCTTCTTTGATGATTTTTTGGTCATAGTCGGTCAATATTGATGATTGGTTAATCACATCATGGTTGGTAAAATCCGACACTAGCCATAATTGATCTAATTTTGATGGCACAATTTCACTGACTGTTGCTGTTCTTGGATCCCAGCTCAAGATCTCATGATTACGTTTCAAAAAGGCATTACCACGTACTTTGACCGGAGCAGTAACAAGTACTAAAGATAAATTTTCTCCTTTGTTCCAGCTTTTCATACTCAGACTTCGTGTCGAATCAGGACGAATAACATTCATGGTCAATTCAATGTATCTTGATTCTCCTCGCATCTGTTTATCTGATTTCTCAATAATAGTCTTTGCTGACAAAGCTTCTGTGGCAAAAACCTGCCCAACGACACCGAAAAAAGCAAAAAATAACGTAATTCTAATTATAAATTTGATCTTATTTTTCATAATACACCCAGCCATGATGTTGAATTTATGAACATATTTTAATGGATTTAAAATGATTAAATCGTGAGCTGTAAGACGAAATTATCCAAATATCTGTCATAAAAATGTCAAGATTGAACCATGGCATTAATAATGTCTGGTTCAATATCTGCGATTAGGATGGGCGGATTTAGTTCGGAATGGGTATCTGCGTGGATGAATGGGTTTACTATCGCTTGGCCTGTTGCGATATTTGCTAACTTAACTGTTTTACCGAAGATTCGCGAACTCGCCGCGTGGTTATGTCGAGATAACAAAACCAACACAGCAACGACGCAATCTAAAATGGCAAATTAGAACCAGCGTTTTACTTGATTGCTATAATCAACAAACTCATCACCAAATAGCTTAACTAGCATTTTTTCTTCTGGTTCAATTTGAAAGCGATTCATATACAGAACAAAACCTAACGCACTCACTAAACCAAGTGGATGTTGGCTATAAATCACTGCACTCAATAAGATCAGTAACAAACCAAGATACATAGGATTGCGTGTGTATTGATAAATACCAGAGTTCACAAGTGATGAGCTGCTTTCTGGCTTGAGTGGATTAACTGTTGTTTTGGCATTTTTAAACTCTTTCACTCCCCACAATGCAATGACACCACCAAGCGTGACTAAGCTAATAACCGAAGCGTAAGTTAACCATGGTAAATAAAATAGAGTAAATGGCATTATTTTATCAAAGCCAAATACGGTTACCATAAACAGTAGCATGACTAACGGCGGTGGAATTCTCAGTTCTAGTTTTGATAGCATTTATTCTCCTTAAAAACGTGGTATATTCTTTCCATATAATTATTGTATTAACTTTAGCAGTCGAGATTTATATGTCATCAGATTTTTATGGCTCTAGTGCCACTTATGCCCGTCAAGAAGTTGGTTACCGTGAAAAAGCATTAAAACTGTACCCTTGGGTTTGTGGTAATTGTGCGCGTGAATTTGTCTATTCAAACTTACGTGAATTAACGGTTCACCATAAAGATCACGATCATACTAATAACCCAAATGATGGCAGTAACTGGGAGCTTCTTTGTCTTTTCTGTCACGATCATGAGCACTCTAAATACACAGAGCATGATCAATACGGCTCTCAAATTAAAGCCGGTGAAGATGATCATCAAGGCGCAACGCACAACCCGTTTGCTGCTTTAAAATCAATGATGAAAAAGTAATTCTCATTACAGATTTATATGGCCTTTCAACTCACTGAAAGGTCATTTCTTCTTCCCTACACTCTATATTTATATCTCATCATGAAAATCCAAAACAGCCCAGTAACTCAGCATCAATTTAATGGTGTCGATTTCTATTTAAAGCGCGATGATAAACTTCACCCTCAATTTTCTGGCAACAAAGCTCGTAAGTTTATGGGATTGTTAGACGGTGATTTCCCTGCGATTACCACGATTATTGGCTATGGCTCACCACAGGCAAACTCACTTTACTCATTAGCGGCATTGGCTCAATTAAAAGGCTGGCAGTTAGACTTTTACGTTGATCATATTCCCTCTTTTCTACAAGAAAATCCAAAAGGGAACTACCGCGCTGCCTTGGCATTAGGGGGAAATATAATTGCATTGAATGAGCGTGACGATGCGATAAAAAGTGACGGTACTCTTTATTCAAGTTTCGACTACATCCACCAAGTTCGACAACCCAACGCTCATGAGTTATTTGTGCCTGAAGGGGGTCGCTGTGGTTTAGCTGAAAGTGGAGTAAAACAGCTGGCGACAGAGCTTATTACATGGAAAAAAGAGCAAGCACTCAATTCTCTAACGGTTGCCTTACCATCAGGAACAGGAACAACGGCTTTATTTCTTCATAAGCACTTAAAAGCTCATGATATAAAAGTGATTACTTGTGCTTGTGTCGGTGGTAATTCTTATCTTACCGAGCAATTTTTAGAGCTTGGTGAAACAGATCATCCTGAGATTCTAACGCCAACGAAAAAACACCATTTTGGGAAGTTATATCGTCACGATTACGAGATGTGGAAAACGCTTCTCTTACAAACTGACGTTGAATTTGAACTTCTATACGATCCTTTGATGTGGCGCTGCTTAAGTGATTGGCTACCAAACAACACCAATCAGACTCTACTGTACATCCACCAAGGTGGTTTGTTAGGTAATGAAAGTATGCTACCTCGCTACCAGCGAAAATTTGATTAATCTATCACTGTATATACAACAGCCCTCCCTTTAGGCGTAATAATGAAACGTATCACTCTTCTTTTTTGTTTAACTTTGCTCTCTCACACCGCAATGGCTTCTTCTGTATTAGAAACCGTTGAAACTATTGAATTATCAAGCTCTGGCACTATCGGTGTTTCAGTTCTAGATACCGAAACAAATACAACATGGAGTTATAAAGGCGACCATCGCTTTCCTATGATGAGTACCTTTAAAACTCTGGCTTGTGCTCAGATGCTTTATAACTCAAGCAATAATCTCTTGGATAAAGATGCGCTAACAAGGATCACCAAAGAATCCATCATTCCATGGTCCCCTATCACTGAAAAGTTAATCGGCGAGACAATTAGTACCGAAAAAGCCTGTGAAGCGACCATGCTAATGAGCGATAACACGGCCGCAAATATCGTACTAGCAGAGACAGGCTCTCCTAAGTCACTGACTCTTTTCTTACGTTTGATCGGAGATGACATGACTCGATTAGACCGTATTGAACCTGCATTAAATGAAGCTCAAAAGGGAGATGTTAGAGATACGACTACTCCGAATGCGATGACAAATACACTCAACGAATTGTTATTTGGTCAAACACTTAATACCAAAGACAAACGCACGCTAAAGGCCTGGATGGTCGATAACAAGGTATCTGATCCGCTATTGCGTTCTATTTTACCTGCTAAGTGGTCCATTGCTGATCGCTCTGGTGCAGGTGGTTTTGGATCACGCGGGATCACGGCCATTGTTTGGAGTAACAAACGCGCCCCTATCATTATCTCTATCTACTTAACTCAAACGAATTTAGATATGGCCTCACGCAACCAAATTATTGTGGAAGTGGGCAATGCGATATTCAAAGAGTTCAACATAAACTAAGAAACTACGTATAATCTTTCTCAATTAACTTTTAAATAGACATTAACTATATGATCATTTTAACCACCAATTTTGGCGACATTCACATTGAGCTTAACAAAGAAAAAGCACCGGTAAGCTCAAAAAACTTCTTAAAATACTGCCAAGAGGGTTTTTACGAAGGCACTATTTTTCACCGTGTTATCAAAGGCTTTATGATCCAAGGCGGTGGTTTTACTGCGGACATGCAAGAAAAAGAAATGCGCGCACCGATTGTGAATGAAGCGAACCGTGGTTTGAAAAACTTAAACGGTACTATCGCTATGGCACGTACTGATGCACCTCACTCTGCAACCAGTGAGTTCTTTATCAACATCGCTAACAATACTTTTCTTGATCACACTGCCACCACGAATACTGGTTGGGGTTATGCGGTATTTGGTGAAGTAACTATTGGTATGGATGTAGTTAAGAAAATTGCAAAAATTAAAACTAAATCTATCGGTGAGTTTGACGATGTTCCAAAAGAGAGTATTGTGATCGAGAAAGTGACTATTGTAGAAGAATAACAGAGCGACTGTTAACTCTACATAAACGCTAAAAACGGTGCTGAATATAGCGCCGTTTTCGATCCTATTAATATTAAAATGGAACTCCATTTATGTCTTTATCTAAAAAGTTAAAACATATCTCTGCCTCTTTACTTCTCATCGCATCTTCTAGCACTCTTGCGGATACTCAACTGCCTATTTCACCAGAGAAGCTCCACAATCCCTACCCTGAAGTAAAAGTCACCACACTTAACTCAGCTCAATCGCTTATCAATCAATTTAAGCTGCATCAGTATCAATTAGCGAATGTTAGCAGCACGGATCAAATCCCAGCGTTCTTTGTTGAGAATCTTCCTAGTGATTTAAATTCGTTACCTGTTCAAGAGAAAATTTCAGGGTTTATTCGTTTATTACTGCCTACCATTATTGAGGTGAATAAACGCATAAGTGCGGTTAGAAATGACGTAATTACGCTATCGAAGCAGCCTAAAAGTGAATGGTCGAAAGAAGAAACAGTATGGCTAAATGAGTTAATGACGTCTTATGATATTAAATCAAACAGCATTGATGACCTGCTTTTGCGCCTAGATATTATTCCTGTCGGTATGGTTCTCGCTCAAGGAATTGATGAAAGTGGCTGGGGAACCAGTTATTTCGCAGTTAAAGGGAATAGCTTATATGGAGAGCACTTATCTTCTAAAGGCGGTAAGTATTTAAGTACCCCAGGTGGGCATGTAAAAGTTGCTGCATTTGATAACCTGTTCGCAGGAACTGCTCGTTATATGTATAACTTAAATACGACATCGGCTTATAAAGATCTTTGGATTTTACGTAAAAAACTAAGTCGTGAAGGTAAATTATCAGGGTATGAGTTAGTCGAGGCTTTATCTCACTACTCTACTCGTGGCGACGCTTATGTAGAGAATTTACAATCTCTAATCAAGCACCATCAACTTGATAGCTTTGATAATGTTGAGTTCAATAACACAGCTCCGATACGTATTAAACTAACAAAATAAGACAGATTTACTGTAAATAGAGGTTGTAATGTAGCGATTAAAACCTCTATTTATTGATTGCTTATACTATTCTGACACATTTTTGACCAAATTAAACTGGACGGTTGGTATACAGGCCAGTTACACTTTCTAACTGACTTTAGTTATAGGTAAATAATGATGAAAGACATGCGACAATCTATGCTCGATGCAGGGTTAAAACTGATTAATGAACATGGTTTTGCTGGTGTCGGCTTGATGAAAATCATCAATGAAGCCGAAGGAACGAAAGGTTCTTTTTATCATTACTTCAAATCTAAAGAACATTTTGGCGAGATCTTACTGAGCGACTACTTTGAAGAACACTTAGCAACGTTGGAATCTTTTCTGAATGATGATTCAATGACTCGCAGTGAGCGTGTAAAAGCGTACTTCGAGTTTTGGGCGACGTCTAAATTGACAGAAGATTTCCATATTAAATGTCTAGTCGTAAAACTGGCAGGTGAAATATCTGGAGCCTCTGGCAAGATGCAGATGGTAATGGCAGAAGGCGCTGAAAAAGTGATTCAACGCATGGCTCAGTTCTTTGAGCAAGGCCGTGTTGAAAACGATTTTACTATTCAAAATCCTGAAGAAACCTCTCGAATGATATACAGCTTGTGGTTAGGCAGTACCTTGTCATCTGCTATGCAACGCCGTCGAGATATTCTTGACAGCGCAATGAAAGAAACGCTCGCGGTTCTTGAGCGTTAAATTATCCTAAAAATACAACATTAACTGCCTTTATTATCGGCCTTAGTTTAATTACTTAGACCGATTTTTAGCGTATCCGTTATTTCTCAATAGCTCTGCTCAATGTTTTACTTAAACGATAATTGATGACTTTGTGAGCTATTGCATTATCGCCATAATGAAGTTCTGCGAAATCAACGATGTTATTGTATTTAACTAAGACCTGACCATCTTGTTCAATAACAAGTACTTTTTGCCCAAAAGCATCTAAACCAATGCTAGGAAAATCAACCATTGCTTTAGCACCTGGTGCTGGCCCTCCAAAAACGAGCAAGGTTGTATTTGGCAACGTTTTACCTATCGCTTCTGCACGCTTTTTATAATCAAAGTTCATAAACCAAACGGTGTCATCTTGATTTAATACCTCTTTTTTAATTTTTGTTAATGTCATGTCAAAATCATATTCAGAAACTAACGTTTCAATGCCATAACCCTCTGTCACTCCTTCACTATTTACAGGCTTCGTATTATCTAAACCATCCACAAGCTCATTAATATGTTGGTTATAGCTGACAAGTATCGATTCATCGCGAATACCATGTCTTTTTGGAATAAACTGAGCATCGGTATAAATGGTATGAATCGTATTTCCTTCCTAAAATCTGGTGATTATGACTCATTTAAATTAGCGCAAGTGAGCTGGCGTTTTTGATTTATCACGCGTTAAATAATAATATAGATAAACAAGTGAGTAGACAGTAACAAAGCCATCCAATGCAAATACCCCACTCCATCCATAGAACCAGCTGTATTCATTAACACATACGTTATATAAGAATAATCCAACAAACATTGATTTCTCAAATGCACTGTAAATCATGGTTGAAGTACGTAATTGTTTGTATTTAGCCGAGAACATCAGCAACACACCAATACAACCAACCATTATCCCCCAATGTTGATAAGTTGCTTGAAGGTACTCTTTGTTCTCCATCATCGCGTCGTTGTAAAAAAAGAGGTTTTGCATGCTCCATTCTGGCGCTAAAAACGTCAAGAATGCCGTTGCGGTTAAAAATCCTGTCCCCAATAAATAGGCTTTCATGGTTTTTTCAAAAAAACGTTCTAACATAATTCAACTCTCAAAAAGTGGTTATAAACTAAGTATAGGAATTACTTTCCAATAATGCTCATTACAGCGGCTTTAAAATCGTTATTTCCAACTGAAAACAGATGTTTTATTTGGTGATCATCACCGCTTGTCATCACTGTTTTTGCGTGTGAAAAAGTAACGAACCCTTCGTGTCCATGATAATTACCTTTACCAGATTCCCCTATCCCACCAAAAGGCGCATCATCGACTGCTAAATGGAATACACAATCATTAATACACATACCACCAGAGTGAACCGTGGTTTTAATTCGATTCTGTAGCACTTCATCAAATGACATCAAGTACAACGCCAACGGACGTGGCTTGTTTAAAATAAGGTTAATCGCATCATCTATATGTTGGTAAGTCAAAATAGGCAGTAATGGCCCGAAGATCTCTTCCTTCATAATTGTTGATTCTAAACTTGGATTGATTACTAAGTGAGTCACTAAACGATGTTGAGGCTCGTCAATGCTGTCACTGTGACACGCTTCGATTCGTGTGTTCGCCGTAATTTCTTCATTCAATAGCCCATTAATGCGCTCAAACTGACGTTGATTAGCAATAGAAGTCAGATTGTCTGAATGCACACCACGAGCAAATAAGGTTTGGTACTGTTTTTTGTATTCAGTAATGAAGGCTTCTTTTTTATCTTCAGGCAGTAATACGTAATCTGGTGCAACACACATTTGGCCATTATTCAGACTTTTTCCATAAATTATGCGCTCTACGGCTAATTCCATAGAAACATCATCCGCGATAATCACTGGTGACTTACCACCAAGCTCTAAGGTCACTGGTGTTAAGTTATCTGATGCTGCTTTCATCACTAAGCGTCCAACTTGAGTCGAACCAGTAAACAATAAATGATCAAACGCCAGTCCTGTAAAGTGCGCAGAGATACCCGCTTCACCTTCAATTACATTCACTTCGTCTTTCTCAAACACGGTGCTTAATAGTGTAGACAGTACGTGGTTGGTATTTGGCGTGAACTCACTCATCTTTATCATTGCTCGGTTACCGGCCGCAATGGCTGAGATTAATGGGCCAACCGATAACATGATAGGAAAGTTCCACGGAGTCACAATGCCAACAACACCCATTGGTTGATAGACCACCTCCACACTTGAAGACGACAACAATGGGCCTGCGTTTCTGACTGAAGGCGCCATCCATTCAACCAAATGACTGATGGTGTGATCAATATTTCCAATACAAGGCAGTAGATCTGCAATCAACGTATCTTGCTCACTACGCTGGCCATAATCACGATTCATTGACTCACAAATCTGGTCGCAATGATCAATCAAAGCCACTCTTAGCTTAGTTAGTTTTTCGATTCGTTGTTCAAGCGAAGGCATTGGGCTCTGAGAAAATGCCGCCTTCATTGTTGTCAATGAATGTTCCATACCTTCAATCATCGTTTCGTTTTTCATAAGTCACCTCGTTATTGGATTGACTGCAGAATACACAATACAAACCAGTCGGTCTAGCGTTTTTTTGTCAGGGTTTTGTTAATTGTTATGACTTCTTATTTTTCTCTCTCAGTTTGGATTTCACTTTTTTATACACTAGGCTTTATATGAAGAACACAAAATAGCCTAAAAACAAGGATGTGAAAATGACTAGAATTCATGCACTTTCTACCAGTTTACTTGCTCTCTCTTTTGTTGGTACTTCTGCTTTTTCAGAGGAGATGAATACAGAAAAATCCGGATGGGAACACAGTGTCGAGATCTATGCGCTTGCACTCAATATTCGAGGCGACAGTACGATTGGCAACCTTTCAGCTGACGTTGATGTTGATCCTAAATTCATCATGGATCATATCGACATGGGGGCTATGCTTAGACTTGAAGGCATTTATGATAATCAATGGGGTTATTACATTGATTACAGTTACATGAACCTAAGCGCGAGTACTAATTCTGTACTTAACACGAGTCTAGAGTTACTTAAAGGTAAGACTGAAATACGACAAGGTGTACTAGAAGCCAAAGGTTTCAAACGTTATCAATACGATTTTGGTTCTATTGATTATATGTTTGGTATACGTTGGTGGGATAATGACATTGATGCCAAGTTATATACCACCAACGGAAATTTGTCGTCAAGCAAAAGCTTAAATGAAGATTGGGTGGATTACTTAATTGGTGCACGTTGGATAAATGACATTACTGATAAATGGCAATTTCACGCCAGTATTGATGCCGGGTTAAGTGGCGATACCAGCTTCACAAGTTCGGTATTAACTGGGGTGCGATATGAAATGAACGAATGGTCAGATTTAAACATGGCGTATAAATCCACTTGGGTTGATTATGATAATGAAGGCACATTCACTTATAACACCGCGTCTCAAGGTTTCCTTGTTGGTGTTGGATTGTATTTCTAAAGTCTCTACCCTACCTCTTAATAATGGCAAAACTAGCGAAAAAAAGAGGCACTCAATTGAGCGCCTCTTTTTTATTTAATCAACTTATTGTGCGTTTCTATAAAGAAAGAATCACACCTGCAATCGCAGCACTCATTAAGTTCGCTAATACGCCAGCAGTGATTGCTCGGAAACCCATTTTAGCAATGAATGAGCGACGCTCTGGTACTAAACTACCCAAACCACCAATCAAAATCGCCATGGTTGAAATGTTCGCAAAACCACACAAGGCAAAAGTCACAATAGCTACTGAATGATCACTTAATTGATCTTTCACTTCCATCAACTGAATAAAGGCAACAAACTCATTAACTACGATCTTATTACCAATTAATGAACCCGCAAGGATCGCTTCGTTCCATGGCACACCTAATAGGAAAGCCACTGGTGCAAATACATAGCCAAGGATCAATTCAAAGCTCAGATTTAAACCGAATAAATCACCCACGTGACCTAATAAGCCATTTAGCAATGCAATCACACTCACGAACGCTAATAACGTTGTACCAACAGCGACTGCAATACGTAAACCAGACATTGCACCATCAGCTAGTGCTTCAAATACATTGGTTGCGTGATCGATTTCTACCGATGTAATTTCATCATCATTATTTTCGTCATCACCCGGTGGAACCATCATCTTAGCCATTAATAAGCCAGCTGGTGCCGACATGAATGCCGCTGAGATAAGGAAGTTAAGATCCACACCAAGTGATGCGTAACCTACCATAGTACCGCCAGCCACTGAAGCCAAACCACAGGTCATCACCGCAAAGAACTGCGAATCACTCATGTGCTTTAGGTACGGTTTTACTACTAGTGGGGCCTCAACCATACTTACAAAGATATTTGCCGTCGCTGCAAGTGATTCTGCGCGTCCTGTGCCTAATAAGCGTTGTAATCCACCGCCAATAAAATTGATTACTCTAGGCATAATACCAAGATGGTAAAGCGCAGAAATAAGGGCAGAGAAGAAGATGATAATACCAAGAACGTTAACGGCAAATACAAAGCCGACTTTACCCGTTGCTAAACCACCAAACAAAAAGGCAATGCCCTCTTGTCCATATTCAATAACGCCTGAAACGCCTGCAGTTACTGAGTTTAAAACTTCTTTACCTGCTGGAACGTAAAGTACCAACAGAGCAAATAAAATTTGTAGACCAAACGCCAAAGAGACAGTTCTTAAAGGGATATTACGGCGATCAGTCGAACATAGGTAAGCAAATAGTAAAATGGCAAAAATACCAAGGAAAGATGTCATGATAGAAACCTGTGCTATCGAAAATGAGCCTGCATTCTAATGCGCAAAGGTTTGCGTGCAAGTCGGGTTTGCTAACACTCTGTTAATGGTGATTTAGATCACATTTTGTAGGCCTCGTTAACTAATTGATTTATAGCATAAGAAAAGAATATAGAAAGGGGATTGTTGCCGTATGGAAAAGATATTTATTTCAAGGCTGATAATAGATTTAAGTCATTGATTAAAAAGACATCATTGCGCTGTATTTTATTTAATCAATGACAATGTTGAACGAATCAAACGTTGATTATAACTTAACCCGTTTCATTAGCGCTTTGTCCCAATATGGCGGTTGTCCAATGTGCTCTCGTAAAAAATCAATCACCGCACTTATCTTTCTTGGCAGGTGTTTACGGCTTGGGTAAACCGCGTAAATTGGCATTTTTTGACTCGCTTTCCAGTCGGGTAAAAGCTGAATCAATTTGCCATCATTAAACTCATTGGTAAGTAAGTAACTGGCTAAATACGCCACGCCCCATCCTGAAATAGCGGCATCTCTTACCGCTTCAGCTAAATCGACACGGTAATTACCAGATACCTTCACACACAATGCTTCATTACCTTTACTGAAATCCCAATTACTGTAATCACGGTGACGGCTTTGATACGTTAAGCAATTGTGCTCAGTGAGATCTTGAGGATGATGAGGAACCGCTTTATCAATCAAATAATCAGGTGATGCTGCCAATACAAAATGCGAATCCGCTAATCGCTGTGCAACGTAACCTTCTGGTAAGTCTTCAAAGTTGGTTACCCAGAGATCTAGACCGTCTTTAAGCATATCTGCACGATGATCGAACAAACGAACTTCGACCTGAAGATCTGGATATTGGTGACGTAATTTATCTATCGCTGGGATAATATGCATAGTACCAAAAGACTGTGATAACCCTAAACGCAAGATGCCCGCGACATCATCACGTTCATTATCCATAATGGCACTGGCTTCGGTCATCGCACTGTACATCTTTTCACAATACAAATAGAACTGTTGCCCTGCATCAGTCAGTGTTAACGAGCGTGTCGTGCGCTGTACTAACTTAACGTTAAGCTCTGCTTCTAATATTCCCAGCTGCTTACTCACATGAGAGGTAGATACGCCCATTTGTTTTGCGGCAGCAGTAAAGCTTCCCGCTTTGGCTAGGGCGTAAAATATCACCATTTGGCTGGCACGATCATGCATCTCTCTTGTCCTTTAACTCAAAGGGTATCTGGGCGGCGGATAATAACATCTACTCAGACAGTTAAAATAAATGATAGCAAAAATACTGCATTTAAAATGAGATAAGTTCACTAGTGCTTACCCCAAAGTCATTACTAGCCAGTAAATAACAAAATGATAGATGTGTCACTAAAATAAAGTAACGGTGATTCCATTTCACAGCAAAGTGAGTCTTAGCACATTAAATTGGTTTTTATTAAGTCAAACTCATGCAATATTATTTTATTCTGGGGGATTCATGAAAGAAGTAGAATTTAGGACAATTGATCGACTATTTATAAAAATGTCAGTTAATGATAAGATGTGGGTGATTTTTGGATTATTTTTAATCGCAATAACATCAACAGCAGGCGCTCGCTATTTCAACAGTATTGAACAAATTGAAGCTCAATCCATTACTGCTGTAGAATATAAACTTCAAGGCATATTATCCAACCCCGATGTTGATACACTTTCATCATCTCTTGTTAAAAGTAACCGTGTTCAATCAACTAAATATATTAACGGAACGGTTACTGCAAGTGCATCTCACTCTTCTGGTCAGGCATTCTCCTTAACAGAAAATGTAAAAGCACTTGAGAATGGTAAAAAGCAACAAGCCCTTACTTCTTTTTTCTTAACTTATCTGTGGGCTATTCCTGTCGGTATTTTTATCTATTGGGTTGCCACTTTCCTTGGTGGTGCATTATGGGTTCTATTTACAACTACAGAGAAAATCGGTGCTGGCGATCTTACTTCACGATTAAATTTTCATCCTGGTCGTGATGAGTTTGGTAGCATTGGGTGTGCTTTAGATAAATCGATGGACACGCTTACCGAGCTTGTTGTTAGTGTAAAAGATAATGTAGAGACACTTACTCGTACCTCTTCTTCTTTTGAAAAAGAAATGAAACAAAGCGAGGAACAAATAGCAAATCAATATGCATCTCTCGATTCAGTTGCAACCGCAATGGAACAAATGACAGCATCAGCACAAGAAGTGTCTAGTATTGCTAAAAAAGCCACCACGCAAACCGATCAAGACGCTAAGCACATTAATTCGAGTGACGAACGCGTTCAGCAAGCTATTAATGAAATTGCTCAACTGTCTCAGTACATTGAAAAAACATCAAATTCAGTGGCTACTCTGAATGAGAATACCACTCACATTAACGATGTTATAACTACAATAAATGCAATTTCTGAACAAACTAATCTGCTTGCATTAAACGCTGCCATTGAAGCGGCTAGAGCTGGAGAACAAGGTCGTGGTTTTGCCGTTGTTGCTGATGAAGTAAGAACATTAGCAAGTAGAACTCAAGCGGCTACTGTAGAAATTCAAGTGATGATTGAGAAATTGCAATCAGAAAGCCAACATATCGCGAACATCACCCAACAGACGGTAAACCAAGCTCACACAAGCAGTAATTTGATTTCAGATATCGGTAATAATGTAAGCACTATTGCTAACTCTGCAACTGCATTAATGGACATGAGTATTCAAATTTCAACGTCTTCTGAAGAGCAAAGCGCGGTAGCTAATGATATCGCCTCAGAATTAAGTGATATTCGTATTCAGTCAAGCAGAGTAAAAGCAGTCGCAGAGCAATCATCTGACCAAATTTCTCACATCACACAAGCATCACTTTCTCTTGGTGAAGCTCTAAAACACTATCGTACTATCTAGTTTGTATCGTATTAGGTAATTAGGCGCTTAATTAATAAGCGCCTAATTTTTATTTATAATCTATCTTTCCACAAAAGCCGCCGTGCTTTTAATTAAGTTTATGCATTATCATGCTAACTTTTGATACAATCCATTATCTGTCTTTTCCTCATACAGAGCTGCATATTAATACTGCAGAAAATAAACATATCTCTGAATTAGTCGCCCAAGGAAAAGCCTGTATAGGGTTTATGCTCTGTGACGATGCTCTTCCTCAAAAAGTGGAGCTTGGCTTGGTGGGTTATTTACCTATTTCGATGGTAGCCAATAATAATCATCCCTTGCATTCACAAGATTCTATTCATCTCAATGAATTAAAGCGATACCATCAAATATTACTGACTAATATGCATAGCCCTTGGAATGTTCATTTTGCATTTTCCGTAGACATGTTTGAACAATAAAATACGATTAATCATTCAATTCTACTTCTCAGTAAAATATTCTAGTAATATCTGGTGCCATTCTGTTGTTTCTCGGATCTGCAGTAAGGCGCGATTAATATCTTCTTCATATTCGCTGTTTTCAATTAAAACTAGACCATAATTCTGTTTTTCAAGTTGGTATGGCAATACAACTAAATCAGAAAAGTTATTTTTTCCCTTTCCTTTCTTTATCATGTAGCGAAGTACTGCATCATCGGCAACAATCGCATCGACTTGATCATTTTCTAATGCCAATAATAACTCATCCATAGTTTGATAATTTTCATGAGCAATACTGTGATCAGCCAACAATAGTGATGCCGTTGTGGCTTGCTTTGTTCCTGTTCTGAGCTTAGATAAATCATTCACGTTTTTCACATCAAATCTTAATTGTTCTAATGTGAGTGAACTGGTCAAAATAGCGGTGATACTGGCAATAAATACTGTGGAGAACATGGCGATCAATACCGTCATCACTCGTGCCGATAACGTTTTAAACTCAAAGTAATTAAACGGCCCTTTTGTGATGAATAAAACCCCTAAGATCAACGCTTCTGCCAAGCGACCTTTCTTGGTTGGCATTGAATATAATTTGTCATTATTTTTTCGTTCTAACAAATAAAAGAACCCACCGACGCTAATCGCAACAGTGAAAAAAATACCTATCGCTTTCCATAAGGTCGGGTTAGTGACAATGCTAATAAACGTATCGAAATAGCTACGGCTTTTCACCGCAATAGCCAGATGCGTTTCGTAGAAAGAATGAGAGAAATCGACCCGTCCCTCACGATCAGGCGTGATAGAGATACAGGATACACCAACGTCAATGTCACCTTTTTCTGAGGCTAACAGCAAATCATCAAGTTCGTAGTTCTGTAAGGTATAAGTCGCGCCCATGATCTCAGCAATACGTTCCCACAACGTCATGCTTAGACCTGCAAACTCTTGACCTTTGTCGTGAAAAATAAACGGTGGGCAATGATATGTCCCTACTTTAAGCTCGGTATTCGCTTGGCTTTTTTCTATTCCTCCAATCATCGCCGCCACGAAAATAACCATTGAAATAACACAATGACGGAAACCCCTTTTCTCATCAAACATACCACTCTCCCATGTATCCTCGAAAACGCCCTACTGAATTGATTCTCTTATTAAAAGGTAGCAGTTGAATGGTGATTATTCGACTTATAGATCTCAATACTCAGCAATAAATACAAAAAAAACCCTTTGATTCTGATAACCAAAGAGGATTCTAATTAAGATACGTTTTTTAATGATAAAAGACTAACTCTGGCTCACTCGCCCTCTGCCTTTCCACTGAATCACAATCAAACCCAGCATAATCATAATGCCGAGAAAACCGACACCAAAAGGATTAAGCATGACTAATGGGATGGTAAAAAAGGCCAATAACCTTTCAACTCTGGTTAGTGGACGCAGTAAATACCCTTCAATAAAGATAGCTATCGCAATAATGATCGTTAGAGTTTGTACGATAGAAAAACCAAGATCCATCGCACTGGCATCAGAATTAACTAAATTGGTATACGCCATCATGATTGGAATAATGAATAACCCACCAGCCAATTTAAACGCCTCAACAGAAGACTTCATTGGATTAGCATTCGCAACACCGGCACCGGCAAAGGCAGCTAAAGCAATCGGAGGAGTCACATTTGAGGTTTGCGATAACCAAAACACAATAAGATGTGCTGTTAATAATGGTAAACCAAAATCACTTAACATTGGCACCGCCATTACCGCTAATACAATATAGGCCGCAGTCACGGGTAATCCCATGCCTAACACTAAAGCAACAAGGCTTATTAACCCTAAAGCTATTAGCATGTAACCGCCAGAGAAATCCATCACAAATTGAGTGAATTGCAAACCAATCCCAGTTTGTCCAACGACCCCAACTATAATACCGGCAGCACCACACGCAGCGGAAATAGGTAATGCCATTAAGGCACCGTTTTTCATGCCTTCAATGAATTTTTTCAAGCCAATTCGGCTGTGCTTACGCAATGCCGCAGTCACTAGAATAGCGGCACAACCAGCCACACCGACCAGTAATGGAGAGTAAGCCATCATAAGTAATGTTGTGATCAGTGCTAATGGAATTAAATGGTGCGCGCCATCTTTCATCACGCTCATTACGGCTTCTGTTCGACTTACGGCTTTAAGATCAAGCTTACACGCCATTAAATGCACGTATAACAAGGTACAGAAGAAATACAAAATCGCAGGTGCGATAGAGGCCAACATGATCTCGCTGTAAGGTACGCCTGTAAACTGTGCCATTACAAACGCACCTGCCCCCATGATTGGTGGCATAATTTGCCCGCCCGTTGAGGCCGCGGCTTCAATCCCTGCGGCTTGCTCTGGTTTATAACCCAACTTTTTCATCATAGGAATGGTGATTGAGCCTGTGGTCACAGTATTTGCAATTGCAGAACCTGAGATTGAACCTAACCCTGCTGAGGCCAATACGGCTGCTTTAGCTGGACCACCACGATATTTACCAGCAATGGAAAACGCCAAATCAATAAAGAATTTCCCTGCTCCTGTGACTTCTAAAAATGCCCCAAATAAAACAAAGATAAAAACCGTTGTTGCTGCGATGCCTAAGGCTGAACCAAAAATACCGTTAGCAGAAAATATTTGAAATTGAATGAGTTCTTGCAGAGAGTACGACTTTATCGCAAAGCCACTTGGTAACAAGTCACCAAACGCACTGTAAGATAAGAATAATACCGCGATAAGCACCATCACCCAACCGACCGTTCGACGACATCCTTCCATTAATAAGAGAATTAATGAACACCCTGCAATCATGTCTGGCAGTTGTAGTCCATAAAATAGATGGTTGATGTCGTTGTAATCAAATATCGACATTCGATAAGCTGCGAAGACAATCAGACCACATAAAGCGAGATCAACGACTCGTCCTACAAGGTATAAATGGCTTTTTCGATTACTAATTAATGGGTAATGCAAGAAAATAAGAATAAGCACCCAACAAAGATGTATAGGGCGAAAATACGTCGCAGAAATGGTCGAGCTAATGCCCTGCCAAATTTGAAACATTGAGAGCGCAACAGCAATACCTAAAATGAGATATCCAAATACATTTACTGTTTTTTCATGAGGTAAATGCTCTATATCAGGTTGATTTTTATCGGTCATAATATCCATATTAATGCCTTTGGATAAAGTCAGAAAAGAAGAAAAGGCAAGCGAGACACTTACCCTTTCGTTTTGCGTGTATTTGGCGCTTATTATTTCATGATTGAATCAAGATATTTTTGAGCACCAGGATGAAGAGGGACACCTTGTAAGCGATCTGCATTTTCAGGTGTTGTCATCTCAGCCATTTTCACCACTTTACGAACATCACCGATATTTTCATACGCGGCTTTCGTTAAGTTATAGGCCATGTCATCACTCATTTTTGCGTTTACAACTAATACGTTCCATACGCTTAATGTCGATACTTCACCTACATTGTTGTATACACCAGCAGGCATATCGTACGTGCTGTATGCAGGGTATTTTTTCATGAACATTGCACTTTCTTCTGGTGTAATTGAAAGCACTTTAATTTTATGCGTTAGCGCAATTTGAGTTACGGCCCCTACGCCTTGACCACCCACAATAAAGCCTGCATCAATTTGACCATTCGCAAGCGCATTAGTCGTTTCAGAATAATTTAAATACACGGCATCAATGTCTTTTTTTACATCAATACCTAAAGATTCAAGCAAAGCAGCAGACGTCACAGCCGTACCACTGGCAGGAGCCCCTAAAGACACTCGTTTGCCTTTTAGTTGTGATAATGACGTAATGCCTGACTTTTCAAGAGTTAGTGTATGCACTAGGTTTGGGTACAGTGCAAAAAGGGTGTTTACTGGCATTTTTTTCGGAAATTTACCTTTGCCATTGTAGGCATCAAGCACGACATTCCCCATTGAGATACCTGCGATCATATCGCCACGTACCACTTTGATTGTGTTCTCTACTGAAGCGGCTGTCACTTCCGCTTTCGCATTCACATCGGGTACATGTTCTGACCACACTTTTGCTAACGCACCACCAAACGGATAATAGATCCCACTCTGTCCACCCGTACCAATTGAATAGTTCTCAGCGTTTACCGCTGATGGCAATATAAGCATTAAAGCCAATAGTAAATTACGTTTAAGCACAATCATCTCCTTGATTATTAGGCTTTATCTAGATATCACCACTAGATAAACCCGTTTATAATAGATTAATTTATCAGCAAGCTCACATTACTCGCGGTGAAACTAAAGTCCAATAA
The DNA here is from genome assembly GCF_001691065.1 of Aliivibrio sp. 1S128. NCBI lineage: Bacteria > Pseudomonadati > Pseudomonadota > Gammaproteobacteria > Vibrionales > Vibrionaceae > Aliivibrio > Aliivibrio sp. 1S128. Next base: position 241,275 of record NZ_MAJV01000102.1, on the reverse strand, counting down.
ATTACACAACAAATGTGAACTAAGTGTTAAATTATCGTATTTACATGGTCTTATAAAGAATAAAAAAGGGCAATCAATTTTCTTGATTACCCTTTACGTTATTTTATCTATTCATCCTATATATCGAGATTAAAAATCAAGGCGATATACCGATGTCGTTCCACTTACTTCATTGCCAACCGCAATAAAATGCTGATTTAGGCGCGTAAAATATTTTATCGATTCAGGTCCTAAATCTCCGGCTTTAGGGTTATAAATACCATTTTGGCATTCGCCCTCTTCATCCACTTGCGTGCATACAGGCTCATCAAAGTTTCGATTATTTACATACGTAATAAAGCGAGAGGCTTTAGGTTCTGTTACGTCATACACCACCACGCCACCTTGACGCTCTAGGCCTATAAACGCATATTGATGCCCATTAATATTAGCGACTTCGATGGCTTCTGGCTCTGCGCCTTTATCATCACTGCGATCATCTGCACTGCTGTTATTGTCATTAGTACTATTGAAATTTTCTTTATTCTTTTCAAACACAACACGAGCAAACTCATCGCCGCTATCAAATACAAGCTCTCCAGATTCATCCCAAATAGAGAATGAACGACTGCCAAACGCTTGTACTTTTTCATCAGCCGCTAACGTGCCTTGCGGCTTAACCACTTTTAAACGGGCTAGCTGATTTTTATCTTTCAATGCCGATGCTAATGGATGATTATTATCAACATCTAATTTTTTACCACGAATTTCATCAACGTAAGCAATACAAAAATCTTGTTTAGTCACATATTCGGCAGTGCCCTTGTAGTCATCTCCATCCCACTCATACGCTTTTTCATCACACTGTTTCTGGGTTGTTTGGACCCCATATTCTCGGCCATCACCTTCGTTAGCCGTCACAATATAAGTATTACCATTAACGCTATAACTTGTGATGCTGTCTGGCATATACAACCCTTCAAGCATTGGGTAATTTTGGAAATTTCCTAGTGTTTTATCTTTATTTGAAGCGTCTAATTGAGCGTTTTCCCATGATTTTCCACCCAAACCAAAAATACCATCAATCGATGCACTTTTTACATCAATCGCAGCTAATGCATTGTTCTCTTGCAATGCGACATACAGTTTACCGTTATCGGCAAAAGTGAGGTATTCAGGTTCGAGATCTTGGGAAACGCTTGCCGTCGGTGCAGAAATACGAACGTTATCGGTTAACTCTGAATGACGTGAGCCCCCCTTATCAAACGCATTAAAATCAAGTTGAGTCACTAACGCATTTAGTGGCCCATTAGTGATATCAATTAACGTTACGCTGCCTTCAGGGTCAATCAAATAATCAGCATTAGGTTCACCTTCATTTGCAGAAGCAATATAGCGGCCATCTTTAGAGAAACTCACCATGTCAGGTAAAGCCCCTGCGGGGTATGTCGTGAGTAGTTCAAGAGAATCCGATCGGAACAAAGCAATAATGCCATTCTTCTGTTTATCTTTGTTTTCAATCGCAACAGCAACCAACCCACTATGAGCAGAGACACTGTTTGCTGCACCAATCTCAACCCCAGACTGCTTAGCGGCTGATTGAAGGTCAATATACCCTGCCGCCTTTGGTTGGCTATTGGCATCAAGGGTTAATACATCAATCTTTTTAGCTTGAGCGTTTACTACATACAACTTATCAGTACACGAGTCGTAGCTGACGATCTCTGCTGCTGAGGTAACGAAGGGGGCATCAGCGATGGATGATCCTACCAACGTCAGCCCGCTAATTTCTAAACTGCCGCGCTTTGGTTCTTCTTGTGATTTACATTGAATACCAAAAGTGTCTATTGCTGAAAATGTATTTTCTGATGTTGGTATATTTGATTGTTGGCTACAACCTAATAATGCTGAAGTGACCACCGCTAATGTGGTTAAAGTGAGTGTATTACGATTCATGTATCCTCCATGATCAATTTGATTTGGCGATCATAGAATGGTTATGTGACAGTTTGTTTTCGGATTTATTTCAATTTAAAGACAAGAATAAGATTACTCTCTCTGAATAAAATACAAAAACAAAAAAAGGCAATAGCTTAATACTATTACCTTTTTTTGGACCCATACGTTTATTTTGTATGATGTCTTATTTCTTATTTTTTGTATCTAGCCAAAGTCGATGTTAATAAGTGTTACTACTTTCTTTTATTTAAATAATGATATCAAACTATTGGAACGACGTACAGTTAAATTAAGTTAAACATTAAAAACGGCCACCATTTTTAATCAAACCATGGCCATGTATTTGATACATTTTTACGAAAAATAAAGGGTTATAGAACCATACTCGAAAAAATGAAACCAAAGATAATACTAAATACCATACTTAATAGACCTGGGATCATAAAGCTGTGGTTGAATATGTATTTACCAATCTTAGTCGTACCCGTGCGGTCAAAGTCAATTGACGCAATGATTGGACCGTAGTTAGGAATAAAGAAATAACCATTTACAGCAACAAACGTTGCGATAATAACTTCAGGTGGAAGACCTAACGTGATACCAACAGGCACTAATACTGCCGTTGTCGCACCTTGGCTGTTCACCATTACAGATAAACCAAATAATGCAAAAGCAAATGTCCAAGGAGCAACTTCAACTAAACCTGAAACCGCTTCTTTAACCATTGCATCATGACCAGCAATAAACGTGTCACCTAACCATGCGATACCAAAGATAGCAACGATTGCACGCATACCAGCATGGAACACAGAACCTTGAGTGATCTCGTTACCATCAGGTTTACAAAGTAAGATAATAAATGCGGCCATTGCTAACATGACGATCTCGATCGTATGTGCCATGCCCATTGGCGAGCCATTGAAGTTAGGACGTAATGATGGGAATGCCCCCATAACCACAACCACTACGGCACCGAATAAGAACAGACCTACTGCTTTTTTAGCACCAGGTTTAATCTCAATATCCTCAACCTTAACTTCTTGTTCCATCTCGCTACGGAACTTAGGATCTTCCATACGACGTTGGTATTCAGGATCATCCTTCAAGTCTTTACCAAGCTTGTTTACGATAACGCAAGCAGTAGCCAAACCGAAGAAAGTACCTGGAATTGTTATCATCAACACATCTGCTAATGTAATGCCTTGAGGCTCTAAAAAAGCAACCAAAGCAACAACAGCTGCGGCAATTGGACTTGCAACAATCGCAAATTGTGATGCAATAACAGCCATACCTAATGGACGTTCAGGACGAATGCCACTACGACGGCTTACTTCTGCAATTACAGGTAATACAGAATAAGCAACATGCCCAGTACCAGCTAAGAAGGTGAACATATACGTCACTAAAGGTGCAATGAAAGTAATGTGACGTGGGTTTTTACGTAAAATATTTGAAGCAATCTTAATTAAATATTCAAGACCACCAGCCGCTTGCATTGCTGCTGCTGCTGCAACAACGGCCATGATCATCAACATTACATCAATAGGTGGACTTGTTGGCTGTAAACCAAAAACAAAACTCAGTATTGCTAAACCAATACCGCCCATAACACCCAAACCGATACCACCAATTCGAGCACCAATTAAAATACAAACTAGAACGATTAAAAACTCAATTAAAAACACATCAATCTCCCTGATGATAGATTTAATATAATTAATTTTTTAAATTACAGGGGTATACCGTTAGTAATTTAAACTCCAAAAATCGCAGGGATAATAGTCCTGTTATTCATTAAATAAATAGCGGCAGATCACACATTATTAAGAATTATATAAATATAAGATGAAATATATAAACCATTGTTATGCCTAATGTTTAGTTAGTACAAATCGCTAACAAATGATTTACTTTTATTGTGTTTTTGGTGAGGTTTTATATAAAGTAGTACAAGCGGATGAACATACAGGAACTATGGCATATTCGATGACGTTTAATGTGGAATTATGAGAAAGAAGAGGTAAATAACAACTACCTCTCCTTTACTTAAGAAGCAAAACAGACAAAATTCTTATCTTCATTTTTAATACGGTTCTGGAAATACAATTGACCATCATCAATCATGTATTTTAGATCAAACTCAAACCCTTTTAGGGATTCAATATCTCGAATAAAAATAGGCGCATTCTTAGGCTGCCTATGCCAATCTATTTTCTTATAAACCAGTGATATTTTATTCTTAGCAACCGTTTTGTATCCTAATTCATAAAGCAATTCGTACTTTTCCCTATCTCCGTTTTTAAACACTAACTCGCCTGATTGATAGAGTGTTAAATTCGAAGACGAAGCAAAATCAAATAAATCTCGTTCAAGAATTTCTTGATACTTTTCATAAGGTGCTGAAGTGAAGCCCGTCGACAATTCATTGCAAGACCAACGAGTTCCAGAAAACTCGGTATTCTCAGGCATCCATTTATAAATACCGGCCCCAATTAAAATTAAGAATAGGACTAGATTTACTATTCGCATATTAATTTCGCTCTTTTTAGGCCCTTCGCAATAATGCCCGGTAAATTTTCATGTGAAAACTTACTTAATGAATAATTACTATTACGGTTGCTGTTTTTTGCAACAATATACCCTTTCAATGAATAGGTATCATCATCGTACACAGAGTCATACATACGGATATAAATTTCAGCATTACACTCAACTAAATTTAAAGATTCAAGACCAGATTGAATAGCTTCAATATTATCTTTACCTCTTGTGTTATTCAGTATGTAGAAATCTGTATTTTTTATCTCAAAATGATTGTAATTTTCTTTCACTAAAAAATAAGGAACAGACGATGCTTTCTCATACCAGCACACTGCGGCGATTAGTGAGCATAAACAAAAAGCGATTAATGCCGATTTCAAAGAGGGCTTTGTTAATAATTGCACGCGAGAACGGCCAACGTCTGTCGTCGACAACACCGGCACATCGTGACTGATTTCGACATTCTCATGAACCATTAAGGGTTCTTCAACTTGAGGTGACACCAAAACCGCTTTCGGTTCGATATCATCAATAACTGGCGGTATAATTTTTGGTTCAACTACCGGTTGCATAACGACGGTTTCATCTACGGTCAGTAAGTACCCTACTTTACTGACGGTTTTTATCGCAATGCCTTCTGCCTCTAATTGGATAAGATTACGTCTTAATCCGGAGATAACATTCGTTAAGGCTTGATCGGTAACAATCGCCCCTTCCCAACAAACATCAAACAGTTCATCACGATCGATGCAATTTCCTTTTTGCTCTAACAATAATGTGAAGACGTTATAAGGCAAAGGCCTAAGTATAATGGCATCATCCGCATTATTACTTAACCTTCTTGTCGCGGGTTCTAAAACCAAATTTGCAATTGTGATTTTCTGCATCTAGGCCTAACGATTAGTGATAATTTAAATAAAAAACTAAAAACACGCTGAAAAAACAAACATTTAAACATATAGCGTGAAGTCTACCGCAATTATAAAACAAATCAATAACAGACTCTTTATTTGATGTTAAATCATAGAATTATCTTTTAAAACATTTAGTTATATCATTCAACAAATTGTGTTATCAGTTAAATTTAGATTTTTATAAAAACGACAAATCAAATAAAATTCAAATGTTTGCTGTTAGTGTGGAACTTATTTAGTTTATTTTTTTCGTGTTCTTATAATTCAACCAACTTTTAAGCACCCCATTATAGAATGAGAACCTCATGAAAAAAATCATATTATTACTCACACTCTTTTCGGCATTTACAAGCGCTAACGATAACATTTCAGGCTTTTACCTAGGTGCTGGTCTTGGTACTACAACTTTTGATGATGGTGGTGCTTTTGATTATAGTGGCGTATCTATTGATACTGATGACTCAACCATTAAATTTATTGGTGGCTATCAATTCAATCGTATTGTTGCTGTAGAAGTGCAATATACAAATTATGGTGATGTTACCGTTAACCACCCTTTAGCTAAATCAAAAGGCTTTAAGGGATTGGCAATTGAGTCATCTTCTCTTTCACTTGCAGCAAATCTTGGTTACACCTTTGATAGTGGCTGGCGTCCATTTGGAATTATTGGTTTAGGTTCACTAGAATCTTCAACAAAAGTATTAGGCCATTCTTTTAGTGATAATAGCACCACTTTCCATTATGGCGCAGGAGTTGAGTACGCACCAAAAGCTCTCCGTGGTTTAGCTTTCCGTGTCGCTTATGAGGGAGACATTTTCGTTGAAGAAAACGACTACGATTACTATAGCTATTCTGATGATTACGCTATGAACATTGGTTCATTTTACGCTGGCGCAACTTACAAATTCTAATAATAACGATTGTTGGCTAGGCAATTAATCTGTGGGTAGTTTTCGACTGCCCATTTTATTCCTCCTCTAATCACTCTATATATCTAAAAATAGACCTATAATTTATCTCATCACCTTTGTGCTCATTGCATTTTTCATGGCTCACTTACTTATATCAGTTCTAGGCAACACAACCTTTTAATATATTAAGAGAATTTAAATGAAAATACTCATTACCGGATTAACTATCTTTATTGCAATCCCTACGCTTGCCTATGCTGCACCATTGGTAACGCCAAATGAAGCGGGTGTTGCACAAGATCAGGATTACTACACTCAAGATGTACGTAATACTCGCCTTATTTTCACCGAAGAAAACAAACAACACGCCGAACATGCCGCCGGTGTTGAGAGCATATTACAACCAGCTTATGAGGACACCTTTGGCTATCAAATGGATGACCGTTTAAATGTTGGCTTGATGTCATCTTATAATCAAATTGCCAATGGTTTTTCAACTCAATTCCCACTTAACCGACAAATCAACTATATGGGTGGAGCACAACTTCCCGACTATTTCTCATCAAGCTCTTGGCTCGACACCTTATTATTTCATGAAACCGCTCATGATTATCAAATGAACGCGAAAGATAACGTAGTTTCTAAGTCTATGTTTGCTGTTCTTCATAATGGTTCTATTGGACCTATTGGCATCATTCCTGCTGTATTACCTAACTCAACCTCTTCCAGTTTTATGCTTGAGGGTAATGCAGTTTTAAATGAATCTTGGCATGGTCAAGGGGGGCGACTTTATAGTGGTCGATACCGAGCAATGACACATGTGCACGCTAAAGCCGGTAACTTATCGCCAGAGCGCCTTTATAACGACACGCTTTTCTTCCCGTATGGAGAAAGTGCTTATGTTTTCGGTTCTCAGTACCAATATTATCTAGCAGAAACTTACGGCCTAGATGTCACTAATAAGTATTTCAAAAATCGATCTCAACATTGGTTATGGCCTTTCCAAGTCAACAGACCAATGAAACAAACGGTTGGAGAAGATTTTGATACCACTTTCGCGGCATGGGTTAAACAAGAAACCCAAGAAGCAAAAGAGATGCAATTAGCACAAGGTAAAATCGTTGCCCGCTCTAAATATTATGGTGAACTGAATACCCAGCAAGGCAATATTCTTTTCTTAACCAACCCGACTGCTGTTCGTGCGCCAATGCTTGTTCATTATGATTTAACCAATAATGAAATAACAAAAGAAAGCAGCAGCTTAGATATGGGGAAAGTCTATTACAACCAAGATAAATACTATACGGTTTCAGGACGTCGCACTTCGGTTTGGCGTACCACTCAAGGTTTATTTGATAACGATGCCCAAATTAAGGAAGGCAGCGAAGGTCGAGTACATCAAGGCTATATGAACGATGGCAAAGAGGTTTATTTCAAAACCACAGAGTCTTTTGTTCAACCTCAACTCTATGTTGGCGACCAGTTTTACAGCGCAGTTAATTCATCGGTCTTAGTTAAAAATGACAACCTCTATTACTTTGTCCAAAAAGGCAATGACCGAACTTTATACCGAAATAAAGAAGCGATCTTAACCCTGCCCGCTTTCTATACCATCGTTAAAGATGTAGATAGCTCAGGCAGAGTGTACTTTATCGCAAACACTGAAACAGGTAGCTCTCTTTATCGAACTAAAGATGGCAAAGTTGAGCGCGTTCTTAATGCAGACAATGTCATTGATGCTCGATTAATTAATGATGATAAAGTACTCGCAACCGCGATCTCTGCAGATGATTACTATTATGTCGTTGAAGATATGGCGATAACTGCAGAAGCGCCTTATCAAGTTACGCTTTTTTGGGATGACAAAGGTGGTCTAGCCGATCAACAACAGCAGAAATTAGCGAATATTGAAGATAAACCACTCAACACTGAAACGTCTTATGGGCTTTTCAACAACATTCACTACACCCGAGGGGCGTTAACGGCTGGTGCGGTAACTGAGAAAGAGGATAACGGTGATAGTAAACAAAAATTGCGCTACAACGCGACATTTGAGTTTTCTGACCCTCTACAGCGCAGTACCTATAGTTTATGGGCTATGAATGATGATGAATACAGTGATTTGATCGGTGCTGGTTTCAGCAATAACCAATTTTTCATTATGGGTGGTGTTCGTGCTTATTATGTCTTAAATGACAATTACTCTGATACTCATATCCAAAAAGATCAAACTCGAAATAGCGGTATTGCTGCTCAATTACGTTTGCCTTTCTTGCAAACAGGATTTTGGAATGCAGAGATCTCAAGTAATTTCTATCAAGATTATAAATTAGACGAACGTGAACCCTTATCTGCTCAATTAGATATTTCTCGTACCGAGCATTACGGCAATAGCTGGCTATTAAACAAAGAAGCGGCTGTGTCACTCTATGGTGTTCAAGATCGACATGACATGATTCACGGTGCTTCTTTATCTTTTGGTACTGATTTACCATCAGAGTTTTACATTAATCTATCAGGTAAATATTCAGCCAGCGATACAAACAAAGCAGGCATATATGAACGTCGAGGTGTCGAGCTAACACAAGGCAGTGACTTTATAAATAATGACCCTAGCAGCTTTATTATGCCATCACTTAAAGACGATGCCTTTGCTGAAACCGCTAGCTTGGCTGAGTTAACACTTTCAAAAGTGATCAACTTATCTGCTTATTCTTTCAAAGGTCCAATATCACTGCGTCGTGAAATGATTGAGTTTTCTTATCGACGTTATGATTTAGGGAGTGTAAATACTCTGGGTGATGTGGATGTTAACCAAGGCGTTGTTGGACTTCATTTTGATACGTTAATTATGAATGCATTACCGATTGGATTTTACACGCAATATATTCACAATGATGATAATCCAATCACCGATAAAAACAGCTTTCAAGCAGGATTCTCGGTTCCATTATAATTGCTAATATATAAATACAAAAATCCCCTTACTTTTTAAGAGTATGGGGATTTTTTGTATTTATGACGAAACTTATTCAGTGCGTATTTGAAGGTAAATTAACGATCAAGCTATTGGCGCGACTTTCTTCTTATCAAAGATCACATAAGCCATGTATCCCACAATCACAATATTAATAATGAATGCACCGATACTAAGAATACTTGTGCGGAAAATAATTTCATACAGCTCAAACGGGATATAGATTGCTCCACTCACCAAAGCAAACCATTCTGTCCACACTTGCGCTCGCCATAATCCATAAGCTTCAACCAGCCTAATGATTGAATACACCACTGCACCAATGGTAAAAAATAGGATTTTTCCATCAGTTAATCCACTCGCGGCATTAATAAATACACTGGATAAATGACTTGCCGGATTTAAGTGCAAACGACTCACTATTAACTCAGCTAAATGGCGTAAATTATGACCCGCTAAAGCATGTACCCCAAAAGCAACTAATAGAGATACAACCCCCTTACTTGCTTCCAATACGGCAACCGCACGTAACCCTTTCTTTATTGTTGTCATACTGACCTCTTTCAACTCACTATTTCTCTGATGACAAAAGTCATTAATAGAGTGAGTATCCTCCTTAAATACCATTTTTAAAAGAGTATAAACCCTTATAAAAGAATGAAATATCACAGAATTTAAGACTATTGTTAATATTAACAATTAAGGCAACAGACGCCTTTACAATAACGAGTATAACGTTACCAAATATTAACCAAACCAACGACTAACATAAGTCATTAGCAAGTTAAGTACATTCATATTTTCGCGGTTAGTCATCCACTTTATGTAGACCTGCTACACTTCTGCTGACGCTTTTAACACTCTTGATTGTCGGTTTAGCAATAAGCTAATAAATACCGCTAGCACAACAGGTAAGAACCAACTCGCATGAGCCGAAAATAAAGGGACGTAACGAGTTAAAGGTGTTGATAAAAATTCAGGTAATAAGCCCAAGATATGCAATGCATCTAATCCACCAAATACAACGCTAATTATCACAACACTAACGTATGAAATGGTGTTGTGTTTTGTCGTAGGTAAAAACCATGCCGCTAATACTAAAGCAATCGCCACTGGGCACAGTATAAGTATGGCAGGTAAGCTGATGGCTAGAATTTGCTCTAAACCAAAATTGGCAACAATGCCTGTCATCGCAGTCACAACAGTTGCACTAATTGCAAACGGAATACGAAATGTTTGTTGACTGTATTCTGCACATGCATTGGTTAATCCTACGGTTGTAGTTAAACACGCCATGATGATAATACCTGCCAATAAGTATTGCCCTAAAGGTCCAAATATCGCAGCAACATAACGCGTTAATAGCTCTCCACCATTAGTTGCGCCTTCAGCAATAGAGGTTGATGTTGCACCAACATAGGCCATTGCTAAGTAGCACGCAGACATTAGTAGTGCATAAATTAACGTGACTTTAAGTGTGGCTTGAAAAACATCTTGCGCTGACTCACAGCCTTTATCACGAATGGCTTTAATAATTACCCAACCAAATCCAACAGCCGCAATCGCATCCATCGTCATGTAACCTTGAATCAAACCACTTGTGATGGCTTTATTCTGATAACTGGCACTCGGATCACCAAGGACACCTAATGGCGTAATAATGGCAGCTAATGCTAACGCAGCAAGCATTAGAACAAGCAGTGGTGTCATAACCTTTCCAATGTAATCAACCAACTTACCTCTTTGGAAAGCCAACAATAATGTTGCACCAACAAAGAGAGCGGAGAAAAGCATTAAATGATCACCAGAAAAGAAAGGCTTGATTCCCATTTCATACGCAACGGTTACTGCTCGTGGCATTCCAAACGCAGGACCAATGGCAATAAAAAGCAATACCCAAAAAGCAATGGCTAATGGTTTCGGTAACGCTTGAGTTAATTGACCACTGTCACTTAATCGCCCTAAAACAATTAATGTTAACGCAGGGAGTCCAACAGCAGTAAGTAAAAAACCAAGCATTGCAGGGAGAAATTGAGTCCCCGCTTCAAGACCTAAAAAAGGCGGAAAGATAATATTGCCTGCGCCAAGAAACATGGCGAAAGTCATTAAACCGATAGCAAGTAAATTTTGTTTTTTCAATGTCATAGTCCTTATTGCTATTGGGATTAACCCTAGTAGCTTTTATTGTGGACCGTCAGATTGGCTGAGAAAAACAAGAAGAGAATAAAGCAGTCTCCCATCAGCCTGGCTGACGGAAGTGCCGCCAGCCTAGTTAATAATCACTAGAATGACAGCAATAATAGATGATGTTACACGCGACACAGCACCGAGCACTATTTGGCACAAAGCAGCAAATTGTAGGGCTGTAGAAGAAAGCATGAATGTATCCTAGTCGTTTATCGTGGTAACCAATTCAATATATAAGTAATAAACTACATTGTAAACACCATAATAGTTAAAAATATCACTATTATTATTTTGCTTAGTTTGATTCACTTTAAGTGTTGGAAAATTCTATTCTTTCTGCCACCCAATCTAGAATGTGTTTTTATTCCTCATCAAGCATAGCAAGTAGCGTATCGCCAATTGATCACGCATAAGCGAAACTTTTTCATAACTTAAGGAAGCAAGAGCATTATGAGCAGAGTGATGGTTAAGACTCTATTTACTAATGCATTTGCAAATTCGTTATTATTTACCTACATTGAACTCACTTTCGTCATTAATAAAGGAACTCTCATGACAATGCTTTCTGATATCACTCTTACCCCTTTTTCTAATTCATTAAATGTTGCCATTCATTTAATGACTAAAGCAAAAGCGCATTTTGAGTCACAAAATCGAAATACAAATGACATCGTTGATCTTCAATTAGTTGATGACATGCTCCCACTTTCATTCCAAATAAATGCCATTTGTCAGCATACACTTCAAGCAACAAAAGCCGTATTAAGCAGTAACTTTTATATTCCATCACCTTTAGGTGAAATTGATTTTCATGGCTTAATTAAATTACTTCAAAATACACAAAAAGAGTTGAGTGAAATTACAGAAAATGAAGTGAATTCACGCTCAGGTGAAACCGTTATTTTTCACTATCCAGAACGACCAATGACCTTCACTGCTGATAATTTTATTACGTCATTCTCAACACCTAATCTCTATTTTCATCAAACAACGCTATATAACCTATTACGAAAAGAAGGGGTTCCGTTAAGTAAAATAGATTTTATTGGTGCGTTATCTCTTAGTCCTTCAGAATAAATATTACTTCATAAAAAAGCCCTGTTTAGTGAGCACTAAACAGGGCTTTTATGTTCTATGGCGACTTACAAACTTTCAGCAATATCGACAGTGTGGCTAATAATACTGGTTCCCTTACCAACGTTACCATGTCCAGGAACGACAAATCGAGCTTCAGGGTATTTTGTTAATACTTTCTGAGCCGAGTTTGCCCACTCTTTCTTATCAGCATCACCAGTCCATCCAATCGTATTAACTTCATTCGCTCGCATTAAACAGCCGCCAAGCAATACTTGCTCTTTAGGTAACCATACAACTGCATTATCTTTCGTGTGACCCGCTCCGGGATAGAAAACTTCAATCTTATTTTCTAATAGCACAAAATTATCATCTGAAAATTGATGATTAGTGGCTTTCTTATTATCACCTTTCAAAAATGTGTTGGTTAATGCAGACGCATAGGTATCAAAATTATGCTCTTGTAGATATTCTAAACCACCCGTTTGATCTTCATGAAAATGAGAAAATACGGTTTTCTTTAGCGTTAAGCCTCTGTTTTCAATCCACGTCATCAGTTGAGGCATGTTCGATGCATTCCATGGTGTATCAATTAAATACACATCCTTCCCATCAACATAGACCAATGAGTTAGCGTCCATTAAAATAGGCTTATCTGGATTCTGTAAATTTTTAAATTCACGGTATGATTTAACCAAAAAAACATTATTCGTAATTTCTTCAAATTGAAGTGGTTTTACTGACTCATCTGCGGCAGAAGCATTAAAGCCAATAACAGCACTTAATAGCGCTAACGTAATTTTAAACATGAATTCCATTCCTTTTTTAGTGTGCCACAAAGATACAACATAATTCCTTTTGGAAGTGTTAGATAAATGTAAAAAAACAATTTTGTACAATAACTAACATACTCTGTTCGCTTATTCTATTTGGCATAAACCCCAAAAAAAGGCACACGCATGACCCTATTTTTAGCCATGGCAATGTTCGCATTAGTTACATCATTGTCTCCGGGACCAGTCAACATTCTAGCCACCATTACCGGCGCGAATCATGGATATAAAAGAACTATTCCCCATATCTTTGGTGCAACCGTCGGTTTTGTGTCTATTCTTATTATATTAGGATTAGGGGTGATACAAGCCTTTGATGACTCTCACACAGCAACACTTGTTTTAAATTACCTTGGTAGTGCCTTTTTACTTTATCTCGCCTATAAAGTAGCTACGAGCAAAAAGACAGAACAAAATAAAACAAAAAAAAACGACGCACCAACGATGCTCCAAGGCCTGTTATGCCAATGGTTAAATCCAAAAGCTTGGATTGTGTCTTTATCTGGTGTGACCGTATTTTCTAGTAATGGTGTGATTCCACTCGAAGACCTCGGGGCATTTAGTATGATATTTTTTATCGTATGTTACTGCTGTATATCGACGTGGGCTTTATTAGGTCTCACCATTGGCAAATACCTTGAGCACCCAATTCATTATAAAATATTTAACCGAATCATGGGGGCTTTGCTTGCACTGACAGTCGTGTATGTATTCTTTCTATCAAAATAACATGGACGTTATATTGGCTAACTCTCAAACGCATTTTTTACGATCATCCGTTCTACCATTTGAATTACGTTATTCCGACAATTCAAACGCCTGCTATAAAAAGCATTCTCACCCAGAGTTTTCAATTGGTGTTGTAGATAGTGGTGTTAGTGAATACATAAATCAAAATTTAAAACAGGAAATAAGCGTTGGCTCTACGGTAATCATTAATCCTGAAGCGGTGCACTCTTGCAACCCAAAGACCGGCACCAACTGGAGCTATAAAATGCTGTTTGTTCAACCGGATTGGTTAACTGATTTACAAAACAGTATTTCCGGCACGGAAAAAAGTGAATTTCAACTATTTAAACAAAAACACAGCCGATGCTCTACTTTGTACCAAGACTTTCAATCATTGAGCCAAGTTCTGATTGAAAATGAATCTCCCCTATTAGTCGAAGAATCGGCGATCACTTTTTTCTCAAACCTTATTCTCAATGATCTTAAAGCACCGTTCATCAATATTATCCCAAAACAAGCGACTCACCTCGCCTACCAATACATTTCAGATAATGTCGATAACAATATTTCAATCTCCGAAATAGCCAGAGAGTCAGGCCTGAGCCATTTTTATCTTATCCATTCATTTAAAAAGCAATATGGAATAACCCCTCATGCATATCAAATGATGATGAAGATAAACAAAGCAAAAATCTTATTAAAAAAAGGAAACGATATTGTTTCTATCGCTACAGATCTTGGATTTACCGACCAAAGCCATTTTCATCGACATTTTAAAAGTATCGTTGCAGCTACACCGAGGCAATATAAGAAAAATAGATAAATAAAAAGTGATTCGTTGGGGGAGTTGTTTTATATAAGGAAATATAATTTCAACTTATAGTTCGTCATCATTGATAACTTCTACTATAACTGTTTCAATGTAGTTATTAACACTGTAGTAACCAAAGGACGACAACGAATGAATTTACGCTATTTATTTCTTACTTCTTGCGTAATAAGTATGCCTACGCTAGCAAAATTAGCGGACGAAAAAGGCATTAGTGGTGAAATTGCACTAACAACAGGGTTTGCCTCTTCAACCTCCAACTTTAATACTGAAGCTGATGACACCATTAGCTCTGTGGATCAAAAAGGCTCTAGCGACGACGGTTTTATGGCCTTTCCTCTTGGTAATATTGCCTATACGTTTGGTCAAGAGTTAAATCAGCAAGTATACGTAGGTACAACTCGTCAAGATGTAGCCACAGGTACTGTTGTTCTCGAAGTCGGTTATAAATATCAATTTGAATCAAGAATGGCGATTGATGTTTCTATTCTGCCAACCATTATGTCGAGCAAGACATGGGCTGACCCATATTTGGTCGGTTCAGCTCGTAAAGAAACAGACGCATCAGGTAATGCATTTCGTTTTAAAGTCGAGAATATTGCGGGATCAAATTTTACGATTGATACCGCTTATGCCACCAAAGACATCGAGAACGATGATGTCGACGATATACTGAAAAGGGACGCTGATACGATCTACTTAAAAGGTCAATATCGTTTACCATTAAGTCGCACTTCTTTCGTCCTACCTTCTGTTATTTACCAATCTTCCTCTGCGGACGGAAAAGCAAGCTCTTACGATCAATACGGTGCTGAACTGAGTTTTTTCAAATTAATGCAAAGACACCAGTTAGTATTAACCGCTGGCTACAACCAACAAAACTTCGGCGCAGACAATCCTATTTATAATAAAATTCGTAAAGACAATAAGTTAAGCTTATTTGCCGCTTATGAATATACTAAGTTTATGGATTGGCAAGATTGGTCATTCATCTCTTTTGCGGGTTATAACTCCACCGATTCAAACATTACCTTTTATGATGAATCAGAATACATTGTTACTGTAGGTTTAAACTACAAATTCTAATGTCAGGAATAACATAAAAGCCCTGCTGAGATTATTCAGCAGGGCTTTTTTTATGAATGACTATATTTTTCTAAATTGCGCCATGCACAGTTAAGAAAGTTTTGTTAGTCATTACTCTATATATCCAATTAAATTATGCGATTGGGCCATTATTAATCATTGATAGCGATTCATTAATATCAAAGATATAGCCTCGAATATTAGTGATACCCATGTTAGTTAAACGTGCCGTATGCATTGCTAAATAGGCTTGAGCAGAGGCTTCGTCTTCAAATAAATAAATGCCACCACCAAGTTGAGATTGCTCACTTGTCGTCCAAATCTTCCAAATAACACCCGGTTCTTGGTTAATTGATTCCGCTAAGCCTGTCATCATTTGTGTCATTTCATTACCAAATGGACCGGTAAAATCAAAATCTACTTGCAGTAATTTACTCATCTTTATGTGGGTTGGCCAAAATCAAACCAACGCATAACCGTTGATAATTTTGAATATAGAAGGAGCGGCCAGTTATCAAGTTCCCTTACACCTCACTCTGCCAAAAGGAGCAAAAACAGGCCCTGCGGCAAAATGCCTTTATCAATTACTCATGAAATCCGTTCAAACAAGAGAATAATGCCTTCTAACATCGATGTTAAAAGACGTTTTATTATCAATAGTAACGATAATCACTGGTATAAAAATCCAGTAGTTTATTGATCGCAATATCTCGGTACGTGTCTTTCTCAATTAACATGTCATGATAAGCACCTGCAATGGGTTCTAAATGGCTTGTATGACATTTCTCATGGAATTCAGCTTGTGCAACATTGCTCACCACTAAATCGTCCCCTGCCTGCAAGATCAGAATAGGGATTTTTACTTTATGCGCATTCGCGATGCATTTTTTACCCGCTTTAATAGATTCTACAATCCAATGAGTACTTGGCCCGCCTAGCCTTAAGTGTGGTTTATCTAGAAACAAATCAAGAAATAGTTGATATCTCGCTTTACTGTGGGTTAATACATTATCTTTGTATTGAAGCTTTTTAAAATGACTTTGGCCTAAGGCATAATTTGGCTTATTTGCTAACGCATCAAGTAAATTTAACGTTTGTTTTTTAAAGCCATGCGCCCTACCAGAAATGTATACACCAAACATAGGAGAAGTCGCAGCCGATGCCTTCACTGGATGATCGAACATTGATAAATATTGAGTCATTACCGCAGCTCCCATCGAATGAGAAAGCATAAAGCATTCGCCCTCTAAATTTGGCCGCACGATCCTCTCCATAAAAATATAAAGATCCATCACATAATCATGAAAATCATCCACATGACCTAATTCATGATCTTGTGTCATTCGACCCGATTCGCCTTGACCACGATGATCATACGTATAGATATTAAAATACTGACTTAGCTCAAGAATCGCTTCTTTATATTTCCAATAACTTTCATTACGACCATTCACAATCACTAATGTTTGCTTTTTATCGTTAGGATTCACATTGATCCATTTTAATGGAATACGCTCGACACCTAAAACTTCGCCACATTTTTTATTATTCCAAATGGCGTCAATTTGATCATTATATTCTTGTTGCTTTACTTGATCCGTAAAACGATCTTCACGTGTTTTTACTAAAAAACGTTCTTGTGATAAATGCGCTAAATTCAACTTTGGAGCAATCGTCTCAAGAAATAATTTACCCACCTCTTTACCGTGCTGATAATCCGCATCTAATTGTGTTTTCGTACTACCAAGTACCTTAGATTGAAGGCTTCGATTCGGTGAAATTTCATAAATGATGACATCATCTGGTGGGTTCGCTAAAAATGCTTGAGTCTTACGATAGCTTTCTTCGTGAGTAACAAGCATGGCAGCCATATTATCTAAGGTATTATTTTTTGTCATCTTGGCGAGAGAAATCAGCCAATCATGGTTTTCTTTAAAATCAACAGGTACGGTACGAATAACAACAATATGACGAAAACCTCTATCATACGCGGCTTGCACTGGGATCGGGGTAGTTAAGCCACCATCAAGCCAACGATTATCATCCATAATGACGGGCTGTTTATGTAGCGCAGGAATAGCACAAGAAGCTCGTAGAATGTCTTTCCAATTAGTGGTAGAAAGGTCGAAGTACTTGGTTTCAAAATTGGTTGCGTGGGCTGCAACGGCAAGCACTTGTTTGGTATTGAGGTGTTCCTCCCCAACCTTCCAATTGAGTGGAATATCAGATTCTGTTTTATCAATTAACCAATCTAAATCCATCCCTTCGCCAGTCAATAAAAAACGGGATAACTTGAAAAAATCTGGACTGCGAGTGACTTGATCGATAATTCGATAAGCGTGTCCTTTATGACCACAGATATAAGACGCTAAATTCAGTGATCCAGCGGAGGTTCCAATCAATAAATCAAACGGGTTAAAATTCGCTTGTAAGAAGCTATCTAATACTCCCGCGGTAAACACGCCTCTTTGACCACCGCCTTCCGTAACTAACGCAATTTTATCGACGTCTCTTTTAGAAAAACGAAAAACATCAACGTTATTTTTACTAATCGAATAATGTTCACCCATCATATTTGACCATTTCCGATAGAGTAATTATGTCCTTCTATTATGGCATATCGCTATAAAACTCGGGGAAATAAATGGGCTTTCTATAAATAATGAGGTTATTCCTCTCGTGGATAAAGAAACCTCCTTCATAACTCGATATTTAAGAACCATCTATGTTATGGTTCTTTTGATAATAAGGAGTCCTATGAACGACTATGAATTTTTCATCAGAATAAATGATGCGATATTACTTGAGTTTGATGTATTTAAACCATGGGAAAAGACGTTACTTTTAAGTGTTCAAAACCAGTTAATGGACAGATTCCCACTTTCCGATCCGCAAAGGGAATTACTGACTAAAATACTCGATAAAAAAAGACCCAAGAAAAAGAAAAAAAGAACAATATAAAAGCCATTCTGATCTTGATCATAATGGCTTTTTTGTTATAGACGAGAGCTTAGTACAGCACCATCGTTAGATAACCTAGAACTAGCACTATCATCGATGTTAGTGCATAAGGAACTGGATAACCTACCGCAGGCATATCGCTTTGGCACTCATCCTGAGCACCTTTCATTGCTGGGGTACTATTACGTCCACCGGCACATGCACCCGCTAGGATTGCAGGATTCATCTTGCGGAAATATAAACCATAAATCCAAGCCAATAATGGTGGAAGTAAGGCCGCGACTAAACCTAAACCTGCAATTTTAATTACCACGATACCTTGGAATGACGCCAAGATTTTTGGCCCTACCGTCGCTGCTAATACCGCAACAAACAAGCTCAAACCAATATCTTGTAAGAAGCTACGAGCTCCTTCACTCATTGGCCCACCAAACGCTGGATTACGAGTACGTAAGAATGAAAATACAATCCCCGTCAACATACAACCTGCTGATGTTCCTAATGCAAATGGGATCCCACCTAAAGTCACACTCAAGTGGCCACACACATAACCAATCAATAATGAAAGCGCTAGGTAAAATGTTTCTGTCAGCGTGCTCTCAACAATCGGATTGCTGTTCAGTTTTTTCGCTGCTTGTTTAACACACCAATCAGAACCCGCAACACGGATAACATCCCCTACTTCAACCACGGTTTGAGGTAGCATAGGAAGTTGATGTCCTTGTCTAAATACCGCTTTCATGTAGATACCAAAACCAACTTCTTTACTCATTTCTTCGATGGTTTTACCAGTGTAGGCTGATTTACCTAAATGAATATCGGCAACTTCGATATCAACATTACGCGCTCTTGGCTCATCAACTTCGACACCAACGGTAGATTCTCCTCCTTCGATTAAAACGTGATAATCACCTCGGATCCCAATAACATCCCCAAGTTGAAGTTGTGGATTTTCTGATGCGTCAAACACCTCATTACCACGAACGACTTTAAGAATCGCAGCATGAGGATAACGATGGAATAACGCTTCAACACCTTGACCAACTAATTCTTGGTGATCAACTCTGTACGCTCGAATATCTAAAGGAAGAATACCTAAGTTTGAAAACCCATTAGTACTCGGTAACGCTTCTGTATCACCACCTGCACCAAAATCAGCTTCAGCATCTTTACCTGCTTTTACCGGATCAATACCAAACATCGCAGGTAAGTATTTAATAAGCAGAATAATGAAGACGCTAGACAGAATATAACTAATGGCATAACCAGCTGCAATGTTGGCACTGATTTGATCAAGCGTCATTCCTGAAGGTGCTTTCACTGCCCCTGAATTAATGGCAGATTGGGCGACACCCATCACAGCTGTTACAGTGTAACTCCCAGAAATAATCCCGGCGGCATAACCCGGTGCTAAATCCAATAATTTAGCGCCAAAGAAAACAATAATGAAATTACTGAACACAACGATAAGACCAATAACAACAAAATCTATTCCTCCTCGTGCCAATCCAGAGAAAAACTGTGGTCCTACTTTCATACCAATAGCGTACATGAACATCATTAAGAAGATATCAGACACCAAACCCGGCGCATCAATATGTAAACCATAAACAGAGAAAGCGGTTAACGCGATACCAACACCAACAACCAGAGTACCCGCCGTTGAACCTAAGTTGATGCCTTTAATTGTTACTTTTCCTAACGGATAACCAATGGCAATGCTTAAGAAAAGAAACACAAAAGGATTATGAGCGATATACGTAAACAAAAACCCAAATAATCCAGAGGCTTCATGTTGTGCTAACGCTTCAACGGACTCGGCAGCCATAAGGCGACTAGAGAATAAAAAAAGTGACAGAGTAAGTAATAAAGTCCGGCGTTGAGACTTCATCCAATGAAAGGCATGGTTCAATTGATCCATATTCATAATTATTTCCCATATAGAATAAAGATGAAGCAGGCTTCTATTAATATTTATAGAAGCCCATTAGAACGAAAATGGGCCGTAAAAACGGCCCAAGAAACATTAACCGTGATTAAAGCCTGAAGATTCAACTTCATCACTGCCATGAGAGATTGGGTGCTTATCGAAAAACTCGATGCAATGTTTTAAATCGGCAACCAGTAGATCGGCTTGATCTCGGCTAAAGCCATGACGAACCAAAATACGCATGATCACTAAGTCTTCACGTTTTGGTGGCATTGCATACGCCGCAATTTGCCAACCACGAGAACGAATTCGATCCGACAGATCAAACAAGTTAAACCCAGGGTTCACGCCTTCTTTTAGCGACCAACTCATTGCAGGGATACCACCTTTGCCATCATAAATAATGTCAAACATGCCCATTTTTTCTATTTCAGCAGAAAGATACACCGCCGTGTCGTAACACGCTTGGTGGATCTTACGGTACCCTTCTTTACCTAAACGTAAAAAATTATAGTATTGCGCTACAATTTGGCCGCCAGGGCGCGAGAAGTTCAACGCGAAAGTAGGCATGTTGCCACCTAAGTAATTCACGTTGAAAATAAGATCTTCGTGCAATGCAGACGCATCACGCCAAATAACCCAACCCACACCTAATGGACTCAAACCAAATTTATGGCCTGATGCATTGATTGATTTCACACGAGGTAAACGGAAATCCCACTCTAACTCAGGATCACAGAATGGGGCTAAGAAACCGCCACTCGCCGCATCAATGTGCATTGGAATATCTAAACCAGTATCTTCTTGTAGTTTATCTAACGCTTCATGCACGGCTTTTACGGGTTCATACTGACAAGTAAATGTCACACCCAGCGTTGGAACTACACCGATGGTATTTTCATCACAACGTTTAATCACTTCTTCAGGCGTCATAATTAGACGATCGCCTTCCATTGGGATCTCACGTAATTCAATATCCCAATAACGAGCAAATTTATGCCAGCACACTTGAACAGGACCACAGATCATATTTGGTTTGTCTGTTGGTTTGCCAAGTTTTTTCATTTTTTCACGCCAAGCCCATTTTAGCGCCATTCCGCCAAGCATTGCGGCTTCACTTGACCCCGTAGTAGAACAGCCTAACGTATTTTCTGCATCTGGAGAGTTCCATAAATCGGCTAACATATGCACACAACGCGCTTCAAGCTCTGCGGTTTGAGGATATTCATCCTTATCGATCATGTTTTTATCGATGCATTCGTCCATTAGTTTGTGGACTTCATCTTCAACCCAAGTTTGGCAAAAGGTCGCTAAATTCTGTCGAGAATTCCCATCCATCATTAGCTCATCATGAACAACTTGATAAGCATGACGAGGATCATGTTCGTGCTCAGGCATTTTGTATTTTGGCATAGATAGGGAAAGGTCAGTTGATGAATAAACATCATCAAGAAGATCGTCTCTGACTGTATCTTTAGAATGAAGAGGCATACGTTTTAGCTCCATTGAATTAAACAAACAATAAAATATAAACTGTCGAATTGATTGGATTCGGCCTTAATGAGTAAGTAATTAATAACACAGTCAATTACTTACTCATTAATATTTAGTTACACTTTTAGTCCCTTTAATGGATTATGTCAATGCACTTCCAGTTCATTTTTTAAAGCATAGATGCCACTAAATTACTATTTAGTAGCACGAATATCACGTCAAACCCTGATAGAGAAAGACTCTTGTAATAAAAGTTAGAATATAAAACTCGTCTATTTTTGAGAGCGAATAATTTCTTCATCCACCCATTTAAGTAACTGTTTAATTGCTTTAGATAAAATCTGATTCTGTCTAACAATATAACCTAAGCTGGTTGTTGGAAATTTCGGTAATGGCGTTACTGTCGTTTTAAGATTTCGCTTTGGGTGAATAGAAAATTCAGGAACGATGGCAACACCGAATCCAGCCTCTGCCCAATCAATCTGAGCATCGACACTACCCACTTCCATGACTCGGTACTTCGGTAAGTTCAAGGATGGCAATGCTAAATCCAGTAAGTCACGAGTTCGAGTATCATGTCCTAGTAATATCAGCGTAGGTTCACTGTCTAAAACAATAGTAGGATCAAAATTAGCTTGTTGCCACTTTTCAAGATGATTACCCAATGCACACCATTTGATTTGTTGAAGTTCAGTAAAATGAAGCGGTTGACTTTCTTTTTGTGCAATAACAAATCCAAGATCGGCTTCGGCACTTTTCACTAATTCTGACGCTTGTGAAGAAGTGGTATTAAGCAGGGAAAAATCGATACCCGGGAACTCTTGCTTAAATAATTGAAATGGTCCGATCAATAATAAGCGGGAAATAATATCGCTGGCGGCAATGGTTAATGTTCCGCGGCTTAAATCATTAATCGCATTAAGATCAGCTTGGCAAACTTGCAGTGCCATTAATGTATTTTGACTGGTTTCAAGTAGCCGAACCCCAGCTTCAGTTAAATGAAAGGGATTCCTCTCAATGAGCTTTACTCTTGTCGCACTCTCTAACTGCTTGATGTGTAAGCTAACGTTAGGCTGCGTCATGTGTAATACCGTTGCGGTTTTACCAAAATGTTTTAATTCGGCTAACGTTACAAATGTTTTAAGCCAATGTAGATCAAGCATGCCTATACTCTCTTTTTGAATACATTTCACTCAATATGATATATGGATTTCTTATCAAGTCGATAATTATAATTAATTTCTCATATTGCCATATTGGGATTAGCATAGCGTCTTAATCATTAAGGAGTTTGTGTTATGCCGTCTATTGTTGTTGTAGGTGCTAATTGGGGCGATGAAGGTAAAGGCCGCATCGTTGATTTTCTTGCTGCGGATGCGTCTGCAAGTATTCGTTTTCAGGGCGGTAATAACGCCGGTCATACTGTGGTAAATGACTTCGGTACCTTTAAGCTACACCAACTTCCAAGCGGTATTTTTAACCCAGACTGTACAGCGGTTCTTGGCCCTGGCATGGTAATTAGCCCTGCGGCATTAAGCGAAGAAATCGCAGAAGTTAAAGCCGCTGGCATTGAAGTAAAAATGCACATTTCTGACCGTGCTACGCTTTGCCTTCCTCTTCATGCGCTTGAAGATACACTTGAAGAATTACGTTTAGGCGATGGCGCTTACGGTTCAACTCGTCAAGGTATTGCACCTGCGTACGGTGACCGTGTAATGAAAAAAGGCATCCTTGTGGGTTGGTTAATGCAGCCTGAAGTATTGCTTGAGCGTATTCAATTCATGCTTGATTGGAAAATGCCACAACTTAAAGCACTATACCCAACATGTGATTTCAGCCAAACAGCTGAAGAAATGACAGAATGGCTTTTAGAAGTCACTGCACCTTGGCGTAAATTCATCTGTAACGTGACTGAGCCTCTAAAAGTAATGCAAAAAAACGATGCCAACTTATTGTTTGAAGCACAGTTAGGCGCGGGTCGTGACTTAGTTTACGGTGAATACCCATGGACTACCTCTTCAAACGTAACAGCAGCTTATGCTGGTATCGGTAGTGGTTTACCTGCGTTACGTCCTGAGCGTATTATTGCAGTGGCTAAATCATTCAGTTCATCTGTAGGTACTGGTACATTAGTAACCGCAATGGAAGAGCAAGATAACTTCCGTGAAGCAGCTAATGAATATGGCGCAGTAACAGGTCGTCCACGTGATATGGGTTACTTTGATGCAGTAGCAACACGCAACGGTGTTGAACTACAAGCAGCAACAGAAATCGCATTAACAAAAATTGACTGTTTAAGTGGTATGGCGGATCTTAAAATTTGTACGTCTTATGCTGGTGAGCACACTGAAAATCCAATCTGGCCTCAAACATCGGCTCTAAGCCCTGTTTACGAAAGTATGGAAGCATGGCAAGAAGACATCACAGGTTGTCGTACTTTTGAAAGTCTACCAAAAGCAGCTCAAGCGTATGTACTGCGTATTGAAGAACTAATGGGTGTACCTGTTAGCATGGTTTCTGTTGGTCCTGAACGTGAGCAAATGATCCTTCGTTAATCGAGTCATCTAAACCACGTACATTTCCAAATAAAGAATTCAAAGCCGCACTCCCCTATTTTGTGATAATTTTAGGGAGTGCGGCTTTTTGATCAAACTGTCGCTTTTATTCAATCTTCCTTTTTTACTTTTGCCTACAATCCCTACCAAGAAATAATTCAAAATAATAAACAGATAAATGATGGCCTGATGCGTCATTTAGTCTTTATCTATACAGGTAGAAGCAATGATCACTATCGTAAAAATTGAACAACTAGAAGAATTAAGCACACTAAAAAAAGAGCACATTAAGCAAGCTACAGCGCCACTAGATGGTATGTGGTTATGCGGATTTGTACCAATGGCAGATCATTTTGGTTTTTATAAAGATGCAGAGTTGATTGGGTTTTGTTGTATAAATAGCGATGGTTACCTGCTTCAGTTTTACGTAAACCAACCAAATCAGGCTCTTTCTGATGATATTTTTACTTCTATTCTCAATAAAGAAAACGAGCTTATGGGTGCTGCAATTGGCGCTTTCTCTAGTACTGCAGAAACGCATTATTTATCATTATGTCTTGATCATGCAGCGAAAAATCAGGTAAATACGCTGATGTATCAACAAATCGAAAAAGCAGTAAAGAAAAAGACTGACTTACCAATGGCAGCAGCAACCGCTGAACAGCTAGCCGAATTTGTTGAATTTGCAAAAGCAAACATAGGTGCGCCTGAGGAATGGGTTACTGGGTATTATGCAAACCTAATTAGTCGCCAAGAGTTGTTTGGTTACTGGAAGAATAATGAGTTACTGGCTGCTGGTGAATGTCGTTTGTTTGACGAACATCAAACAGAGTATGCTGATTTGGGAATGGTTGTTGCTGAATCTGAACGTGGCCAAGGCATTGCGACTCAAGTACTCACTTACTTGATTGCTTTAGCAAACGGCAAAGGGTTAATCGCCATGTGTTCAACTGAGAAAACGAATATTGCCTCACAGAAAGCCATTACTCGTGCTGGCCTTACTTCTTCACATCGCATTGTTCAGTTTGATTTTTAAACTCATCAACATATCAACTTAAATACTAAAGCTAGTGACTTATTCTTTGAGTCATTCGCTTTATATTCTTCTTAAATGCTTATACCAATCTACATAAGTATTTGATCATTCTTGCTTGTTAAAATTGATTATATCTGCGTTATAAATTTTGTAATTAGATCCACTAGTTACTGTAATTTATGCCTTGCTCTAATCGATTTTTCCTACGCAATTATCTGAACAACTACTTATCCAGAATGGTATTATTGGCTATTCAATTCCACCGTAAATATCAATCGTAAGATCTCGTTGCTTTGCGTACTCCCCGGGGGTAACTCCCAAAGTACTTTTCAAATAACGGATTAAGTGTGGTTGATCGCTAAAGCCGAATTCGTACGCAACCGTTAACCAATCAATGTCGGTTTCTTCTCGCTGATACAGATACGTAATTAACGCTTCCAATCGATTCATTGACTGACATTGTTTTAAAGTAAACCCTGTCACTCGTAAAAAACTTCGCTCTAACGTTCTTTGTGAGCAATGCAATAACTCCCCTAATTGAGCAATGGGCGTTTTCGCTAATAAAGGTAGTGCTTTTGTTGTCAGTTTATAATGTTTATCTTCTTCTACTTTAGATAACCCCGGTAACAATATCTCATCTAACTTAGTACAAAGCCTCTGAGGATCTTGTTTGGCTAGCTTAATCAGATCTATTTCATTTATCTCTTCAGTACCGAATAATACGTTCAAATCTGCTGACACAATAGTATCTGCTACTGATTGTTGTGGTTCTTGATTTAATAAATACAACGCACCAACATGAAATTTAACCCCGATGATCGCAAAACCATGCGAGTGATCCATCTGTAATGTCTTGCTGTATGGGTATAACCAATGTGACCCTTTTCCCTTTAATCGATCAGATTCAATATCATAATGATAAGGCTGCTCAGGAATAGCAATGATCAAATGCCCTGCTGGCTCAGGGTTTAATTTGGGAAATGGGTTACTGTCTGTCTCTTCAGGTCTTTCTAAAAACCAATAACAATCGATCAGTTTAGCCACATCCGAATTTTTAGGGGGGTGAATCCACTTGATCATCATTAATACCGTAAAGAGAAAATAATAACCATTCTAACTGACTTATCTCATTAACAGCACAACAGAACACCATAATTATCTATATGATCCTATTCGTAGTTGAGCTAGAGATCTGATTTTTGACTAAAAACTCAACAGAGTTCGATTGAAAAAAGAGGAGTTCAGGTAAACTCTACCCTTTATTATTAAACCTAAGGATAGGAAATGCATTCGGTTCGTTTGGGAGAAAAGTTAATTACTCCATCTAAATTATTATGTATTGGCCGGAATTACGTTGCCCATATTAATGAATTAAATAATACGATCCCTGAGCAAATGGTGGTGTTTAATAAACCAAATTCATGCATCACTTCAACCCTATCTTCTTTCCATCAAGAACGTTTACATTATGAAGTTGAGATCTGTTTTTTGATTGAAGAAGAACAGCTATCTGCCGTTGCAATTGGTTTTGATTTAACCAAACGAGATTTACAGTCTGAGCTAAAAAGCAAAGGACTTCCTTGGGAGCGAGCAAAAGCCTTTGATGGCTCAGCGGTATTTAGCCGTTTCATCCCACTTGATGGTATCGACAGTAATCAACTTCAAATTGAGCTATTCATTAACAGTATGAGAGTTCAATGTGGCCAAGTTAGCCAGATGATTTACTCTCCAGAAACTATCCTTGCTGATTTAAAATCCTATACCCAATTGTATGATGGCGATGTCATCATGACTGGTACACCTCAAGGCGTTGGTGAAATTCATATGGGGGATATATTTCTTAGCCGCTTAAAGCTAGATGGAAAGACATTGATTGAAGCTGAGTGGGTAGCAAGATAATAGCCTCCCACTCTTTGGCCTTATGCTGAAAATACCCATAAGTTAAGCACTAAGAATACGATCATGCTGATAATCGTTGTCAGTAGTACATTCTTTGTTTTCCATGCAATCAGAGCTGCAGTTAATGCCGCCCACAAATATGGGTTTGACCCAGAAAGCGATAATTCATTGTCAGGCATAAATACAATTGGAGCCCAAATCGCGGTTAAAACAGAAGGACTTGAATAGCTTAATAACCTCTGAGTTTGAGCGTTTAATCTAAGGGGTAATTTGGGTTCTAAAAACAAGTAGCGACTTAAAAACACTAACGCCGTCATTGCTAAAATTGATATGAAAATCATCCTCTTTTCCCTCTTAATATCTCTGTTAAATACCCTGCTACCATACCGCCAATACTCGCTATCATTAAACTGCCTTCAACGGAAAAATACGTCAGTGTGACAGACAAGATTAAGGCACTAATAACAGAGACCAGTACTGGGCTATTTTTGATGGTAGGTACAACAATGGCAATAAAGGTCGCCGCCACCGCAAACTCTAATCCAAGTTCATTCAATGAGGGAATATAACTACCCGCAACAATTCCGGCTAAGGTTGCTGCATTCCAAAAGAAATAGAAACTGAATCCTGCACCTAGTGCGTACCAACGATTAAATTGTTTTTCTGATTGGTGCCCACATACAGCAAACAATTCATCGGTTAATAAAAAGCCAAGAGATAAACGCCATCGAAGCGGTAAAGGGCTAATTTTATCTCTCATCGAGACGCTATATAAAAAATGACGCGAGGTAATAAAAAAAGTTGTCAGCAACATGGTTGTTAACCCTGCGCCTGCTTTAATCATTCCCATGGCGACTAACTGAGCCGAACCTGCAAACAAAATTGCTGACATAGCTTGACCTTCAAAAGGAGTAAGACCTACATCAATAGCAAATGAACCGGCTAATAACCCCCATGGTAATACTGCGATGCTAAGTGGGATCATCGCTAATGTTCCTTGCCAAAAAAGACGAGAATTTGAACAAGGCTGTACGGCAGTATTTATATCCATAAACGACTCTTTATTAAATCAAATCAGCCTATATTAGAGCTGTATTCCTTTATCTAAGATTGTACAAACTTGCTTAAAATAGTTTGAGGTATTGCCCTGGAGTTATCCCCATCGCTTTTTTAAAATGACGGTGTAAATGGCTCTGATCATGAAATCCCGTTTCTTGTGCAGTATCAGACAACGAATGCCCTTGCTTAAGAAGTTTACGTGCCATTCGTAAACGAGACTGAATTTGATAACTGTGTGGAGGAAGACCAAACGCCTTTTGAAACGATCTAACTAGGTGATAAGCACTCAAATTACTAAGTCGTGATAGATCTTCAAGAGAAACATCCGCTTGAGGGAAGTCGTCTAAAAATTCTTTTATTAAATACAATGGTTTTTGAACTTTAGAGATAGCTCCATCTGTATAACGTGTTTTGCTATGCTTACACATGAGTTTAACTAAAACGCCATAAACTAAGGTTTCTCTTAATAAACGATTATCCGATTGATCCAACATGGTGAACACTAGCCTCAACTGGTTAGCTAGTTCTGGATCATAAACCACAGGCTCCGCAAAATAAGGGGCTCCAACTTGCCCACAACTCAATTCCCTGCTTAAACTTTCTAATTGCTCAGGCAACGGATACATCGCCTTATACCCCCACCCTCCATCCGTTGCCGAATGGCCACTGTGAATATCGTCGGCATTAATTAAAATGATGCTGTCTTGAGGGGCGGTATGATTGCCACCACTACGATAAAAGTGTTGAGCACCACGTTCAATGACACCAATCGTATATCCTTCATGACTGTGACGTGAGAAAGTCTGCTTTTCATAATCAGCATTTAATATTTCAAGCCCTCCAAGCTCTTCTGCTACTTGGTAGTGTGCTATTTCCTTTTTTACTTTCTCATTAGCCATCATTCATCCCTATTTACTAAAGTATATAGTAAGCCCTCTCATTTCTTTTGTACAAAATTGCGCATTATTATTTTTATTCTTATTAACAATAATGTCTATATTTTTTAATATGCCGATTTTATATCACTAGGCGACTTTTTAATCATGGATCTTACCTCTTCACTACTATAAAATCCGCCTCCTGATTTATAATTCAAAATAAAATAATGATTGATATTACTATTCTTCCTGTTTACTTAACTGCTGTTATCGCCCTACTGCTACTGCCTGGTCCTGATATGCTGTTGATTGCTAGTTCAAGCATGAGTTACGGCCGTAAAGTCGGTTTATTTGCCAGCTTAGGTAATGCGACCTCGGGTATTATTTTAACCTTGCTTGCTGCTTTAGGCGTATCTGCATTGATTGCGATGAGCCCTATTGCCTTAAAAGCATTACATCTCGTTGGTGGTGCCTACTTATTAAAAATGGGTTGGGATTGTATTCGAGCAGAAGCAGATGAAGCACCAGAATTACAACAAGGCTCGACAATGGCAACCACGTTTTATCAACGTGCTTTAGTCAGTAATCTGCTAAACCCTAAAGCGTTAGTCTTCTTTGTTATGTTTTTACCGCAATTTGTTTCTACCAATATTGCAGCAACCTCTGGCGAGCAAATGTTGGTACTTGGCTTATTGCTTAACGTTCTTGGTTTATTGTTTAACTTAATCTTGGTAGCGTTAGTGGGAACACTTGGAAAGTCGCTAATCAATAACGTGAAATTCAGAACGTATCAACATAAATTCATGGGCGGGATTTTTATCATTCTTGCACTGTGGATGTTGAGCTCTTTTGTTTTTGTTTAAATTATCAATGCCAGTATTTCCATACTGGCTAATTTACTCTGAATTTAAAATGTAAATAAATCCCCATCTTTATCAACAAACAATGTGATTTTTTTGTTTATATATATCGAGCAATTATATTAAAATTAGCGATCTACGCTACATATATACCACTTAAGTATTATATAATTCCATTTTTACTCTCCAATTCAAATAAATATCCCATATATTTTGGCAATCTCTATCAACTTATTAATCTAGAGATATTTATTTATGTCATATATATTTACACTTATCATTGTTGGGCTTGTTGCCTATTCAATGTTGAAAAAATTCAATCCTCAAGCAACATTAATAACAGCTGGCCTCTTCTTACTTGCCTTTGCACAATTTGCTGATATTAGTCCCATTCTTGCCGATGGAAAAACACAAGGCACTATGTTTTTTGATTTATGGCAACGTTTTACAGAAATTACAAACGGCCGTTTAGGTAAAGTTGGTTTAACGCTCGTTTCAATTGCTGGTGTATCAACGTATCTAAACCACATAGGTGCATCTCAAGCATTAGTTAAATCGACTTCTCGCCCAGTAATGGCAGTCAAAAGTCCTTATGTATTATTAGCGCTAGTACTGGTTTTTGTATCAATCATGTATGTCTTTATTACTGGGGCAACCTCATTATCCTTATTATTAATGGGAACGCTGTACCCTGTACTTCGTAATGCCGGTGTCAGTGCAAAAACGGCCGTGGCAACTATCGTTATTCCTACCGCATGGGAATATGGCCCAGGTCAAATAAACGCAGTGATCGGTGCGAACGCAATTAACGTTGAAATCATGGATTTTGTTGTTAATCATCAAACTATTTTCCAAGCATTGCTACTGCTTACCATTCCTTTTGTGAATATCCTTTGGCAACGTTACTGTGATAAAAAAGAAGGTTATGATCCTGCACAAGATCGCGGTAAATACTTAAAAACACTAGAAGAAAAACACGATCAAAATGATACCGTTCCTGGTTTCTACGCACTACTTCCAGTGCTTCCATTTGTGTTCTTATTTGGTTTCTCAAGCATGGTGATGGAATCAATTACCATGACGATTCCAATCGCTATGATGTCCACAATATCTATCTGTGTCATTATTGAAGCGATCCGATTCCGTTCAATTCAACGTGCTTTTGATAATTTTGAAGCATGGTTGAAGGGCACTGGAATGATTTTTGCGAGTGTATTAACGTTAATGATAGCCGCTGAATTTTTCTCAGCTGGCTTAACAAATATTGGCGCGATTACCGCGTTGATCGATACTGCAAAATCATTTGATCTTGGGCCAAGTGGCATTGTGATTGTATTTTCTGGTTTTATTCTACTTACGGCTTTCATTACAGGTTCAGGCAATGCTCCAGTAATGGCATTTATCCCGATTGTTCCTCAAATCGCGACTAATTTTGGTGTTAATCCTTTACTTCCATTAGTTCCAATTCTATTTGCAGCAGGTATTGGCCGAACTATATCTCCAGTTGCTGGCGTTATTATAACGGTATCTGGTATGGCTAACATCACTCCGATTGATGTTATTAAACGTACTTCTGTTCCAATGTTAAGCAGTATGGTAGTAGTCTTAATTTTAGCTGTAATTCAGTACGCATAGCTAATTTACATATAAAAAACGGTGAGCTACTAGCCCACCGTTTTTATATATAAATAATTAGACGTTTTGTGATGACCTACAATTAAATACTCTTCACTTGAGGTTTCATCGCTTCCTCTTTATTTCCTGTCATCACAAAACTTAAATCACCGCCCGCTTTAAATTCTTTATGCTCAAAGAATAAACCGCTTTCAAGTTGCTTTCCGTTAATCGTGACTGATTTAATGTACATATTATCATCGGAGTTATTGGCCGCTCTCACCGTAAAGAAACCATCTTTAACCGGAAGGCGGATCTCATCAAATAATGGACGACCTACAGTATAAGTAGGATCTGCACCATTTACTTGGTAAAAACCCATTGCAGACATAACATACCATGCTGACATTGAGCCAACATCTTCATTACCTACAATTCCCTCTGGTGTCGCGTGATACATTTCATCAAGAATATGATCTACCACTTCTTGAGTTTTCCAAGGCTCGGCAGTCCAATTGTATAAGTACGGAATATGATGAGAAGGCTCATTACCAAAAGCGACTTGTCCAATTAATCCTGACATATCTGCGGTTTCATCACCAGATAGTTTAGCGTTGAATGTCGCCTCTAGATTCGTTAAAAAGGCGCGTTCTCCACCCATAATGTCTTTAAGACCATTGATATCGTGAGGAGCAAACCACGTCCATTGCCATGCATTCCCTTCGGTATAATTCCCCGTTTCATGAGCGGTACCAAATGGGTCAAAAGGTGTCATAAACTCACCTGTAGCCATGATCGGACGCATAAATCCGGTGACTCCCTCTTCGGCATATTGTTCTGGATTATTATCAAAATACTTTTTAAACAAATCAGCTCTAGCTAAATATATTTCTGCATTTTTATCGTCTCCGGCCAATGTGGCTATTTGAGAAATACACCAATCATAGTAAGCATTCTCTAACCCATAAGAAACTGATTCAATTGTATAATCAGGGTTAACGGCATTACCTTCTGCATCTCTTTGAATGGCAGGAGCAAAGCCAAATGCGGGATCTTCAATGTATTTAACGTGTGTGGTTAATGTTTTATCAAGAACTTGTTTATCCCACTCAGAAAAGTCTTCAGGCTTATATGTTGATGAAGCGATAGCCGCATTCAGAGCTTGAACCTTCTCTTCTTGCGAGAATTCGTCTGGATACTTAGTCATGGCATCAGCGATAACAGCAACCGCGGGATAACCCACCATGGTTCCTGTTTCGTCTCCCATGTGCTCCCATTTAGGCAACAACCCACTTTCCATTTGCTTTTGAACTAGGTTCTTTGCATATTGAACCGCTCGAGTCGGCTCTGTGATCGTTTTTAGAGGATGCAACGCACGGAAGGTATCCCATAAAGAATATACCGTAAAATTAGGCTTATCGTCGGTGGCTGTTCCATAAGCAATGCGGTATTCATCTTCACCATTACGCATAGATCCAACCCCCATCCCTCGGAAGCTATTACCTACATCCTGATGTACGATTGGCGCAATTTTAGTATGGTATAACGCAGTATAAAAAATCTCTTTTTCTTCTTCAGTACCACCTTTAATAAAGAAGTTTAGCGCCTTACTCCATTTTTTAACCGCATTACCTCGAGCAATATTAAATGACGTTAATTTACCATCAGTATATGCTTCTGCATCATGATTTCCCTTCGCGCCATCAGCACTCACGCCAGAAATAGCCACCTGTGCATTTAACTCTTGGCTATCACCAGATTCAAATTCTATATAAGCAGTTACATCGGCTTTCGTGCGCTTAATCGCAACGCCTTCATCGTTGTAAATCAGCTCAGAGCGGTGTTCTGCAATCAAACCATTTACTTTAACGCCACCAGATAATAGATAAACGGCTTTAATTTTCTTATCGAAAGTGGCATGGAAAAACACTTTTTGATTCTTCGCCCAACCAGAAAAGTTCGCCGAATCTTTTTCACCCGTAATCGTGTAGCCGTCGTCACTTACCTGCAATTGATTACGTAGAGACGTTGAGCCCCAATCAGAATTTAAGATAGAGTTTAAATCTATCTTAAGCTTCATTGGTTTACCTTTTGGGTAGGTGTAGCGATGGAAGCCGACTCGCTCTGAAGCGGTAAGCTCTGCTTTTATGCCATTATCGGCGATTTCAACAGAATAATACCCAGCCTCTGCTATCTCTGTTGTCTTATCTAACTTAACAAATTTTGCCTTACGGTAATCATCTGATTGGTCGATGTATTTTTCATTATCTTCTGTAAATGGAAGGAATTGAATATCACCAAGCCCTCCCATTCCTGCGCCACTAATGTGAGTATGAGAAAAACCAAATAAGGTATCTTTATCATAGTGATACCCTGAAGCCGAGTGCCACCCAATTAATTCTGTATCTGGAGAGAGTTGTACCATCCCTTCTGGTACCACTGCCCCTGGGAAAGTATGCCCATTAAATCCTGTACCAATAAAAGGATTAATGTAAGCAACATTGCCTTCAAGTTCGGGAAATGGCGTCGTTACCGAACTATCAGAATCATTATTCTCTGTATAAATATTATTTACGGTTTCTTCTGTGCAACCAATAAGACCAAAAGCAACAGCGAATGCTAAAAAAGATCGTTTAAATTTCATGAAAATCCTTATTCTTTAAAGTAATAGGCACTGAATAAACAGTGCCTAATTGAGTTAATTTAGATCCGCTTTCATTGCTTGGTTTTTGTCGCCAGTCATTACAAAATGTAAGTTGCCACCAGCTTTAATATCACTGTGTTCGAATGAAAAATCTGTCAGTGGTTGGCCGTTAATCGTGACCGATTTAACAAATTTATTATGCGGACTGTTGTTATCTGCGGTAATAGTAAACTCACCACCTTCCACCGCTAATGTAGTCTTATCAAACAGTGGACGACCAATGCTGTAAGTTGGGTCTGCTGGAGTCACTTGGTAGAACCCCATCGCCGACATGATGTACCAAGAAGACATTTGACCAACATCTTCATTACCAACAATGCCAGTTGGCGTAGCTGAGTACATTTCACTCATGATACGGTCTAAGTACTCTTGAGCTTTCCAAGGCTCATCAGTCATGTTGTATAAGTAAGGAATATGGTGTGATGGTTCATTACCATGCATATATTGACCAACATACCCCGTTAAATCTGGTAACTCTTCACCAGTATTAGAAGAACTTGCCGTAAATAACTCATCTAAATCTTCACGGAACGCTTTCTCTGGTGAGGTCTCTTTCCCTTTTGCTACATCTGCTTGATAGATAGCCTCTTTTAGCCCTTCAAAGTCATGCATCGGCTGGAACTTCCATTGCCATGCATTACCTTCAGTAAAGGCGAATTCGTCTACGTAGTAAGGATCAAACGGTTCAAATTCACAGGTTTTCACCTCCTCAACAGTCTCACAGTTTGCAATCGGATGATTGAACTCTGACGCTGGTTTTTCCGGACGAGTGCTGTCCGGATGATTTTTCGGGCGTAAGAATCCAGTTTCAGCATCCCAATGATTTTTCCAATTACCAGCACGAACTATGAACTTATTTTGAAGTGCAGTATCCCCACTCATTCGTGCAATTTCAGACATTGCCCAATCACCATAAGCAAACTCTAACGTATAAGATGCTGAGTTCCAGTAACCATGATGCACAAACCCATTTTCTTCATACACTTTAACTTGCACTACATTAGCTGCACCTAAGTTCTGATCTTCTGTCCAACCAGCATCAATAAATTGTTGCTTCTCCTGGTAACGGGCTGTAAATTCTGCGGCTTCTTTTGCTTTTTCAGGATCAATATTAAGGCCTTTTACCATTGCGTCTGCAATAATAGAAATCGCAGGAAAACCAATCATCGTCCCAGTGTAATGACCATGAAGCTCCCATTTAGGAAGAATGCCACCATCTTCATATTTACGAATTAAGTCATTCGCGTATTCTTCTGCTCGCTGTGGATTAATGATGGTCTGCAGTGGATGGAATGCACGGAATGTATCCCACATTGAATAGATAGAATAATTAGGTGTATCCCCTGCATCTTTAATATCTTGAGTTCGCATTGCACGATATTTACCATCAACATCTTGGAAAATCATAGGGGCGATTGAGGCGTGATATAGGGAAGTATAAAAGATTTCACGCTGCTCTTCGGTGCCGCCTTCAATTTTAATTTTATTAAGCTCTTGGTTCCAAGCATTCAAAGAGGTATTGCGTACTTTAGAAAAATCCCAATGCGGAACTTCAGCATTTAAATTTCCTTCAGCCCCTTCGGCACTCACTGGTGATAGTGCTACTTTCATTTCAACGGGTTTGTTTGATTCTGCAAATTCTAAATACGCAATGGTATGAACAGCCTCAATCGCTCCCTCATTATTAAGTGCTATATCCGTTTCAACATCGTCAATCATGGCTGTTGCTTTTATAATTGGTTGACTAAACTTGGCATAAAAATATATATGCTGATTATTCGCCCAACCATCAGAACTGCGTTTACCTCTAATTGTATATTCATCTACAATTTCAATATCACCAATCGTGGTACGATTACCCCACGACTTATTTAAGGTATGGTCAAGATCAAGCTTAATATAAGGTGTCGATCCTTTTTTAAAGGTATAGCGATGATAACCAACACGAGGAGATGTTGTTAACTCGGCTTTAATTTCACCATTATTCAGTTCTACTGCATAATAGCCTGCTTGAGCGATTTCATTTTTCTTATCAAACGTATTGTAAGTGGCATTCGATTTATTTATAAATGGCAGAATAAGAATATCACCTAAATCCGTAATACCCGTTCCTGATAAATGAGTATGAGAAAATCCATACACAGGAATATCAACTAATTTACCATGATCAAAATAACCAGCTGCAGAACCCCAACCGTCCATTTCTGTATCAGGCGATAATTGAACCATACCAGAAGGATATACAGCGCCAGGGAAAGTGTGTCCATCCGCGCCAGTGCCAATAAATGGGTTTATATATTTAGCAAAGCCTGATATAGCAGGGGCAGTGATTGCTGGAACATCAGGATTAGAGGTTGATATATGATTAACTGTTTCATCACCACAACCAGTCAGTCCAAAAGCGACAGCAAATGCTAAGAAAGAAAGTTGATATTTCATATTGTTCCTTATTACTAATAATGGAAAACATAGATATATTAATCTTTGTTTTTTATTGATATTTAGCAATTAGGTCAGAATATAAAACACGCCTTCATGTTCAAATCTGCACAATCTATTTAGATGTACCCAATATGCTTAATAATCACATTTCTATGGTTTATTTAAATAAAAATAAGTATCGCCTTGCTATGAAAGCATTCGTTTTTATTTAATACACCAGTTGATAACCACAAGAATAATAAGTATTTATTACATCTTCAGTAAGTTGACATTTAAACCATTTACTGGATTATTGAATCATAAAAAGTAATTTGTGATATGTTGCGTAATATTGATCTAAACAACAAATGAAATAGATATATAAGTCACAGCAATAGATATTTAATAACAAATATTTAATTTACGCATATAAAAAGTGTGATTTTAGTTCATAGATTAAATCTATTTTTTATTAAATATTATTCCTCTTCATATAAAATGGCCTCAATTTAATATTGAGGCCATTAACATAATTAGCTAAACGTTGTTACTGTATTACAAGCTTTTCTGATGTTCTTTAATTAGAGACTCCATTGCTGCATTTGCTTTTTCTTGTGCTGCAACATAATCATCTATTGGATTTATTTCTGTCACCATCTCATAATAACATTTCAGTTTTGGCTCAGTTCCTGATGGACGAACGATAATACGAGACTCATCTTCTAGGTGATAAATCAACACATCACTCGCCGGTAGATCGATGGATTCTGTAGAGCCATTAGATAAATAACGTAATGAGGCTTTCAAGTCTTCCGTTGCACAAATATTTACACCAGCAATCTGAGTTGGCGGATTTGCTCTTAATTTATCGCCAATTGGTGGTGAATTAGGGGCTAATGCAATGCTTTGTTGTGCATTGACATATAAACCATGAGTGCGATAAATCAACTCTAGTTCATCCCAAACACTCTTGCCTTGAGTTGAAAGCTCTGCTGCTAACTGAGCAAAAGCAACTAACGCTGATAAACCATCTTTATCCCACACTTCACTACCAACGGTGTAACCAAGCGCTTCTTCATAAGCGAAAAGAAATTGTTTTTCTTCATTCTGTTTTTGCATGGCTACGTTGGTTAACCATTTAAAGCCCGTTAATGTTTGGAAATACTCTGCGCCTTTTGCCTCAGCAATTTTCTTTAATAAACGTGACGAGACAATCGTGTTTCCCACAAGTTGTTTGCTTGCGTCTGTATGATTTAATAGATAATGACCAAATAAAATGCCCACTTGATCACCGGTGAGCATTTGATAATTACCATCCGCTTTTCTGGCGGCAAGAGCAAATCGGTCAGCATCAGGATCATTCGCACACGCTAACTCTGCATTAACCGAATCGGCTAACGCAATAACCATATCCATTGCCCCTTTTTCTTCAGGGTTAGGGAAATTTACGGTAGGAAAAGTACCATCCGGCTCTCTTTGCTCTGCCACACTAGCAACATGGATAAATCCTGCATCATGTAATAAGGTTTCAGCCATGTCAGCACCAACACCATGCATCGCGGTATAGGCGATTGAGATCGCTGATGGATCAGTGTGATTTGAAAGCAATGGGTTATTGTTCATTGTATTACGGTAGCTTTGATAGTATTTATCATCTAGCCATACTAATAACCCTTTGGCTTCAGCATCACTAAGTGACATCCATGGAATTGACTTGGTGGCTGCAATATCTATTTGATGAGCAATACCAGAATCATGCGGTGGAATAATCTGTGCCCCATTTTCCCAATATACTTTAAAACCATTATATTCAGGAGGATTGTGACTGGCAGTAACAACGACAGCCCCTGCTGCATTAAATTTCTTTATGCCATAAGCGACAATCGGAGTTGCTGCAACTTTGGTTGTTAAAAAGACGTTAATGCCAAGTGCAGTTAGAACACTCGCGGTATCATGAGCAAACTGCAGAGAGTCGGTACGACCATCATAACCAATGACTACACCTCTTTGGCCTGCATCAATTATGTGTTCAATTAAATAATGACCTAGCCCTGTCGCTGTCTCTTGAATTACTAACCTGTTCATTCTATTTGGCCCTGCACCAACCATGCCTCGTAGCCCAGCCGTACCAAATTGGAGGCGAGAAGAAAAACGATCATTTAATTCTTCGATATCATTAATATCAACGAGCGACTGAAGTTCTTCTCTTGTTTTTTCTTCAGGATCTCTGCTTAACCAATTATTGATTTGCTGCATCATAATAAAAACCTCATTACTGAATATGTCTTAAGTCTAAATGATATTCATTATCAATTAAATGAACACAATCGCTAAACTCAGGAAAAAATAGCTAACTATGACCAAATTATAGTTCTTATACGTAAATACTATTAACCACATAAAACTAAACTATTAATTCGATGATTTTTTCTCTTATTTTTAACGCTATAAGTGATAAAGTAATAATAGATCAATATTAATATAACCTATTTATTTGTAAGGATATTATATGAAAATCGCCATGTTCAGTACCAAATCTTATGATGAATCCTCTTTTAGCCGTATCAATAATAAATTTCAATTTGAGTGCCAATATTTCAACTTTCAACTTACAGAAAGTACGGCACCAATCGCGAATGGTTCCGATGTTGTTTGTGCTTTTGTTAATGATGATTTATCTGCTCCCGTTTTAAAGCAACTTGCAGAGCAAGGGACAAAGCTGATTGCAATGCGCTGTGCCGGTTTTGATCGTGTTGACTTAAACGCTGCAAAAGAACTAGGGTTACAAGTGGTTCGTGTCCCTGCTTATTCACCAGAAGCAATCGCTGAACATGCCGTTGGACTGATGATGTGTTTGAATCGTCGTTTTCATAAAGCGTATCAACGCACGCGTGATGCTAACTTCTCTCTAGAAGGCTTAACTGGATTTAACTTTTTTGGTAAGACGGCAGGCGTGATTGGCTCTGGAAAAATTGGCCTGGCAACGATGCGTATTCTGAAAGGATTAGGCATGGAAATCCTTTGTTATGACCCATACCCAAGCCAAGTTGCGATTGATTTAGGGGTTAAATACACAACGTTAGATGATATTTTTACCCACTCAGATGTGATCACATTGCACTGCCCATTAACATCAGAAAATAAACACTTATTAGATACTGATTCATTTGAAAAAATGAAAGATGGTGTGATGATAATCAACACTAGCCGTGGTGGATTATTAAATTCAGCGAATGCTATTGAAGCTTTAAAAGCAGGTAAGATTGGCGCTCTTGGATTAGATGTTTATGATCATGAGAAAGAATTGTTCTTCCAAGATAAATCAAATGACATTATTACCGATGATGTATTTCGCCGCTTATCCGCGTGTCACAACGTACTCTTCACTGGGCATCAAGCTTTCTTAACAGACGAAGCGTTAGAGAATATTGCTGCCACCACATTAGGAAGTATTGACGCCTTTATCAACGGCAATATTTCTGGTAACGAGCTAATTTAAGCTTAAAAATAATGCCCTCATACTCGCTGAATATGAGGGCATCTTCGTTTAACATCAGAATACACTATCGTAATCGATTCAGTACCACCTGCTGATCAAGATGCTCTTGGTAATCGGTATATTCAAGTCCCTTATCAAATACAAACTCAGTCACTAAACGAGTAACTAATGCTCTTAATTCATCTGCATTCCATGGCTTTTCAATATAACTTTCAATACGAGCTCTATTAATTGCCGTAATCGTGTCTTGATGAGTTGCCTGTCCTGTTAATAGTACCTTTTTGGTTCGTAAAAAACGGTAGTCATGAGAAACCTCAGTCAATAACTCTACCCCACTCTTACCAGGCATAACATGATCAGATAATACGAGTGCAATATACCCGCCTTCACTATCGAGCTCATCCATTAAATCTAGGGCTTCGCCTGCCGATTCACATTCTTCAATGTTTATCCATGTTTTTAGTGGCGCAAGATCTTGTAAAACGGCACTCAGCACTTCCCTTTGATCGTCTACACAAATCAGATTAAGCTTTTCCATGACCGTCCTCCACTGGCAATTTAATTCTAAAAATAGTTTTTTCTTGATTGCTTTTTACTGCAATAGAACCACCGTATCCAGTAATAATCCGTTTTACGATGGCTAAACCAAGCCCTAAACCAAAAGAAAGCCCGCCTTTTTTGGTCGTAAAGTTTGGTTGAAATATTTTGCGTCTTGTTGCTTCGTCTATTTCAGGGCCATTATTTGCAATAGTCACTAAAACAAAACGATTTGATACTCTGGTCGATATTTCTATCTCAGGCTCTTGAACCTTTTCCATCGCATCACTGGCATTTTTAATTATATTGGCCCAAATTTGAACCAACTCTGTTGCTGATGCTTTAACCATTGGCATTGCTGCTGGGCTTAAATGTACCGATACCCTGCGCAAATCACTTTGAAGTAAGATTAACGCTTTATTAATGCTGTCATTTACATCCAATAGTTCATCTGTATCTATATCTGTTCTGCCTAATTGCTTTACAGAGCGAACAATACCAATCGAATGTCTTGCTGCCAATTTCATGTCATGCAAGTCACGGCCTATATTCCAATAACGTATCGCCTGCTCTGGACTTTTTAGCCAATAATGAGAAAGCTCACCCTCAGGTACAGCACGAGCAAGTTCTCTCGCCATATCCCTTTCCATACCATAGGTCGTTTCTAATTCTCTTCCACGCCTTCGCACTTCTGATGAACTGATATTTTGTCCATACATAAGTCCTTGATCAACAAAACTACTCGCTTCTGGGTGGATCTCTTCCAGTAACTCTAAGATGATCGTCTGTAGACGATTTGTTTTACTGTTTAGTACCCCAACAGCATTATTAAGCTCATGAGCTATCCCTGCTGCAAGCTGACCTAGTGTTGTCATTTGTTCTGCGGTATATAATTTTTGTAACGCGTTTTCTTTTTCTATCGCTTCTGTTGTCGCTCGTCGTTGTCTTCGAGATAACTCATTTACAATCACAGGGGTAAACTGCGCACTTAATGGTCCATAGCATTCAGCGTCAATCGCAACCGTATTGGTATCTATCCAACCTAGTTCACTGTCTGTTTTACTGATCACCGTTGAAGAAGCAATAAATGTTTCTGAAAATAAACTGTGTACGCCTATAAATGCGCCTTTCGACGCACTAAATACCTTTACTGAATGTGCATTTTCTTCTTCTTGATAGAAACCTTCTAACTCGCCAGAACAAACATAATAGAGCCGTTCATTATTTTCACCTTGAACCAACACGGTTTCACCCGCAGGAATTACAACTCTCCGCTCTGGTTGGCTAAAATAGGCATCAATTAAACGCTGTAATTTGTCGCTATTCATAAGCTATCCAATATGGCCGACAGTATGAAGGATCCATACCATTACAAAGCTGAGCAATACCCCTATAACGCCTAAAATCACACCGGTTTTCGCCATTTGGCTACTCTCTACATTTCCTGTTGCGTGTGCTAATGCATTCGGTGGTGTACTGATTGGTAATGACATACCTAAAGATGCAGCAAACGTAACAATCAATATTAAGGTTAGCTCACCACCCAGTGGGGTCAATGACGTCATCGAAGTACCTAGCGCTGCCATGATCGGCATCAATAAGTTGGCAGTGGCTGTATGTGACATGAAGTTCGCCATGATCAAACATAAGAAGGCGGCGCCAAATAAAACCACATAAGGAGAGTAAGCATCAAATGGAATGCTATGTACTACTAGTTTCGCAAGACCTGTCTTATCTAAAGCAAGGCCAAGCGCAATACCACCGGACACTAACCATAAAACATCCCATGATATTTTCTTAAGATCTTCTTTGTTAATAATCCCTGTAATAGAGAAAACAGCAACAGGAATAAGAGCGACGGTATATGAGTTCATGCCATGACTTGATCCCATTAACCACAATAAGATCGTACCTGCAAACGTAATATAAACCGTGATCGCTTTTGGTGTTTTTAAGAACTTACCTTTAATGTCTAAGTTCATTGATGTCTGTTTTGCTGGATATAAGTAAACAATTAAGAACCAAGCCAGTGCCATCATCACAATAACAAACGGTACACCGAACACCATCCACTCACCGAAAGTAATTAGGTTATCACCCACTAAGTATTTCAGCGCAATGGCATTAGGTGGGGTTCCGATAGGAGTACCAATACCACCAATGTTTGCCGCAATAGGAATACATAGGGCAAATGCAACTCGACCTGGATCTTTAGGTCCAAATACCGCAATGACAGGCGTTAAGATAGATAACATCATCGCGGTAGTTGCTGTATTGGACATAAACATAGAGAAAATGCCCGTGATTAGCATTAAACCAAGCATTACGAATTTGGGATCCGTACCGAATGGCTTCAATAATACTCTCGCTAAGTTAACGTCCAACCGATATTTTGTTGCTGCCATTGCCAAGAAAAAACCACCTAAGAACAGCATAATGATTGGGCTGGCAAACGTCGCCATAATGTCGCTGTAGTTAAGTAGTTCTCCAAAATGGGCAGAATCCTGATTCATCTTAAATAAGAAGAAACCTTTGTCGGACACCATTAGTAACTCTAAAACAATGATAACAACCGATGTCGCATAAATAGGGATAGGCTCAAATACCCAACATAGTGCAGCTAATAGAAAAATAGCAATAACACGTTGTTGAATGATCGTCATGCCTTCAAAAGGAAACGCAGACAGAGGCATCAAAAGAATGATGAGTGGGATAATTGTTGGGATTAAATACTTCATGTATTGACGCATAACGCTACCGACTTCCATAGTACAATAAATGGTGATAAACGTAAGTATCTCCTTAATCAATTATTCGGTATAACGTGTCAGATCAATCATTATTTCAAAATAATAATAAATATGAATTTTTGTGACGGTAGTATCATAAAAAAAGAGCCACATTTCTGCAGCTCTTATCTATTGTGTTCTGATTGTAATGCCTTAATTATTAAGACTCTTTCTCAGCTTTTGGCTTTTTACGCTTATCAGTAACAGTCCATTTCCCATCAAGATATAAACCAGTCCAACCTGATGGCTTTCCATCAGTTTCTGTACGAACGTAATTTTCTTTAGTCTTACGACTAAAACGAAT
This sequence comes from Aliivibrio sp. 1S128, assembly GCF_001691065.1. NCBI lineage: Bacteria > Pseudomonadati > Pseudomonadota > Gammaproteobacteria > Vibrionales > Vibrionaceae > Aliivibrio > Aliivibrio sp. 1S128. Next base: position 196,716 of record NZ_MAJV01000102.1, on the reverse strand, counting down.
TACCGCTGGTTTTCCATCTGGATCGTGTGTTGGTGCTTCTGTTAAGTATAAAAACTTAGGTGACAAACGATCTTTAAAGCGAACTAACTCTTCCACTAATGGCGCTCGTGTTTCACGCGATTTAGGGAACGTGCTTGCTGCTAAGAATAAACCAGATGCACCATCACGTAATACAAAGTACGCGTCAGATTTTTCACATTCCAATTCAGGAAGGTGTACTGGATCTTCTTTTGGTGGCGCTACATCGCCATTTCTTAGGATCTTACGTGTGTTTTTACACGTCTCACTCGTACAATCCATGTATTTACCAAAGCGACCGTTCTTAAGCTCCATATCAGAACCACATTTGTCACACTCAACAATGGGTCCATCATAGCCTTTAAGTTGGAACTCACCTTTCTCAACAATGTAACCATCACAGTTCGGGTTATTACCACAAACGTGCAGTTTACGATCTTGATCGATTAGGTAAGGGTCCATTGCTGTTTCACACTTAGGGCAACGTTTTTTGGCGCGTAATGCGGCCGTTTCTACGTCTTCTTCAAGAACATTAATAATGCCCTCTTCATTACCTAAGTTAATCGTTTTCTTACAGCGCTCTTTTGGCGGTAATGCGTAACCTGAACAACCAAGGAATACCCCAGTTGATGCAGTACGAATACCCATATTACGCTCACACGTCGGACATTTAATATCAGTTTCTACGATATTATTTGGTGACATGCCGCCTTCTGATTCATCAAGCTCAGCTTTTGCGATATCGTCAGTGAAGTCTTGGAAGAACGCATTTAGCACTTCTTTCCAATCTTTGCTGCCTTCAGCAATCTTATCCAAATTGCCTTCCATACGAGCAGTAAAATCATAATCCATCAAATCATCAAACGATTGATTTAGACGATCAGTTACGATCTCACCCATTTTCTCAGCATAGAAACGACGACTTTCAACACGAACATAACCACGATCTTGAATCGTTGAGATGATGGATGCATAAGTCGATGGGCGACCAATGCCTTTCTTCTCAAGTTCTTTAACCAATGCCGCTTCTGTGAAACGTGCTGGTGGCTTAGTAAAGTGTTGCTTTGGATCAAGCTGCTCTAATTTTAGCTTATCGCCAAGTTGAACTGCTGGAAGTAATTGATCTTCATTTTTACCCATTGGACGTTGTACACGAGTCCAACCATCAAACTTAAGGATACGACCTTTCGCTTTTAGGGTGAATTCATCGGCTTTTACGCTCAATGTGGTTGAATCGTATTGTGCTGGTGTCATTTGACAAGCCACAAATTGATTCCAAATTAGGTTGTACAGCTTATGAGCGTCCGCTTCCATACCTTGCAGGTCGTCAACTTTCACTTCAACGCTTGAAGGACGAATCGCTTCGTGAGCCTCTTGTGCACCTTCTTTGCTTCCGTAAATAATTGGAGCGGCTGGTAAATAACTATCACCATACTCCGAACCAATAAACTCACGTAACGTCTCTACAGCTTCTTTACTCAAGTTTGTTGAGTCAGTACGCATGTAAGTGATGTAACCACCCTCATAGAGGCGCTGAGCTAGCATCATGGTCTTTTTCACACCGTAACCTAAGCGAGTACTCGCCGCTTGTTGCAGTGTTGATGTAATAAATGGTGCAGATGGCTTACTTTTTGTTGGGCGGTCTTCACGCTTACATACTTCGTATTCTGCTTTTTCAAGAATGCTCACGGCTGCTAACGTATCAACTTCATTTAATGGTTTAAATACCGAACCATTACGTTGTGCAACTTGCAGACGAAAGTTTTCTTTACCCGCAGTTAACGTATTTGCATGGATATCCCAGAACTCTTCAGGGATAAATGCATTGATTTCACGCTCACGCTCAACCAAAACTTTAACAGCAACGGATTGAACACGACCAGCAGACAAACCACGTGCCACTTTTTTCCACAACAGCGGAGAAGCCATGAAGCCAACCACACGGTCTAAGAAACGACGCGCTTGTTGTGCATTCACACCCGGCATACTTAGTTCGCCCGGAGTTTCAAACGCTTGCTGAATTGCATTTTTTGTAATTTCGTTAAAAACGACTCGTTTATAGCGTGAATCATCACCACCGATGATCTCGCGAAGGTGCCACGCAATAGCTTCCCCTTCACGGTCTAAATCGGTTGCGAGATAGATGGTATCTGCGTTTTCAGCCAGTTTTTGTAATTCTGCTACTACTTTTTCCTTACCCGGTAAGATTTGGTAGTTAGCTGCCCAATCATTATATGGGTCAATCCCCATTTTATTGATTAGGTTTTTTTTGTCTCTTTCTTGTTTAATGCGTGCTTTATCTTCAACACTCATACCTTTGGTTGACGCAGCAGTCGCTTTTTTTCCGGTGCTTGTCGAACCCATAGGCAAATCACGTACGTGACCTACACTGGATTTTACGATGAAGTCTTTGCCAAGGTATTTATTAATTGTTTTTGCTTTGGCTGGTGACTCCACGATAACTAGAGATTTACCCATAATGTCTCACTGACGTCCTCGTGCTGAAATACAAAACTGTCGAAAAAATGATATCCGCAGCTATAAATTGAACTTTTATCTCTATATTACTATTGAGGGTGTATCGCATCACGTCAACCTCTTTTTTTGCAATTGCTTCTAAATGGTCGCACTTTGGGCAATTGTTAAATAGATGTAATTTCGACTAAATACATTTTCAACCCTGATAATTTTGGTCGGATCTATTAACATTTATAATTTAATAGCTCAAAAAGTTAGTTCCATAACTTGCGCTTTCTCACAATAAAACCTCTATTTTTTCTTGAGTTTTTATTTTAGTCATCATGATTTACATCAATTGTATTTTTAATTCTTTATGCTTAAAATCCCTCTTTTATAGAGTAAAAAATGAGTGCTGTATGAGCGATAAAAAATCCATTTCAGAGGCTGATTTACTGTTAATCGCCAATCAAATCATTCAAGATCATGAGAACTATGCGGAAGGCATGCGTACAACAAGTGTAGAAGAAAAAGATGAAGTATTAGTCTTTAAAGGGGAATACTTTTTATCTGAAGAAGGCTTGCCTACCGAGAAAACAACGGCGGTATTTAATATGTTTAAACACCTTGCTCATCAATTATCAAAAGAGTTTAGTGTTAAGTAATTTTCGCTAATTACAAACAAAAAAAGGCTGAATTAATCAGCCTTTTAGTTATTGAAAGACGCATCAATTAAACAATTGGACGCTGCCCTTTACTGATTAAACGCATAAATACATTTTCAGCTGACTGTCCTGCAACACCTGCAATTTTATCACTCAATTTTTTCTTTTGTACGTAATGAATCGCTAATACTTCACGATGTTTACATGCTTGAGTTACATAATCGTCTGATGTTTGTATTGCATCAATCAAGCCTAATTCTAGCGCTTGCTTGCCAAACCAATGCTCACCAGTAGCCACTTTTTCAAGGTCTAATTCTGCACGGTGTTCATGGATAAAATCTTTAAATAATACGTGAGTTTCTTCCAATTCTAATTGGAATTTTTCGCGTGCTTTATCGCTGTTTTCACCAAACATGGTTAACGTACGTTTATATTCACCAGCCGTCAGTTGTTCAAATTCAATATCATTCTTTTTCAAAAGCTTACTGAAGTTTGGTACTTGCGCTACAACGCCAATAGAGCCGACAATTGCAAACGGTGCTGCTATGATTTTCTCGCCAATACACGCCATCATATAACCACCTGAAGCCGCTACCTTATCAACTGAAACCGTTAGCTTAATATTGGCATCTCGTAGGCGATCTAATTGTGACGAAGCAAGGCCATAGCCGTGAACCATGCCGCCGCCACTTTCAAGGCGAAGAAGAACTTCATCTCCTTCAACGGCGATAGCTAAAATTGCAGAAACTTCTTCACGAAGACCGGCGACTTCTTTTGCGTCAATACTGCCTTTAAAATCTAAAACAAATAAACGAGCGTCGCGTTTCAGTTCTAACTCACCAGATTTAGCCGCTTTCTTAACTTCTTTCTGTTTTGCTTTATCGGCTTCTTTATGTGCTTTTTTCTCAGCTTTTGCTCGTGCTTTTAATTCTGAATCATCAAATAAATGATGCTCCAATTCAGCCACCGTATCTTTATACTGCTCAGTTAAATTAGATATTTCTAACTCACCTTTTGCACCCGCTGATTTCCCACCAACCGCTTTAGCAATAACCAAAATGGCGATAATAGAAACAACCACTGTTGCGATCTTTGCTAAAAAGAGACCGTAATCAAACAAAAATTCCAATGTAATACCCTCTTAAGTATGTTTCGTGTATTGTACCTAACTTAACCCTAAGTTAATTCACCTTATGATAAAAATTCGCACTAAGCGCGTGTTTTTACATCAATATACTGCGAAATAAGCAGTATCATTTTATGGTGAACGTTGAAATACAAGGATTACAGAGTGGACTATAAGGTTTCAGCTGACGCATTAAACAACAAAATTATTCTAGTTACAGGTGCTGGTGACGGCATTGGTAAACAAGCGGCATTAAGTTATGCAGAACAGGGTGCGACAGTTATTTTATTAGGTAGAACTGTCGCTAAATTAGAAGCCGTTTATGATGAAATTGAAACCGCAGGCTACCCTACTCCAGCGATTATTCCACTGGATCTAAAAGGGGCAACAAAGCAGCACTATGTTGATATGGCAGAAACAATTCAAAGTCAATTTGGTAAACTTGATGGGTTATTACATAACGCTGGCCTTTTAGGAATTCTCAGCCCCTTTGAACAATTTGAAGAAGCTATTTTTGATGAAGTCATGCAAATCAATGTCAAAGCACAATTCTTAATGACTCAAGCCTTATTACCCGTTTTACAGAAATCTGATGATTCTCGCATCATTTTCACTACATCAACCGTTGGTCATAAAGGTCGTGCTTTTTGGGGTGCTTATGCTATTTCTAAGTTTGCAACAGAAGGTATGATGCAAACATTAGCTCATGAAATGGAAGGGACTCACGTTAAAGTTAATGCGATTAATCCAGGTGGCACTCATACTCGTATGCGCGCACAAGCCTTCCCTGCAGAAGACATCAGCTTACTAAAAACACCGAAAGATTTAATGCCTTTATATGTTTACCTAATGGCCCCTGAAAGTGCTGACGTTAATGGCCAATGCATCGATGCTCAACCAAAATAAACGATAATATCCGAAGAATAAAAAAAGGGTTGAAGCCATGCGGCTTCAACCCTTTTTAATTTGTCTATTTTCTTACTTAGGATCAGCTATTGAACTTAACGTTGTCTTGGTGCTGATTTTGGTGCTTTACCATTTGGAGAGAACTTAGTTCTGATCGGTTTTACACCATTAGCAGAAGGCTTTTTACCTTTTCCACTCGGTTTATTACTCGCTGGCTTAGCATCACCTGTAGTATTACGCTTCGCTGATGGCAGTGAGCTACCTACTGGTTTTTTGTTATTACGACCACGACGGCCTGCTGGAGCTGGAGCTCGATCATCAGTTGTACGCTCATCATGACGCTTAACAGCACGACGAATTTTTTGAGATTTAGATTTAGCACGCTTACGTGATTCTTTATCTACATCTAATAAACTTTCTTTTTCGTGTGGTAATTCAACCATTTCACGTAAGTAGTTTACTTCTTTAAGCTCAAGTTCCATCCAACCGCCGCGTGGCAATGCTTTCTCTAGGAAAATATCACCGTAACGAACACGTTTAAGACGGCTTACTGTTACGCCTTGAGAATCCCATAAACGACGAACTTCGCGGTTACGACCTTCATTGATTACAACGTAGAAAGTATGATTCATACCTTCGCCGCCAGCATACATCACGTCTTCAAAACGAGCTTCACCATCTTCCAGTTTTACACCTGAAACAAGGTTTTTAACCATTTTGTCATTAATGTCACCGAATATACGACACATATATTCACGTTCAACTTTACGGCTTGGGTGCATTAGACGGTTTGCTAGCTCACCATCAGTAGTAAACAATAATAAACCCGCGGTGTTTGCATCTAGACGACCAACAGAAACCCAGCGAGAATCTTTAATTTTTGGTAAACGGTCAAAAACAGTACGACGACCTTCAGGATCGTGACGAGTACACAATTCACCTTCTGGTTTATGGTAAGCAAGAACACGACAGATAACTTCAGCTGATTCTTTTACCGATACAACATGGCCGTCAATACGAATTCTCGCATCAACATTTTCTAGGCGATCACCTAACTTTGCAATCTGACCATCAACACTAACACGATTAGACTGAATCATCGTTTCTAGTTCACGACGAGAACCTAAACCAGCTCGTGCTAATACTTTCTGTAATTTTTCGCTCATTTTTTACCTTATTATGTCGCCTTCACAGGCGTCAATTAACTTTATGAATCAAGAATCTAGATGGAGTCCTCTATCATTCTCAATCACTTTAAAACTCTATAGCCGGTGATTATACAATAAGGTTGTGACGAATGGTAAAAAATTAAGCAAAAAAATATGCTAACAAACAATTTTACGTATGATGAAAAAAGGATACATACAACGAAATTTTATCACTAAAAGGAAAACAAAATGCAAAATCTCAACCGTTTATTTAATACACTGTCTATTAATCTAGAAAAGGAGGATGGACAAAAAAAAACAGGGTGACCATTTTATAGAAGCTTTCGATTTATATTGTAAAGAGACTGGTAATCACAACCTAATACAAGAAATTATAGAAGACCGAAAACAAACCATATTAAGCCAATTAAACCATGCACACACCGGAAATTTAGCCGATGTGTTTTCAACTGATATAGCACAAAGAATCATAGGAAAAGAACCTAGTTCAAACCTGCCTTCACATTACTTTTTTATTGAACAATTAGCGCAACAAATATTTGGATGTTTATTGTCATTCTGGACTGAATTAGAGATATATCGGATAATTCAACATTCCGCTCTTTATAAAAACCTATCTCTAGCTGATATCCCTCAAACTTATGATTCTCATATAATCAACGAGCATTATCACTATGAAATCATCCCTGATATTGCTTTAGATAAACGCCTATTTTTCACTGGGTTTTGTTCTCATCCACTCCTTCTTTCTGATGCTATTGTATTAATTAATATAGAAACGTTTATTAAAGAACACAAATGGTATGAAATGTTAACCCTTCTTGATATATCCTCAAAAGGAGAGCATTTTATTTTGTATCAATTTGGAGAACAACATACTTATCCAAAAATTATCTCTTCTGCATTAATTAATTCCATTTCCATGTCTAATGAATGGTTATTTTTTAACGATTTCTTTCAAAATTCAAAATGGCCTCCCATTTACCAGGCGCACTCAGTATCTAACTTAAAAAACATAACAAAAATGGAAACCACATTAGATATAAACACATTAATCAATAAGCCATCAAATTACATGGAAAGTTGCTTTTTACATTCGATGTTAAATAAAGATAAAGCATGTGAGGCAATTAGACTTACCGTCAGCGGCGAAAAATCAAAAGCTAATTATCATTTATATTTGGCACAAAAAGGGTTAGCCAATGCCTTAAAAAATAGTGGTCGCGAAATCGTTTTTACCATTATAGAAAAACCCGCAATGGTTTTGTTTTACCAATCGATGAACATAGATTCGCCATTGTTATCACCCTATCTATTTACTAGTTCGCAAGACATCAATAAAAATGGAGTGATCACGTATAAAGGTCTCTGGCTTCTCAATAATGCAGTAATTGCTTTTAATCAATATAACTTTAAAGCGTACAATGTTAAGATTATTGAATTAAGAAAACTATTACGAAACAGTTGAGTTTTATAAATGCATCCAGCTTTACCTAAGGTCTATTTATTGTTACTAACCAGTGCTATGGTTTTGCTTTGGGTTGGCTTCTTTGTCCGTTTTCATTACAAGGAACGGACAAAGTTTAGTGCTAATATTTATTTTTCATACGTTTTATATGCTATTTTTATTGCTCTATGGATATTAAGCAATGCCTATTTCCAGTCTTCTTTATTAATTAGGTTTGATGAAAATATAGCTATACATATGGCGATTATTGCCAATATGACCGCCTATCTCGCTTTTGCCTTTGCTTTTTTATTTTCTTGCTACCTTGCATCAAATCGCCCAGAAAAAAAACTCTCTCCATGGCAACTGTGGCTAACCATCTTTGCTACTCTACTAGCATTTTTACTCAATATTATTCCAAATAAAACCATTAGTGGCGTAGATATTATTGCTCCAAGTGTATTTACTATTCAATTCGGCCCTTTAGCTCCTTTGTTTTTCCTTAACGCCTTTCTTTTTATCATTCTTACTATATTTAATTTTTTCAAATTAAGACGAAGCTCAATTAGATTAAACAAAGAAAAATCAGTGTACTTATTATTTGGCATTTTAATCTATATGCTATCAACAATCGTATCTCAGATAATTCTCCCTCTGATCTGGGCCGATTTTTCTTACACATGGTTAGCTCCTACATTATCATTAACTGAAGCTTTTTTAATGGGTTACACTTTAGTATACCATCGCCTTTATACTCTAAAATATATCTTCTATTGGGTATTATCATATAGCATAAATATAATTATTTATTTAATACCTATTATTATGATTTATAATGCAAACATAACCTTTAACTTGATATTGATAGGGTCTGGGATTGTTATTGGTTTACTATGGAAGCGTACTCTTAAAAAATCAAAATCTATTTCAAGTCTATTGATATATAAAAACAAAAAAACACCTGTTGAACAAATATTTGAGATAGCAGAAGAGTTTAAGTACTCTAGTCATGATGCTATCAAGAAACTTGCTACATTACTCGATACCCCACCAGAAGACCTTTTATTAGTTGGTGGCAACAGCAATTACAATATTTTCATTCCACATCTAAATCGTTCCAATTCAGCATTGGTAAAAGATGAACTCGATTATCAAATTCATTATGCTCCAGAGCAAGTTCAATCAGAACTGCATCAAGTCCAAAAAGAAATGGATTCAAAAAAAACAGCCCTAATTTTACCTATTTTTGGAAAAAACAAGCTTATCTCTCACCTACTTATTTCATCTAAAAAACGCAATGGTACTACTTTTTCAAATGAAGAAATTACAGCTATTCAATTTGTTTTAACTAAAGTTCAGGGCTATATAGAAAGTGAACAAAAAGTAAATCAATCACAAGCATTAGCTAACTCTATAGCTCATGAAATGCGAAATCCTCTATCACAACTCCAGTATCACTTTGAGCGTATAAAGACTTACTCAAGTAAAGCGAATATCAATAATGAATTACAGCAAGGTCAGTTAGCAATTCAACGCGGAGCTCAGCTTATCGATATTATTCTAAGTGAAAGTAAAGGGTCTAAAATTAATCAAAGTTTATTCCAGAACTATTCTATTTCAGTATTAACAACTCAATTCATTGATGAATATATTTTTGAATCAGACACAATTAAACATAAAATTAAAGTAGATCTACAAGACGATTTTATCATAAATGTTAACGATACTCTTTTTGGTTTTATTATTTTCAACTTATTGCGTAATGCTATTCACTACTTTGATAAATATCAGAGTGAAATATCTATACATTTATTTAAAGGTAATGTATTCAACACGCTTGTTTTTAGAGACACAGGCCCTGGTATTAACGCTAATATATTACCAAACATTTTTAACGAATTTTTCACTTACAATAAAAAAGGTGGCAGTGGTTTAGGTTTATCTTATTGCCTAAGAGTAATGCATTCTTTTGGTGGTAATATTTCATGTTATTCTAAAGAAAATGAATTCACTGAATTTGTTTTGAGCTTTCCTAAAAAACCAAATGTTATTGATAGTGTTCTCCCACCGTCAAAAAATCAAGACACACAAGACACACAAGACAATAATGAAAATATAAATAATACTGTCAAGACAGTTCTTATTGTGGATGACAAAAAATTACAACGGATGTTAATTCAAAATTTCATATCTAATAATAGAATTAATACTTTGCATGCAGAGAATGGTTTTCAAGCAGTCGATATGGTGAATAATAATGATGTAGATCTTATTTTTATGGATTCTCACATGCCAATCATGAATGGGGTAGAATCAGCCAAAATAATAAAAAAAAGCCATCCATTCATTCCTATAATAGCTTTAACTGGTGAAGCTGATCAGAATGAAATAGAAAAGATATCTATTGTTATGGATAGCTATCTCAAGAAACCTATTTCTAAATTGCATCTTCTGCAAAATTTAGATCAATGGTTATGGAAAATTTAATAAATTTCATTACATATGGGCAGTTTTCCATATAATAGAGAGGCTGAATATTACTCAGTATGTATTTACTCTTTATTAAGGAAATAAAACATGAAGAACTTAAATCAACTATCAAAATCACTTTCATTATTTTCTAGCTGCCAAGTAGCACAAAAAAAACCACCGTCATACTTTTATAAAAATGCTACATATCTACTGTCAAAAGAATGACAAACCTACGCTTCTACAAGATATTATTGAAAATAGAAAACGCTCTATTTTAACCAAATTGAATGAACCAAACACAGGTAACCTTGCGTATTTATTTTCAACAAAAGAAGCGCTAGATATTATAGCAAAGCAACCCAGTACAACACTCCCTTCACATTATTTCTTAATTGAAAAATTAGCTCATCAATTGTTTGGTTGTCTACTAGCGTGTTGGACTGAATTAGAAATATACCGAACCATTCAGCGCTCTCTCAATTCAGATAAGCTATGCTCACTACAAACACATAAAAACCAATCATCAACATTAATAAATGGGCAATACCACTACGAAATAGTTACCGATATATCTACTGATAACCGCTTATTTCATACAGAATTTAGCCAACATCCTCTCTTTCTTTCTGATGCAATTGTTCTCATTAATATCGCAACCTTCATTAAAAAACATAAATGGTATGAAATGTTAAACATTTTAGATCTCTCTTCAAAAGGAGAGCATTTCATTTTGTATCAATTTAATGAAAACAGTCCCTATCCTACGATTATTTCTTCTGCATTAATTGAACCTTATCAAGATAAAAAAAATTGGCTTTTTTTTGATGACTTCTTCCAAAGTAACCAATGGAAAAATGAAATTTCAATCAATGCTTTAAGAAATATTTTTCCTGTTTTTAAAGAAAAACTAGGTTGCCATCCTAATAATAACTTCCCTATGTCAAGTATAGCCATTGAAGATAGCATATATGCATCTATCCCTAACAAAGCAGACGCTTGTGGTGTGATCCGTTTTACCGTTAATGGCCCGAGCTCAAAAATGAATTACTATATGTATTTAGCTCAAAAAGGGTTAGCCAATGCTCTTTACCAATCGGGCCGACATTACATTTTTTCCATTATAGAGCAACCTGCAATGGTACTTTTTTACCAAGCAATGAACCAAACTAATCGTAACTGTTCACCCTTCCTTTTTACTAGTTCGCAAGATATCAATAAATCGGGGTTAATCACATATAAGGGCATTTGTTTCACAAAGCATACAAGTAATGTTTTCAACCAATATGATTTTAAATTTTATAATGTTAAAATCATTCAAAGAAGAAGACAACAACAACAACAATGAGTTTAATATAAATGTTAATTGGCTTACCTAAAGATAATTTATTGCTATTTATCTCTGCATTCATTTTACTATGGGTAGCCTTCTTCATTCGGTCTTTATTTAAAGATCGAATGGAAGTTGATCCTAAAATTTACTATCCTTATATCGGTTATACTTTTTTTATTATAATTTGGATCTTAACTAACTTTTATTTCCAATCTAATTTATTGCTTTATTTTAGTGAAGATATCGCTATTGTTATGGCAATAACCGCAAATTTAGCTTCTTATTTTGCCTTTGCATTTGCCTTTTTATTTTCTTGCCGTCTTACATCTACTAGAAAAAATAAAAAAATAGAACCTTGGCAGATGGTGTTGTTTTATATCGAAAGTATTTTCGCCCTGTCTATAAACTTAACTCCTAATTTAACAGTTACCGGTGTAACCATTGTAGAAAAAGGCAATTTCACTATTCACTTTGGACCATTTGCATCAATTTTCTTTATTAACGCATTTGTTTTTATTAGTTTAATTATTGTTAACTTTCTAAAGTTAAGAAAAAGTAAACTAAAGCTCAATAAGGTAAAATCCGTCTATTTATTGATTGGCATCCTAATATTCATGTCTTCAACAATCATATCTCAAATAATTATACCTATGATATGGCATGATTTTTCTTTTGCTTGGGTCCCTCCTGTGCTTTCAGTTACAGAAGCCGTTCTTATGGGGTATACTTTACTTTACCATCGCTTATACAGCTTTCGTTATATTTCTTATTGGTTAACTTCCTATACATCAAACATGATGATTTACTTGTTTCCTGTCATTATTCTTTATACTCATAATGATAATAACTTACTTTACATCTCATCATTAACTATAATCATTACTGGTGTATTTTGGGATAAAACATTAAATAAAACAAAATTAGTTTCTAGCTTATTAATCTATCGAGATAAAAAAACACCCGTAGAAAAAATATACGCTATAGCGGATGAGTTTAAATACTCTAGTAATGAGGCCATGTCTACATTAGCTTCGTTACTAGATACTCCACAAGAAGAGTTATTATTGGTAGGGAAACACGCTAACTACAATATATTCATACCTCATTTGAACCAATCAAATTCGGCGCTAGTTAAAGATGAATTAGATTATCAAATTCATTATGCCCCTGAATTAAACAAATCCGATTTACATGCAGTTCAAAAAGAGATGGATTCGAAAAAAACAGCATTAATTCTACCTATCTTTGGTAAAAACAAGTTAATTTCCCACCTATTTTTATCACCAGAGAAACGTAATGGCTCAACTTTTTCAAATGAAGAAATTACAGCAATCCAATGGGTACTAACAAAAGTACAGGGTTATATTGAAAGCGAAAGAAAAGTAAAACAATCTCAAGCGCTTGCTAATTCAATTGCTCACGAAATGAGAAACCCTCTATCACAATTACAATATCATTTTGAACGCATTGGCAGTCATGCAAATGGAAAAGACATTGATATTGAATTGAAACAAGGGAAACTAGCAATACAGCGTGGAGCCCAACTTATTGATATTATTTTAAGCGAAGCAAGAAATTCAAATATTGGTCATGAACATTTAAATAACTATTCAGTTTCATCATTAACACAACAGTTCATAAATGAATACGCTTTCGAATCTGATAGTATCAGAAAACGAATTAAGATAGATCTCGAACAAGATTTTGTTATCAAGGTAAATGATACTTTATTTGGATTTATTCTTTTTAATTTAATACGCAATGCTATCCATTACTTTGACCATCCTGATTGCACAATATCTATCAAATTAAATAAAGGGAATACTTACAATACTCTAATATTTAGAGATACCGGTCCAGGCATAGACCCTAATATATTACCAAATATTTTTGATGACTTTTTCACTCATGATAAGGACGGAGGAAGTGGATTAGGCCTCTCTTATTGTTTAAGAGTAATGAATTCCTTTAATGGCCATATTTCTTGCTATTCAAAACATGGGGATTTCACTGAATTTGTATTAAGTTTCCCAACGATCAAAGATGAGCTAAACCATACGGTTAATAATGAAACAATCACTCGTCTTGATAATGATGTCGAGAAAATTAATTTAATACATAAAACCGTGCTAATTGTTGATGACAAAAAAGTACAACGAATGTTAATTCAAACATTTATAAGTAGAAATAATATTCACATTCTTCAAGCAGAAAATGGCGCTAAAGCGATTGAAGTCATGAATAATAACGATGTAGATCTTATTTTTATGGATTCTAGAATGCCGGTAATGAATGGTATCGATGCGGCAAAACAAATAAAACACACTCATCCGTCAATTCCTATTATCGCTTTAACTGGTGAATCAGGTGACGATGAAGTAATGGAAATAACCGCGATTATGGATGGATATTTAACCAAGCCTATCTCTAAACTAAAACTTTTAGAATCCTTAGATCAGTGGTTATAAAAATAGCCAGTCACTGCTGGCTATTTTAAATCGGTATAAGCTTCTTTTAGAGTTACATTATTGAAACGGGGTAGGATCACCAGCACCAACACGTAAAACAGTTATCTCGTCATCACTAAAATCAACAACGGTTGTTGGTTGTTCACCTAAATACCCACCATTCATAATCAAATCCACGGCATGTTCAAGTTGATCACGGATAGCTTCTGGATCAGACTCCGCCACTTCATTACCTGGTAAAATCAATGTTGTAGACATTAATGGCTCACCCAACTCTTCCAAAAGAGCGAGGGCAATTTTGTTATCTGGCACACGCATACCTATCGTCTTACGTTTTGGGTTCATTAAACGACGAGGGACCTCTTTTGTCCCTTTAAAGATAAACGTGTACGCCCCTGGTGTATTATTTTTTAATAAGCGAAAAACACTGTTATCTACACGGGCATAAATCGATAATTCAGAAAGATCACGACACAACAAAGTAAAGTTATGTTTATCGTCTAAACGACGGATCTGACAAATTCGCTCTAGTGCTTGTTTATTTTCTAACTGGCAACCGAGCGCGTAGCCTGAATCAGTTGGGTAGATAACGACCCCTCCATCACGAATAATCGCAACAGATTGACTAATTAAGCGAGCTTGTGGGTTCTCAGGATGTACATAAAAAAACTGGCTCATCATTCCTCCTGCTTAGCAGGTCATTGTTATATTAATTATAATCTAGAACTTACTCAAAGGTAGGTAAATTCCATTCTTGCCATACAGGAATTGGCCCTTCAGGCAGCCATAAATTTCTTCCAAGCTCTGTCCAAGGTGACGGATAATGAAAATCAGAACCTTGTGAGGCTTGTAACTCGTAATGAGTCGCATAATCTGCAAGCACTCTACGTTCTTGCACACCTTGTTGCGGTAATGCAACTTCCATTGCATCACCTTTCGCTTCAGCAAAAGCCGCTAATAAACGTTTTATCCATTTTGCCGTTAAATTATACCTACCTGGGTGAGCTAATACTGCGATTCCACCTGCATTATGAATGACGTTAACCGCCTCTTCAATAGAACACCAATCCGGTGGGACATAGCCTATGTTATTGCGTGTTAAAAACTTTTTAAACACTGCTTGCATCGTTTTTGCATGACCTTGATCGACTAACCACTTGCCAAAATGTGCTCGTGTTAATGACCCGCCATTTGCCAAAGCTACTGCACCTTCTAGCGCCCCTGCGTAACCTGCTTTTTCAAGACGCTCTGCCATTTTTCTTGCACGAGAATCTCTACGCTCTGCTTGTTGCTCTATCAATGCAATTAATTCAGGATGATTAACATCAACATTAAGGCCTACAACATGAATATCCTTGTTACTCCATAATGTAGAAATTTCAATACCATCAATTAAATGCACTGGTAATGCTTTCTCTTTAATCGCTTGATGTGCTTCCACTAAGCCAGCGACCGTATCATGATCGGTAATTGCTAAGACTTTTACATCAAAACTTACGGCTCTTTCTACTAATTCAGTAGGTGACATGCGTCCATCTGACGCAGTTGTGTGACTATGTAGGTCTATTTTCATAATTATTCTTGACTTTCACCTCGCGTACTAGTTTACTGGTACGCAGTTAAACACTTTCTCACCAATATATTATTGGTTTTAATAGTAGGTACTTTATGTCACAGCTTAGCAAACAACAAGCATTCTTAAAAACTAGCGTGATGACTAAACGTTGGT
The DNA here is from genome assembly GCF_001691065.1 of Aliivibrio sp. 1S128. Taxonomy (NCBI): domain Bacteria; kingdom Pseudomonadati; phylum Pseudomonadota; class Gammaproteobacteria; order Vibrionales; family Vibrionaceae; genus Aliivibrio; species Aliivibrio sp. 1S128. Next base: position 180,929 of record NZ_MAJV01000102.1, on the reverse strand, counting down.
GGCACTACTTCGGGTAGTGTTTTTATGCTTAATTAATTTCGACATAAAAACCTTACCCGCCCTTTTGCGGGTTTTTTTATGCCTTAAGCACAACCAATCAGTAAAACTAATAATAGATGAAAATCTAAACAGTCAGTCATTCAGCCCTCACAAGTTTTAAGAAAAGAGTGGCAACAAAAGTGAAATATGCGACTATGAAAACTAATAAAAATGTAACACCAATTCAACGTATTAGCAGGGAGGCTGTAATGCAGTCATCATACTCAAAAGATGGTCAATTAGAGTTACTATGTCTTGATGTGCCATATGTTTCTGATCCTACGGAACTGTATTCAACATTATGCGCAAATCAAGCAATGAGCTTATTGCTTGAATCCGCTGAAGTAGATTCAAAACAAAATTTAAAAAGCTTAATGCTCATTGATGCTGCAGTACGAATTCATTGTTTTAATAAAGAAGTGGTTTTAGAAGCATTAACTCTTAATGGAGAGCATTTATTACTCTCGCTGTCTCATTCTCTCCCAGCGTCTCTCATTACTCAATCATCTCCGACAAACCTAACACTATACTTCCCTGACATAAAACAAGATCTGGATGAAGACAGTCGCTTACGTGAGCTTTCTTCTTTTGATGCACTGCGTATTATCCAGCATCAATTTGATTTAACCGGGCTGCCCTCTAATGCATTATTTTTAGGCGGTTTATTTGCCTATGATTTAGTGGCGAATTTCGAGAACCTTGGTAATGCAGAAACAACCAATAAGTGTCCTGACTATGTGTTTTATGTGGCGGAATCACTTTTGGTCATCGATCACCAAACCGAGTCTTCGGTACTTCAGGGCTCACTGTTTAATGCTGATGAGACTATCAAAACCAGTGTTTCTGCTCGACTTCTAGAAATAAAAGAATTTTGCTCAGAGCCACATACGGTTCCTGCGGCCCCAACACTAGAACGTTGTGACGCGATCCCAAGTGTGTCAGATGAAGATTTCTGTCAAACCGTATTAGATTTAAAAGAATTTGTTATTAAAGGCGATATTTTCCAAGTTGTACCTTCTCGTCGATTCACTCTTCCTTGTCCCGCGCCATTAGCGGCTTATCGTGAACTGAAAATTGGTAACCCAAGTCCTTATATGTTTTATCTGCAAGATCGCGATTTCACCCTGTTTGGTGCATCGCCTGAATCTGCATTGAAATACGGCAAAGAAACAAACCAAGTTGAGATTTACCCAATCGCAGGAACACGTCAACGTGGTAAAAACAACGATGGTTCTATCAACCATGATTTAGACAGCCGCATTGAATTAGAACTGCGTTGTGATACCAAAGAAAACGCAGAACACATGATGCTAGTTGATTTGGCTCGTAATGATGTGGCTCGTATTTCAGAAGCAGGCACTCGCTATGTGGCTGATTTATTAAAAGTCGACCGCTACAGCCATGTTATGCATCTGGTTTCTCGTGTTGTTGGTCAACTTCGAGGGGATCTTGATGCCCTTCATGCTTACCAAGCATGTATGAATATGGGGACATTAACGGGCGCTCCAAAGATCCGTGCTATGCAGCTCATTCGTGACGTAGAAAAAACACGCCGAGGCACTTATGGTGGCGCTGTTGGTTATTTAACAGGCGATGGCAACATGGATACTTGTATTGTTATTCGTTCAGCCTATGTTGAAGACGGTATCGCTCAAGTTCAAGCCGGAGCTGGCGTGGTGTATGACTCTGACCCACAAGCGGAAGCCGATGAAACTCGTGGTAAAGCCCAAGCAGTGATCTCTGCAATTCAAAAAGCACACTTAGCTCAACCAGTAAGCACTAAGGAGAAAAACTAATGGCTCATATTGTATTACTCGATAATTTCGACTCCTTTACTTATAACTTGGTTGATCAATTTCGCTCCCTTGGTTACCCAGTCACTATTTATCGAAATAGTTTGTCAGCCGTGGCTTTTGAAGAGGCGGTAAATAAACTAGAAAATCCGGTAGTTGTACTATCTCCAGGACCAGGCGCGCCATCCGAGGCAGGCTGTATGCCTGAAGTCATTAAACGCTTAAAAGGCAAAGTACCTATGATTGGGATTTGTCTTGGTCATCAAGCGATTGTAGAAGCGTATGATGGGACAGTTGCAGGTGCTGGTGAAATCGTTCATGGTAAATCTGCAATGATGAGCCATAACCAACACGCTATTTTTGATGGGTTACCAAATCCACTTTCTATTGCACGTTACCACTCTTTGGTGGCAACAAAGGTAACCGATAAATTAACCATTACCGCAACCGTTGATGATTTAGTCATGGCGGTGATCCAAGAAGAAGACAAAGTGTGTGGGTTCCAATTTCACCCTGAATCCATTTTAACGACGCAAGGCGCTGAGCTACTAATTAATACATTAAACTGGGCTTTAAATTTAGATTCAAGCCGTTCAGATAATAAAGAATAAGGATATTCGCATGACTCAAATTGAAGCCATTTTTACTAAATTATACGACCAAATTTCTCTTTCAGAAGCGGAAAGCCAAGTCCTTTTTGATGCAATAATTAAAGGTGAGTTAGATCCTATTCTACTTACCGCAGCCCTAACCTGTTTGAAAATAAAAGGCGAAACGCCTAACGAAATTGCAGGCGCAGCTAAAGCACTGCTTGATAATGCCAATGAATTTCCTCGCCCTGATTATGATTTCGCAGACATTGTTGGTACCGGTGGTGATGGTTCAAATACGATAAATATATCCACCACAGCAGCCTTTGTGGCAGCAGCCTGTGGATTAAAAATCGCAAAACACGGCAACCGTGGTGTATCAAGTAAATCAGGATCTTCTGACTTATTAGATTCATTTGGTATTAATTTAGCCATGTCAGCAGAAGACACACGAAAAGCGGTTGATGATTTAGGCGTTGCTTTCTTATTTGCGCCTCACTATCACGGTGGTGTTCGACACGCGATGCCAATTCGTCAAACCATGAAAACACGCACCATCTTTAATATTCTTGGTCCTTTAATCAACCCTGCTCGTCCAAACATTGAATTAATGGGCGTATACGATGAGTCTCTGGTTCGCCCTATCGCAGAAACCATGGTGAATATGGGAATGAAACGCGCAGCGGTTGTCTTTGGTTCTGGTTTAGATGAGGTTGCCATTCACGGCCCAACCACCGTTGCAGAAATTATTGATGGCGAGATCAAAGAGTACACATTAACGCCTGAAGATTTTGGTTTAGACACGCATCCGCTTGAATCAATTAAAGGCGGAGAGCCAGAAGAAAACAGAGCGATTATTACTGATATTCTGACAGGTAAGGGTACTGACGCTCAGCTGGGCGCTATTGCAGTTAATGTTTCACTATTAATGCGTCTGTTTGGTCATGAAGATTTAAAAGCCAATGCACAAAAAGCCATTGATGCGATGAACTCAGGTAAAGCATTTGAGCTAGTTCAACAACTGGCTGCACGAGGATAGAAAGATGACACAACAATTGTCTGAGCACATCTCAGTAGAAAATACCCAAATGGCTGAAGTGCTTGTAAAAATTGTCAAAGATAAAGCTATTTGGATAAATGAGCGTAAAGAAACACAGCCTCTTGATACCTTTAAGAATGGCCTAACTAGCTCTGATCGCAGTTTTTACCAAGCGTTAAAAACAGGCAAAACTGAGTTTATTCTGGAATGTAAAAAAGCATCGCCATCAAAAGGATTAATCCGACAAGATTTTGATCTTAACTACATTGCTTCAGTCTACAACAAACACGCCAGTGCTATTTCTGTGTTAACGGACGAAAAGTATTTCCAAGGCAGTTTTGATTTCTTACCCATTATTCGTGACCAAGTTAATCAGCCTATTCTGTGCAAAGATTTTATGATTGATGCATACCAAGTCTATTTAGCTCGCCATTACGGTGCAGATGCAATTCTACTCATGCTTTCAGTGCTTAACGATGAAGAATACAAAGAGCTTGCAGAAGTTGCTCATTCATTTGGCATGGGTGTACTCACTGAAGTCAGTAATGAAGAAGAGTTACACCGAGCGGTCGCATTAGAAGCGCAAGTGATCGGCATTAACAACCGTAATCTACGTGATTTATCCACTGATTTGAACCGCACTAAAGAGCTTGCACCGCTACTGCCAAAAGGCACAACCATTATTTCTGAGTCTGGTATCTATAACCATCAGCAAGTAAAAGATCTAGCAAAACACGCAACAGGCTTTTTAATTGGCAGCTCATTAATGGCAGAAGAAAACCTAGAACTAGCAGCACGAAAAGTGATTCTAGGTGAAAACAAAGTATGCGGCTTAACGTCTGTAGAAGATGCAAAAGCAGTTTATGACTCTGGTGCTGTGTATGGTGGATTAATCTTTGTTGAAAAATCACCGCGTTTTGTTTCATTAGAGACAGCAAAAGCCATCACTCAAGCAACCACGTTGAATTATGTAGGCGTTTTCCAAAACGATACAGTGTCTACTGTTGCACAACGAGCGAATGAACTATCTCTTGCGGTGGTTCAATTGCATGGCTCTGAAAGTGAAGAATACATTGCCGAGCTAAAACAACAGCTACCAAGTGGTTGCCAAGTGTGGAATGTTATTTCTGTGTCAGATGACGCACAAAGCATTTCCCTTCCTCAAAGTCTTGCTGATAAAGTGTTGGTAGATTGTAAAGTAGGCACTCAAACCGGCGGGACTGGCGTTAGTTTTGATTGGGATAAACTACCACATAACAACATTATGCTCGCCGGTGGTTTATCACTAGAAAATACCAAACAAGCAGCACAACTTGGTTGTTACGGATTAGATTTCAACTCTGGTGTCGAATCGGAACCAGGTAAAAAAGATCACAAAAAATTACGCGCCGTATTTAGCGCATTACGAGATTATTAAGGAAAATATCATGGCAAAATTAGATGCCTACTTCGGTGAATATGGTGGTCAATACGTTCCACAAATTTTAGTACCTGCATTGGACCAACTTGAGCAAGCCTTTATTGATGCTCAAGCAGATGAAGATTTCCGCGCTGAGTTTATGACGTTACTGCAAGAATACGCAGGTCGTCCTACTGCACTTACGCTTTGTCGTAACCTAACCAAGGGTACTAAAACTAAACTGTACCTAAAGCGTGAAGATTTACTGCACGGTGGCGCTCACAAAACTAACCAAGTATTAGGTCAAGCGCTGCTCGCTTTACGTATGGGTAAAAAAGAGATCATCGCTGAAACGGGGGCTGGCCAACACGGCGTTGCGACTGCTCTTGCTTGTGCTCTACTTGGCTTAAAATGTCGTGTTTACATGGGCGCTAAAGATATTGAACGTCAAAGCCCGAATGTATTCCGCATGGAATTAATGGGGGCGACAGTGATCCCTGTTCATTCAGGTTCATCAACGCTAAAAGACGCCTGTAATGAAGCACTACGTGACTGGTCTGCAACTTATGAAACTGCGCATTACCTATTAGGGACAGCAGCTGGCCCTCACCCATTCCCAACCATTGTTCGTGATTTCCAACGTATGATTGGCGAAGAAACAAAAATGCAGATCCTTGCTCGTGAAGGCCGTCTGCCTGACGCGGTTATTGCTTGTGTTGGTGGTGGTTCAAACGCCATTGGTATGTTTGCGGATTTCATTGAAGAAGAAAATGTAAGATTGATTGGTGTCGAACCAGCAGGTAAAGGCATTGATACCGACCAACATGGCGCGCCACTTAAGCATGGTAAAACGGGTATCTTCTTTGGTATGAAAGCGCCATTGATGCAAGATGAACATGGTCAAATTGAAGAATCTTACTCTGTCTCTGCTGGGCTTGATTTCCCATCGGTTGGTCCACAACACGCGCATTTGAATGCCATTGGCCGTGCTGAATATGGGTCAGTGACCGATGATGAAGCACTAGAAGCATTCCAAATCTTAGCAAAAGGCGAAGGTATTATTCCTGCATTAGAATCGTCTCACGCTCTGGCTTATGCACTTCAACTAGCGCATGCTGAGCCAGAAAAAGAACAGTTGTTAGTTGTTAACCTATCAGGCCGTGGTGACAAAGACATCTTCACTGTTCATGACATTTTAAAAGAAAAGGGAGAAATCTAATGGATCGTTATCAAGACCTCTTTGCTAAATTAGCAGACAAAAACCAAGGTGCCTTTGTTCCTTTTGTAACCATTGGCGATCCAAATCCTGAGCTGTCTTACCAGATCATGGAAACCTTAATTGAATCAGGTGCAGATGCACTTGAATTAGGGCTCCCATTTTCTGATCCCTTAGCGGATGGTCCAACAATTCAAGGTGCAAACATCCGTGCATTAAACAGTAAAACAACGCCTGTCGTATGTTTTGATTTAATCGCAAGGATCCGAGCTAAATACCCTGATACCCCAATTGGTCTATTGGTTTACGCTAACCTTGTGTTCGCAAATGGCATTGATACTTTCTACGCTAAATGCCAACAAGCCGGTGTGGATTCTGTTTTGATTGCAGATGTACCAACCAATGAGTCTGAAGAATTTAGAGCAAGTGCACTCAAGCATAATGTTCACCCTATCTTTATAGCTCCACCATCTGCATCAAATGAAACGTTAGAAACCGTTGCTAAATTAGGCGGCGGCTACACTTACCTTCTTTCTCGTGCTGGTGTTACCGGTGCAGAAACCAAAGCAGGCATGCCAGTTGCTCAACTATTAGAGCGCTTAAACCAATTTGATGCACCACCTGCTATCTTAGGCTTTGGTATTTCAGAACCATCTCAGGTAGAAGAAGCGATTAAAGCTGGTGCTGCGGGGGCAATTTCAGGCTCTGCAACCGTAAAAATCATTGAGCAACATCAACATAATCCAGCCGCTTTACTTGAGGCTCTTTCAACGTTTACTTCATCGATGAAAGCTGCAACACAAAAATAACATCTAACATCTTACCCCATCCCAAAAGAGCCTTCTGTAGGCTCTTTTTTTTTCTTCCAATTGTCCTTTGCAATTTTAATACGTTAAATATTAATTAGACTGAGCAAGCCACGGTCGTAATTAAACATGTAAATGCGCACAAAAAAGAAACAAACAACCTACAAAAACCGCATAACTTTAAACCCATTGTGCAACAGTGTTGCTAGATGTAAATTTTAAGTGTACAACACCCTCCAAGATATTTAACTAATAAATACATTTTTAACAAGGTGTACAAGTTGCACCTTGTTTAAAAAATAGAATAGAGGTAAATAAATTGTTACAGAAAAAAGGACTTCTCAACAATATTGGCGTTCAAGTCGTTATAGCCATGATCGTAGGTACCATGGTTGGTGCAACAATGGGCCAATCTGCCGCTATGTTTGCTCCATTAGGTACGATTTTCATTAACCTAATAAAAATGTTAGTGATCCCATTGGTTGCTGTTGCTTTAATCTCTGGTGCTGCTGGGCTAGGTAATAGCAGTAATGCAGGTAAAGTGGGTTTTACAACATTAAGTTATTTCGGAATCACTTCTGCACTGGCTGTTGCATTAGCTCTATTTATGGGCGAGGTTTTCGAACCTGGTAAGGGAATTGATGTTTCCGGTGTTGAAGGCATGTTCTCTTCTGCTTATGCAGCAAAAGGGGAGCTTCCAACGTTTTGGGCAACCATCACAGGCATGATCCCAACCAACGTTTTTCAATCACTAAATGAAGCAAACATTTTGCAAATTCTCGTTTTCTGCTTATTTTTTGGTATTGGTCTTTCTAAATTAGAAAAGAAACGCCGCGAACCAATGCTCAATGCAGTAAATGCTATTGTAGATGTCATGGTGTGGATGATTAACAAAGTAATGATCATTGCTCCAATAGGTGTCTTTGGTTTAATGGCAGAAGCTGTGGGTACGTTTGGGTTTGGCGCACTAATGGTGGTGTTTAAATTATTCATTGTTTATATCGCAGCTATTCTAATTTTTGGTTTTATTGCTTACCCACTAATGGTTGGCCTTCTAACCAAAACCTCTGCAAAGAAATTCCTGATTGCAATGAAGAAACCGCAAGCCGTTGCGCTATCAACCGCGTCTTCAATGGCAACCCTACCTGTGACGATGGAAACGGTTGAGAAAGACTTAGGTGTTCGTAACTCTACCGCATCATTTGTTCTGCCATTAGGCGCAACCATCAACATGTCTGGTAATGCAATTTACTACGGTCTAGTCGCTATCTTCTTTGCTCAACTGTTCAACATTGATCTGTCAATTGGGGCTTATGTAGCAATTATTGTGACATCAACACTGGGTGCTGTTGGTCAAGCAGGTGTTCCTGGTCCCTCTTTCCTAGTGGTTGCGGTACTACTTTCTGCTGGTATTCCAATCGAAGGTCTACCACTGCTATTCGCATTAGACCGAATCTTTGACATGATCCGTACTGCTCTCAATATTACCGGAGATGCAGCGTGTGCCGTAATTGTTGACTCAATGGTTGAAGACACAGTAGAAACAACGACAGAAAATAAAGAAGCGTAAATTCATTACGTCCGTACATCAAATATCGTTAAGCCGACTCACACTTGATCTTTCTCGTTGAAAGCGTATGAGTTGGCTTTTCTTTTTAGCCAATAGTACGCATAAAATGTAACAAGCAATTTTTAGCGATTCCCTCCCCTGTAAATTTTAGATACACTCGCTACATAATTAATTATTGGCTCAACCTATAAATATGAAACAGATTTTAGATTTTATCCCACTGATTATCTTTTTTACCCTGTACAAAATGTACGATATTTACACTGCAACAGGCGCACTTATCATAGCGACAGCGGTTCAACTTGTTTTGACTTATGTTCTTTATAAGAAAGTTGAAAAAATGCAGCTAATCACCTTTCTTATGGTGACCGTCTTTGGTGGCATGACGATCTTCTTACATGATGATAACTTCATAAAGTGGAAAGTAACCATCGTATACTGCGTCTTTGCGGCGGGTTTATTAGTCTCTCAAATTATAGGTAAACCTGTAATTAAAGGTATGCTAGGCAAAGAAGTGACGCTAACTGATCCTCAATGGAACAAGATCAACTACGCTTGGATCTTATTCTTCACAGTATGTGCAATTGCCAACTTATACGTGGCATTTGAAATGCCATTAGATGTATGGGTTAACTTTAAGGTATTTGGTTTACTTGGACTAACCTTCTTATATACTTTATTTACTGGTATGTACGTATATAAACATATGCCAAAAGAGAAAAAAGAAGAACAAGAGTAATCTTAATTTCCCTTTTTTATTCTTCATTTAGCCAAGAAATTATTTAAATCGTTGATTTTTAATCACCATAAATAAGACCTAATACTTAAAAAATAATCATAACCGTGCTGTTTTACAGCACGGTTTTTTTATATCTATTTTTTTGTGGTAAACTCAGCATAATTTCATTTTTAGCTGTATTGGAAATCAATTTGACAAGCCCATCATCTCTTGGACAAGCCCCTAAAGGCCAACTCCTTTTACGTACTCTTTCAATGCCAGCAGATACCAATGCCAATGGTGATATTTTTGGTGGATGGATTATGTCTCAGCTCGATTTAGCAGGCGGGATCCTAGCTAAAGAGATCTCTGGTGGACGTATTGTTACCGTCTCAGTTTCTAGTATTACCTTCAAAAAACCAGTAAAAGTAGGTGATGTAGTCTGTTGCTATGGCGAATGTGTAAAAATTGGTCGAACATCCATGACAATCAACCTTGAAGTATGGATTAAACCGGTAAAAGAGCACGGTGTAGGCGAACGTTTTATGGTCTGTGACGCCACATTTAACTATGTTGCGATTGATTCAAGCGGAAAACCGCGCCCAATTCCGAAAAGTGCGTAGTAATTACAATTTTTCTTATTAATTATCAAAAAGCTCTGGTTTATCGCTAGGGCTTTTTTTATGATGGCTCTATCAATGATGATAAAAAATAAAAGGATTCAACTATGTGGTATGTAATTTTTTCTCAAGATGTTGAAAATAGCTTAGAACGTCGTTTAAGTGTTCGAGAAAAACATCTAGAGCGCCTTACTCAACTGCAAAATGAAGGCCGTTTATTAGTCGCAGGGCCCATGCCTGCAATTGATTCTGAAAACCCAGGAAGTGCTGGATTTACAGGCTCAACAGTTATTGCAGAATTTGATTCTTTGGATGCTGCAAAAAAATGGGCTAACAATGACCCATATATTGATGCAGGGGTTTACGCTGATGTAATCGTAAAACCATTCAAAAAAGTACTTCCTGCTTAATATTAATGATATGAATTTATAGTAAATATAAGCTCAAAAACCATAAAGAACTATAATGAAAAAACTTATTTTGACAGCGTTAAGTGTCCTCATTCTTTCTGGATGTGCCTCTAACGAACAACAACAAGAAATAGAAATGCTTGCCGATTATCGTGCCAGTATCCTTGCGAGTTCACTTCCTTTAGAGATGGGCCCACTCACTCTAATTCAAGTAAAAGAAAAACAAGGAGTGGTTGAAATGATATTTTTAGATAGTGGTAATGGTGAGATTAGCACAAATCAAATCATTGAACAGAGCATTACAACTTACTGTGGAAGCAAAGAAATCCGCCCGGTGTTAAAAAAAGGTGTCGCTTACCGCTACCTTATTCGTAATGCTAGAGGTCAAAAACAGAATGATATTTTTGTTAATGAGCAGTCTTGTTTAGATCGTAAACCAACCGAAGAAGAGTAATACAAATAAAAAATGGTCTGATATTTACTCAAATATGAGGCCATTTAACTTGCCGTTTTAATGCCTTTTCCTCCTACTTGTAAACACTATACCTAAGTTATACCTACAACACTTCCCATGTAACATCCCTAAATATAACGAAACTTAATAGCTATTATCAAAAATTAACAAAATATTTAATGACAAGCTTAATAATAAGAGATATCGTTAATGAAAATGATTATCACTAACAGGACTTCATGACTATAACACACAAAGATTATTCTAAAATTGCCTTTCCATTCATTATATCAACTGTCACTCAACCTTTATTAGGTGCTGTTGATACTGCAGTTATTGGGCAAATGGGCATTGCTGAATTAATTGGCGGCGTGGCTATAGGCACCGTTATCATGAACACCATCTATTGGTTATTTGGCTTTTTTCGTGTCAGTACGACAGGACAAAGCGCAATAGCTTTAGGAAAAGGATGCCAATCGAGTTTAATAAATAGCTTAATGAGGCCATTTATTCTTTCTGCATCTGTCGGCTTCATCTTTATTATTTTCCAATCATTCATTTGGCAAGGAGCCCTTTGGGTAATATCTCCAGACCCCCTTGTTGCTGAGCAAGCTCATTTGTATTTTTGCATTCTAATTTATGGCGCCCCTTTCGTTCTAATAAACTATTCCATTATCGGATGGTTAATGGGGCAAGCAAAAGCAAAAGAGACCCTCTATACGCAGGTTTTTGGTAACCTGCTAAATATCGTGCTTGATGTTATCTTTGTTTTCTACTTTGATCTTGGTGTCGCTGGCGTCGCTTACGCTAGTTTAATTGCTCAAATCACAACCTTTATTATTGGAATAACCATCGTACTGAAAACAAGTAACATCTCTGTATCTGCATTTTTACAATCCACAAAGATCAATAAAAAAGAGTTATCTGCAATCGTATCATCTAACTCTGATTTATTAATTCGCACTGTCTGTATCTTAATATTTTTTAATATGATCGCCCGTACAGGCTCTCAACTTGGAACTGACGTTTTAGCAACTAATGCCATTTTAATGCAGATCACTTTTATTATTAGCTATATGTTTGATGGCATTGCTAATGCCTCAAGTGTATTTGCAGGAAAATCCGTAGGTCAAAAAGATCAAGCAATGTTCAACCAAGTAATAAAACTCAACGCTCAATGGACTGCAGGGTTCATTATTCTTCTTACATTACTAATTGTCATATTCAGAAATAGCCTTATTCTGCTATTTACCGATCAAATTGAACTTATAACGCTTTATCATACAATGGCACCTTGGCTTATTATATTTCCACTCGTCGCTGGATTTGGCTTAACTACTTACGGTATTTTTACAGGGACGGGGACAACTCGACCTGTTAGAGATTCAAGCCTAGCTACACTATTCTTATTTTTAGTGATGCTAATGTTCACTGTGAACTGGTGGGGAAATCATGGTCTTTGGTTTGCATTTACAGCCTTCTACCTTGGCCGAATTATGTTTTTATACCCATTTATTTATAAAATAAAACAGAAAGTCATTTAATTTAAATATACAAATAAAAAGCATATAACTTGATGGATCCTCAGTTTTAAACTAAGGGAGGCTCATTAAAATTAATTTGTTGTTAAATTACTCAGTTGTTAACTTTTTGCACTTTTCATTATCTTTTCAAAATGATATTATTGTTATGTTATAACATATCAATTTAAGAGTTAGTGTGAATTTACCTATAGTTTCAGTCAGTCAATTAAGTATCTCAACGCCTTCAAAAGTATTATTTAGCGATGTTACATTCGACGTATCCCGTGGAGAACTACTCGCAATAATGGGACCTTCTGGTATAGGTAAATCAATGTTATCTCGTGCTATCGCGGGTTTCACTGCAGATCCAATTCAAGTTAAAGGTTATATATCACTGTCTGGTCATGACGTATCTAATGTATCTTTATTACACAGAACAGCAGCCCAACGCCCTGCTTTTATATTTCAAGATGCTCTTCAAGCTCTTAATCCATTAGTATCTATTGAAGGTCAGTTATGTCTTTCATTAACAAGATCTCAAACAAAACCAAATAAAATAGAAAAAAAAACTCTCATTGAGCTTCTCAAGAAACTTGAATTTTCAGAACCTGATTTAATACTTCCTTTATATCCTAGTCAATTATCTGGAGGCCAACGCCAACGGATATGCATCGCAATAGGTCTTCTAAGTAAGGCTGAAATTCTGATCGCAGATGAACCGACGAGTGCGCTAGACCCTATAACAGAAAAAGAGATCCTAACGTTAATCCGTGAAAATGTTAAACAAAAACAACTTGCTGGAATATTAATTACTCACAATCTTAGTAGTGCTCTCGCTTGTGACAAATTACTAATTATTGATGACGGCGGTATGGTTGCGTATGGTCCACCTAGAGAAGCTTTAGAAAATAGTTCTCACTCTTTTTGTTGCTCATTAAAAGATCTTATCGCATGAATGACATGACAGCATCAATCCAATTTAATAATGTTTCACTTTATTATTACTCCCTACCTCGTTGGTTAGGAGGGAAGCCTTTTAAAGCCCTTCATAATATAAACTTATGCATTGAAGACAAAAGCTTAGCCATTGTTGGTCCTTCTGGATCAGGAAAATCTACTCTAATTGAATTATTGTTCGGATTACGTAAAGCCACGAACGGCGATATTATTCTCTTTGGGAATTCCTTACCAATAAACTCACCTAAAGTTCAAACTAACGTATGTAAGCACATGCAACTCATCCCACAAGAACCGCATACAAGTTTAAATCCTTACTACACTGTTTATCAGGTATTAAAGGAGCCTCTTTTAAATCTTAACGACAAAAGTAATCATGAAGTAAGAATTAAAGACGCTTTAAAAGACGTAGGTTTATCAAATAAACTATTACCATTAACTGCTGCTCAACTTTCAACAGGTCAAGCACAGCGAGTCGCGATTGCCCGAGCATTAGTGGTAAATCCATCCGTTCTTATTGCTGATGAACCAACGAGCAGTCTCGATCCTGTTAGTCGTCAAAAGATACTTGATTTATTAATGTCATTAAAATCACGCTTAGATATGCGCCTTGTATTAATTACCCATGACCTACAAGCTGCAAAAACATTATGCGAAGATATTTTAGTGTTAAATCATGGCGAAATTGCAGAGTTTGGCTCATCCCATCAAATAATGACAGCACCTAACCACCCTACTACTCAAGCACTGATTAATGCCCAATCTCTAATCATACCTAATCAACCAAATAACTAATGGAATAAAACATCATTATGCGTCTCTATACAATAAAGCTAGCTTGCATGCTTGCATTGACTCTACCTTTGACTGGTTGTTTTGATGTTAAAGTCGATGCTGATAAAGAAAACTCCGAATCAGTAATTAACATTGCCATGATGCAACCACCAAGAACAGGGCTATCTCCTTTATCTGATGATGCTTTCAAGTTATCTCGATGGAGTACAGCAGAAACACTGGTAAACTTAAATGCGCAATCTAACGCAGAGCCTATGCTAGCAACCGCATGGGAACAAATCGATCCCCTTACTTGGCATTTTACTGTCCGACAAGGTGTTACTTTTCATGATGGTTCAACATTAGATGCATTTGCAGTCACTCACTCTTTACAAAAAGCATTAGAAGCTGCGCCTAAACCTCGTATTCTTGATGGTATCGATTTAAAAATAAAAGCGCTAAACGATTCTACTGTCGAGATTAATACCACTTTTAACGATCCACTTTTACCAAACCGTCTATCAAGCCCTCAATTAGCGATTCTAGCGTCAGATGCTTATAAAGAAAATGGACAAGTCATTCCTACAGGAATGGGCACAGGCCCATTTGAACTAGTGAATATTAATGGCAGTACAAGTGCTGAACTTCGTCGCTTCAATGGCTACTGGGGAGAAAAAGCTCAAATAGATGTCGTTCATGTAGAGTATGTTCCAAACGGTTTTTCTCGTGCAGCCGCTCTACGCACAGGTACCGCAGATATTGTTGAAGCTGTTCCTGTATCACAAATAGCCACAATTGATTCTGAACTACTTCATGAAGTTGCGATGCCAAGAACAAATACGCTCTACTTAAATAACCAATCAAAAGTTTTCAGCCAAATAGCACTACGTAAAACCGCTGCAGCAGCGATCAATAGACAACAAATAGTCGAAATGGTTTATGAAAATCATGCAGATATCGCTCAAGGCTTATTTGGACCAGCACTGGCTTGGGCCGCACCACTTCGACCAGAAGCACCGCTTTTAGATAAAAACCTAAAAGCTAACGGAGAAACCATTGTCATTGGTACTTTCACTGACCGTGCAGAGCTTCCCGAGGTCGCAGCAATTTTAAAGCAGCAATTTGAAGCGGTCGGTTTTAACGTTAAGCTTGATATCCGTGAGTATGCTCAGATTGAAAATGATGCTTTAGCGGGTAAATTTGATGCCTTTATTCTTTCTCGTGCAACAGTACTTGATTCGGGTGATCCTGTGGCTTATATGATGAGTGATTTTGGATGCCAAGGTTCATATAACCTTGGACTGTATTGCTCTAAAGACGTTGATAGCGCGCTTTATCATGCTGATTTACAATCTTTAGGGGCGAAACGACAACAAGCTATTATTGAGGCTGAACAAAAAATATTAAATGATTACGCCGCTATCCCTCTACTCCATGAACGCGTAATTCAAGGCGAAAGTAAAAGGGTAAATAATGTAATTCGTGATCCTAGTGAACGTCGTTTAATTAACCAACAAACACAGGTTAACTAAAGTACATGTTTTCTGTTTCAACGATACGCTCTGTATTATCTATATTAGTACCTTGGTTATCCCGACTAGTCTCACTTACTGCTGTGGTGATTTTAGTCGGGTTAATACCTGAAATTGCGGGTATAGATCCAAGTCAATCTATTCTTAGAGCACGTTCTGGACAACAGCAACTATTAACGGCTGAATCTTTACAAGCTGTACGAACAGATCTTCAACTTCATCGTAGTGCATTTGAACGGTTAATTGATTGGTTTTCCGGATTAATAAAAGGGGATTTAGGGGTATCTTGGATAGACGGATCTTCCGTGACATCTTCTATTCAAAAGGCACTATCTACTTCTCTATTTTTAATGTCTACTGCATTAATATTGACGTTTATACTTTGCAGTATGGCTTTAATCAGGATGCTAAGGCTCTGGAAAAAAGGAACACTAAAAAGTAACCACCACTCTTTAAGCATTGTTTTTATATCATTGCCTGAATATGTTATTGCTTCTTTACTCATTCTATTTTTTTCTATTTGGCTTGGTTGGTTCCCGCCTTATGGCTGGCAAAGTTGGCAAAATATTTGGTTACCAAGCTTAGCTCTTGCTTTACCTGCAAGTGGATTATTCAGTCGCTTATTACACGACAGCCTACTCCGTGTGTTTAATGAACCGTGGATAACGACTTGGTTAAGTGCAAATGTACACACAAACCAAATAATCCGTTTTGCTCTTAAAAAAGCACTCAGTAGCCTAATCCCTCAAATTTCAATGATTATCATAGGGATCACCGGCGGAGCGGTTGCAGTAGAACAAATTTTTTCAATTCCGGGAATTGGACAGCTCATTCTTAGTGCAACAAAAGCACAAGATCTACCCATTCTTCAGGGCGGCTTATTAGTACTATTGTTTTTATCTATTATGATCAGTAGTTTTGGGCTTCTATTACAACAGTTAATCTTAGGTCATAGTCTTAAAAGTGGGAAATTAATTAGTAGTCATTCATCATTCCAATTGACTAAAAGTGCACCTAAGCGAATGATCGCATTTAGTATTTTATCATTTCTATTACTCATTGCTGTTTGGGCACTATTTAGAGATCCTTACTCAAGTCAATTTTCTCGTTTAGCCTCTCCTAACATACACATCCCATTAGGAGCTGATGGCATAGGTCGAGATTTATTGGCTCGAATTGGCGCGGGCATGATATCAACGTTTCAAGCTGGAATTTTAGCTACATTTCTAAGCTTATTAACTGGCATTGTCATGGGGTTTAATACGCGATGGACTCAAGGACTTATTGAAGTCACTAAAGGGGTGCCGTATATCGTGGCTGGCTTATTAGTCGCAGGCATTTCAGGTATGAATGCGAACAGTGCACTCATCGCTATTGTTTTAGTGTCATGGGCCCCGCTGGCAGCACATTGCTCAAGCTTAATCGTCGAAGCTAAAGCTCAACCCTATACTCATTTAGCACCTACTTGGGGCACAAATAAGTTAACGATTTTCCGTTTCTACTTATTGCCTTATGTCCTGCCTCCGTTATTAAGACATACTCTATTAAAATTTCCTGTCATTACATTAAGCTTAACCTCTTTAAGTTTTATTGGGTTAGGGGCAAAACCACCAGAATCAGAATGGGGATTAATGATAGCAGAGAACCTTCCTTATATAGAGAGAGCACCTCTGGGTGTTTTAGGGCCGATTTTTGGACTTATTCTTATGGGAATTGCCATTAATTTACTGTTCGATGATTAATAAAAGCCCCCTTATCGCAAAGGGGGCTTCTTTATATCAAATTCAAGTTTAGCGAGTAAAACGCATCACTTTTAAGCCGCTTTCAGGATTAATATCTGCAAACTCTGGCGGGTTATCTAAACGCTCTACAAACTTCAATTCAGGTGCTTCTTCAGCCATACCATCAATCAGGAAATCTGTAGACACTGCTGGTGAATTTACGCACGCCAACACTTCGCCAGTCTCACTTAATAAATCAGGTAAACGACGTAAGATCTTCTGATAATCTTTGGTCAGTGCAAAGCTGCCTTTTTGGAAACTAGGTGGATCAATGATGATCAAATCATACAAGCCCAGTTTCTTAATCTTGCCCCAAGACTTAAAAATATCATGACCTAAGAATTTTACTTTTGATAAATCATGTTCGTTTAAACGGTGATTATCACGACCACGACTCAACGGCCCTTTTGCCATATCTAAATTAACCACTTGAGTCGCACCACCCGCTATAGCAGCAACAGAAAAACCACACGTATACGCAAACAGGTTTAACACCGATTTACCTTCGCTGTGTGCTTGAACCCATTTTCGACCATAGCGCATATCTAAAAATAGCCCCATGTTCTGGTTTTTTTTAAGCTCTAGCTGATATTTTAATCCGTTCTCTACCGCTACAGGGAAGGTTTCTTCACTGCCCCACACCACTTGCGTTGGTGCTAATTCTTGATAACGATGTTGCAATAAAATAGCTTGGCCTTTAGCGTTTTTCCATACGTCTGAACTGGCAAATGCGTTCAGCTTTGATTCTAGAGCGTCAACAAAAGTAGGAGCTTGCTCTTTAAATAGCGCCACCACTAGTTGACCTTGAGCCCCTTGATTTTGAGGAGCTTGACCTTGAAGCCAATCAACCGTGAGTTGTTCTAAGCCTTCAAAACATTGACCACGACCATGGAATAAACGACGAAGCTCATTCTGTGGTGTTGCTAGCTGTGCTTCTAAGTGAGTAAATAACGTATCTAATGCTTCTATCTTCATGATTTCTTCTTAATCTCTGGCCAAGTTAATGTCCACGGTGTTTGCCACTGCGCTAATCCTGCTTGAATGGTGTCATCTTGCCACTCTTCACCTTGCTTTGGTGTTTCAACAAATTCAAACGCTTGCTCTTGATAAGTAAAGCGTAAAGCATATGCATGAAGATAACCGCGATCTGCTTTAGATGAGCTATAAATTGAATCGCCTAGAATACCCGAGCCTACGCTTTTTAACGCCACTCGAATTTGGTGTGTTTTCCCTGTATGCGGTTTACATAAAAACAGACGATTGCCATTATGGGCTGCCGTTGAGAAAAACTGAGTAATCGCAGGGTTTTCTTTACTGTTGATTAGCTTCCATGACGCTCTACGTGAACGCTCCATATCGCCAATAACCAGACCTTGTTTTTTCTTAGGCTTTTTATCACCAATAGCAAGATAGTATTTTTCAACTAAACGCTTTGCGAACAATTGTGATAATTCACTTGCAGCCGACTGATTACGACCAATAAGCAATAATCCTGATGTCATTTTATCTAAACGATGGATTAAATAAAGCTGCTTATCTCCCGTAACTTTAGCGAGTTCAATCAATAATGAGGTTTCACCATCGTCTTTATGAACACTGATGTTTGGGTGCTTATTTATAACAAGAAAATCTGAATTTTGATAAAGGATATCGAACATTGGCGCTCCTAAAATTGAGCGCAGAGTATAACGAGGATGGTATCTCAATTCCAATAAAAACGCCGATCAGATGATCGGCGTTGAGTTATTATTTGTAATTAAAGAGGCTTACTTATGACGTTCTTTCAATTTATTGATCACATCATCGAACGATAGACCTTGATCTTGAAGCAGAACAAACAAGTGATACATTAAATCTGCTGATTCACACACTAGCTCCGCCTTGTCACCCGACGTCGCTGCAAGCGCGACTTCAACGCCTTCTTCGCCAACTTTCTGCGAAATACGTTTGGTGCCACGGGCATAGAGACTTGCTGTGTAAGATGAGTCAGGATCAGCATTCTTACGTTCGGCAAGTAGCTGTTCCAACTGATGAAGCCACACCAATTGTGTTTCTTCAGTTTTATCACCATCCCAACAAGTGGTTGTTCCTGTGTGGCACGTTGGGCCCACTGGATTAACTTTAATAAGCAGAGTATCGTTATCGCAATCTAATGAGATATTAACTAGATTTAAACTGTTCCCCGACTCTTCACCTTTGGTCCATAGACGATTTTTAGTACGAGAAAAAAACGTGACTTTTTCTGTCTCTAGCGTTTTCGCCAATGCTTCTTGGTTCATGTAACCCATCATCAATACTTGGCTTGAACCAAAATCTTGAATAATAGCAGGCACTAAACCATCCACTTTTTCCCAATCAATTCGTGTTGCTAATTCTTGTTGGCTCATCGGCGTACCTCTACATCCTGTTCGGCTAAATATTCTTTTAACTCACCAATATTGATGATTTGTTTGTGAAATACTGACGCTGCTAACGCACCATCAACATTGGTTTTCTTATAAGCATCCGCAAAGTGAACCATTTCACCGGCACCGCCTGATGCAATTAATGGCACATGACACACTTCTCGTACCATTTTCAATTGTTCTAAATCGTAACCATTACGCACGCCATCTTGGTTCATCATGTTTAATACGATTTCGCCTGCTCCGCGTTTTTGAACTTCTTGCACCCAATCTTTGGTTTCCCATTTGGTTGCTTTGGTGCGTTCTTCATCGCCGGTAAATTGATAAACTTGGTATTTACCCGTTTCTTTATCAAAGTAAGAATCAATACCTACCACGATACACTGAACACCAAATTTATCGGCAAGCTCTGTGATCAACTCTGGATTCGCTAATGCAGGTGAGTTAATTGATACTTTGTCAGCACCAAACTCTAAAATCTTCGCCGCATCTTCTGCCGTTTTAATTCCACCTGCCACACAGAATGGAATATCAATCACCTCTGCGACGCGTGCGACCCAACTTTTATCTACTACACGACCATCACTTGATGCAGTGATATCATAAAATACCAACTCATCCGCGCCCTCTTCTGCGTAACGCTGTGCCAGAGGGACAATATCACCAATAATTTCATGGTTACGAAATTGAACGCCTTTTACTACTTGCCCATCTTTAACATCAAGACAAGGAACTATTCGCTTTGCCAACATTGGAATGCCTCCTCTGCGGTGAACTTGCCATCAAGTAATGCTCGACCAACAATGACACCAGCAACACCAGAGCCTTTCAGCGCGGCGATATCATTCAGTGACCCTATGCCGCCAGAAGATTGGAATTGCACTTGTGGGTATTGTTTACATAGGTCTACGTAGAGTTCTACATTCGAGCCTTGCAACGTGCCATCGCGTGAGATATCAGTACACAATACATGCTTAAGGCCAACCGTTAGATAATCTTCAAGCAATGCTTCAATCGTTACACCTGAATCTTCTTGCCAGCCTGAAATAGCAACGTTACGAGTGCCGTTTTCATCAATGTTGATATCTAGCGCTAATACGATTTTTTCTGCGCCGTATTTTTCCATCCAACCTTTGACTAATTCTGGCTGCTTTACTGCTGTCGAACCTACAACTACACGTTGCGCACCAGCGTTTAATAAATCTTGAACGTCTGCTTCATTACGTACCCCACCACCAATTTGAATATTAGCAGGGGTGCTTGCTAATAAACGTGCGATCAAATCCAATTGACGCGCTGTCGTGTCTTTTGCGCCAGTTAAATCAACAAGGTGCAACCAATTTGCACCCGCTTGGTGATACAAATTGAACTGTTCAGCCGGATCAACTTTGTATTCTGTTACTTGCCCGTAGTCGCCTTGAAATAGACGAACTACTTGGCCTTCAATTAAATCTAATGCTGGAATGATCATAAATATCCTTTTACGCCTCACTCTACTGTGAGTTCCTAATTTTTATTTACGCTATCAAATACTGTACTTTCTGAGTAATAGAGTTCAGATCGCTTCGCTTGAAGAATTCAGAAAATCCGCTTTGGTATTAATAATACCCTCACCTTCCTCTGAATTCTGCAAGGGAGCTTGCGACCGATCTGAACTCTTTCTTTTACAACTCCAAAAAGTTCTGAATAAGCTTTGAACCCACTTTACTTGAACGCTCTGGGTGAAACTGAACACCGTAATAATTACCCACTTGTAATGCGGCGGTAAAGGGTTGTCCATAGTCACAAGAGGCAATCGTATAATCACCCACTTGCATGCCAAAGCTGTGTACGAAGTAAAAGTAACTGTTCTCTGGAATGTCTTTAAAGAGTGGATTACCTTCAACGGGTTTAATCGTATTCCACCCCATGTGAGGCAGTGGTAAATCACCCGTTTGAAGCTTACGAACTTCACCGTCACATAAGCCTAAACAATCCACAATTTGATCTGCTTTTTGGCCTTTCTCTTCAGAAAGCTTACCCAAAAGTTGCATACCTAAACAGATACCCAATAGCGGTTTTTCAACTTGCTTAACCAACTTAATGAGATCACGTTCAGCCAAGTTCTTCATCGCTTCGCTTGCTGTGCCAACGCCCGGTAAAAACAGCTTATCTGCCGCTAATACCACTTGTGGATCTCTGCTTATCGTAACGTCATAACCCAAACGCTCAATAGCAAATCTCACTGACGATACGTTAGAACAGCCTGTATCAATAATAACGACATTTTGCTTTGTCATAGTCACTCCTACAATACGCCTTTTGAGCTTGGCAGTTCATTACCTTCCACTTTAATCGCTTGGCGTAATGTACGGCCGAACGCTTTAAATAGGCTTTCAATAATGTGGTGATCATTATGACCAGCAGAAGAAAGGTGTAATGTACAAGCAAGGGTATCCGTTAATGAACGGAAGAAGTGAACCACCATTTCTGTTGATAAATCCCCCACTTGATCACGACTAAATTCCGCATCAAATTTCAGATATGGGCGACCAGATAAATCCAGTGCACACTGCGCTAAACATTCATCCATTGGTAAGCTAAAACCAAAACGACCAATACCACGCTTATCACCCAAGGCTTCTTTTAACGCTTCGCCTAGTGCTAGAGCCGTATCTTCAATGGTGTGGTGATCATCAATGTGCAAGTCACCCTCGACATTGATCTTCATTTGGAAGCCACCGTGCGTAGCAATTTGATCAAGCATGTGATCAAAGAAACCAAGACCGGTTGAGATTGTATTGCCACCTTGCTCATCCAAATTAACAAACACTTTAATGTCTGTTTCTTTAGTTGTGCGGATAACTTCTGCAGTTCGTGCATTTACCGTAAGATCTTTTAAGATCGTAGGCCAATTCATTGTCTCGGGGTGATATTGAATACCACGGATTGCCATGTTCTCAGCCAGTTGAAGATCCGTTTGGCGATCACCAATCACAACCGAGTGTTGAAAATCCACTTTTCCACCTTGAAGGTATTCTTTTACCATGCCCAATTTAGGTTTACGGCATGAGCAATTGTCTTCTTCAAAGTGAGGACAGATCAGAACATCATCAAATTTAACGCCTTGAGATTCAAAAAACTCCATCATCATATTGTGTGGCGCATCGAACTCATCTTGCGGATAGCTATCTGTCCCTAAACCATCTTGGTTCGTCACCATCACTAAACGGTAACCCGCTTCTTGAAGAGACAATAGAGAAGGAATAACCAGAGGCTCAAATTTTAGCTTATCTAAACGGTCTACTTGAAAATCGACAGGCGGCTCAACAATTAAGGTGCCATCACGGTCAATAAATAAAATCTTTTGTTGTTTGCTCACAGGAACGTCCTTTTAATTTTTCTAATTCTATTATTGATAGCCCCAAGCCTTATTCCTAAGTTTGGGGATAACATTAAATTAATTGGTTACGAATAAAGCTTACTGTTTTTTCACACTCTTCGCGGTTGCCAACACTAATACGCACACAATCTTTAATTGGTGAATTACGTAAAATAATGCCGTGATCCCACGCGGCTTTAAACACTGCATCGCCATCAGGGAACTGCACTAATAAATAGTTACCCCAACCTTCATGAACAGTAACTCCATTCAATACCATTAATCCTGCGTGCAAATAAGCTCGGTTAGCGCTTAAATCAAGCATTTGGTATTTCATGCGAGCTAAACCTGCTTCAGATAACGCTTGAGTTGCAATATCAGCTACAGGAACGGGGACTGGATATGGTGCAATCACTTTAAGTAATACATTAATCAGTTCTTCATTTGCTAATGTAAAACCACAACGTAAGCCAGCCAATGCAAAGGCTTTTGACAACGTACGCAAAATAGCTAGGTGCGGATAATCAGCAAGTAAATCAACGGTTGAGACTTCCAAACAGAAATCAATATACGCCTCGTCCATCACCACAATGGCACGATCTTTTGTCATCTCTAATAAAGACAAAATATCTTTACGGTTAATCACATTGCCAGTTGGGTTATTTGGACTGCATACAAAGACCAGTTTTACATTATCTAAATTTTGCTCAATTGATGGTAAATCCAATTGCCAATCAGAGGTCAGCGGAACCGTTTTTGTCTCTACACCAATGGTTTCTGCACTGATTGAGTACATACCATAGGTTGGTGGGCAATATAAAATTGCATCTTCATTTGGCTCACAGAACGCACGAACTAATAATTCAATTCCTTCATCAGCACCACGAGATGTTAGCACTTGCTCTGGTTTTACTTTTGCATAAGCCGCATAAGCATTGATCAACTCTGGTGGCTGACATTCACTGTAACGGTTAAGGCGTGCAAAATTGAATTTGTATTCATTATCAAATGGAGATTCATTGGCGTTTAACCACACATCCCCTGTACCACCGATTCGACGGGCAGAGAGGTAAGGCGTTAATGCTTGCACTTGTTTTCTGGCTAACTTTTCCATCATGAATTCCTATTGATTCGTTTCTAGCTGATTGGCTTTTAGCTGATCTTTTTCTAGCTTAGCTAGTTTTTCAACTCGGATGGTAACCGCTCGCTTATGAGCATCAAGCCCTTCTGCTTCTGCCATTGTGACTACCGTTGGTGCTAATCCTTTTAAACCATTCGCCGTCAATTCTTGTACTGTCATACGCTTAGAAAAATCAGCAAGACCAAGACTTGAATAGGTTCTGGTATAACCATAAGTCGGCAATACATGGTTAGTTCCCGACGCATAATCTCCTGCTGATTCTGGAGAATATTCACCTAAGAAAATAGAACCTGCGTTATCTAACAATGGTAATAATTCACGTGGATTTTTAGTTTGAACAATTAAGTGCTCAGGACCATAAAAGTTTGATATTGAAACACATTGCGTTAATGATTCAGCAATAATCAACAAACTAGAGCCTAGCGCTTGGCGAGCGATATCCGCACGAGTCAGTTCTTTTAATTGCTTTTCGATGGCATCAGCCACTTGATCTGCAATGATTGGCGATGGCGTTACTAAGATAACTTGTGAATCAGGTCCGTGTTCAGCTTGACTAAGAAGATCGGCCGCAATAAAGTCTGGATCAGCCGTTTCATCCGCAATAACCAAGACTTCAGAAGGTCCCGCAGGCATATCAATAGCAGCACCACGGAAATCATTGGATACTTGGCGTTTTGCTTCAGTGACGTATGCGTTACCTGGGCCAAAGATCTTATCCACTTTAGAGACAGATTCAGTACCATACGCCATAGCTGCAATCGCTTGTGCGCCACCAATGTTATACACCTCATCGACTTTACATAGCTTAGCAACGTATAAGATCTCATCAGCAATCGGCGGTGGCGAACAAAGTACCACTTTATGACAACCTGCAATCTGTGCAGGAATACCTAACATCAACACTGTTGAAGGTAATGGCGCACTACCACCCGGAATATACAAGCCAACTTTATTCACTGGCATCGTGATTTGTTCACATACGACACCAGGTTGAGTTTCAACTTTGATTGGTTGAGGCTTTTGTGCTTTATGAAACTTAGAAATATTGCTATAAGCTTGTTGTAGTGCCGCTTTCATCTTTTCAGATAAGCGCTCACTCGCTGCTTCAATTTCTGCTGCTGAAACGCGAATAGAATCAGGTTTAACCCTATCAAACTTTTCAGTTAACGCTAACACGCCAGCATCGCCGTCTTGCTTCACCGTATTTATCACACTGGTTACAGCAGCCGTTATATTAGCGCCTTCTGTAATTGCAGGACGTTGAAGCACCGTATCTTGTTGTGAGTCGCTTAATGATTGCCAAACTAAGGTTTTCATAATGGTTACTCCATCATCTTCTCAATTGGCAATACAAGAATTGAACTTGCACCCAATGCTTTTAGTTGTTCCATTGTTTCCCAGAATAGATTTTCAGTACTCACTAGGTGAACAGCCACTTTCGCTCCATCACTTGATAAAGGAAGTACCGTTGGATCTTCCGCACCCGGTAGTAATGATTTAATCGCTTCTAACTTATTAGTTGGCGCGTGTAGCATGATGTATTTAGATTCTTTCGCTTGAATACAACCTTGCATACGTGTAAGTAGCTTATTAATCAATGCTGCTTTATCCGCATCGAACTCTCCTTCACGTTGAATTAGCGTGGCTTTAGAGCGGAAAATCACTTCAACTTCTTTTAAGCCATTTGCCTCAAGGGTTGCACCTGTTGATACTAGATCGGCAATTGCATCAGATAAACCAGCTCGCGGAGCAACTTCAACTGAACCATTTAAGATACAGGTTGAGAATGGGATATTTTGCTCATCCATAAAGCTTTTAAGTAATTGTGGGTAGGTTGTTGCAATACGTTTACCTGCTAGATCTTGTGGTCCGTTATAAACAGCATCTTTATCAATCGCGATAGACAGACGGCAACCCCCAAAGTCTAAACGACGTAATGTTGTAAATGCTGAAGGCTCGCCTAATGCCTTACGCTCTAGACGTACTTCTTCTAATTCGTTTTCGCCAATAACACCTAAGTCAACAACGCCATCCATGATAAGACTTGGAATATCATCATCACGAACCAACAATAAATCAATCGGCATATTTTCAGAATGAACCACTAGGCGCTCACCTGAGATGTTAAATTTCATACCACAGCGCTTAAACAGCTCTTGGCACTCTTTAGACAAACGTCCTTTCTTTTGAATTGCGATGCGTAAACGTTGTGCTGACATAATCTCTTCCTTGTAAAAATGTAATTCTAAATTTGTTGTGGTTATCTGTTACTAATTTTGGTCATAAAACGAAAAAACCCTCAGAAGTTTTACCTTCCGAGGGTTTGAAATTTTATTCATCGGAAGGTAATTCTAATTGCCTTCCGGATATAACGTATCCTCCCGAAAGACTACTCAGGATGGTGATGGTGATGAATGTTCAGACCTTGAATACGCATAATAATAAACCTTTAAGTAACAAATTGATTTTGTTTTTAACCTTGTAAATACATTATCAAACTGTGGTTTTATTTCAACAAAAAAGAACAATTATTTTAAAGAAAGTTTTGATGTCATAAAAAGTTTAATAAATACTCTTATATCTTAATTTTCTTCAGACGAAAAAAAACCAGTCATAATGACTGGCTTAATAATTTGGTTTACTTTAAATCAAGAGATTAGAAGTAGTAGTAACCCGCAGCGAATACGTAAGTTTCTTCTTCGTTGCCTTCACCCATGTCAATGTCTTGACGTACATCGATACCCATGTCCATGTTTTTAGCTAGTGTGTACATAGCTGCAACGTTCATGTAAGACTGGTCAAGATCTTTAAGGTTTTTCTTTTCAACTGTATTAGCAGCATAACCTGCAGCTAATGTTAGATCTTCAGAAAGAGCGTAACCTGCTGACAAGTAGTAACCTGTATTCTTTTTATCAAATGCATTTGTACCAGTAAGGTCATCTGAATCGCCATTTTCAATCCAGAAGTTAGCACCTAGTTTTACTGCACCTAATTTAACATTACCTGTTACAGTTGCTACGTCATAATCAGCATCACTGCGAGTTTCATAACCAGCATAAACGTTGAAAATTTCTTGCTCAATACCAACGTAACCGTTCACACCTTTGTCAGCTGTTACGTGATTATCACCAGTTTCAAAGTAAGATACAGCATAAGCGAAACCGCTTGTTGAACCTTGGAATTTAACTACGTTGAATGCATCAGACGCATCACCAGCAGAAAGACCAAACTCGTATGTGTTATCACCAGCGCCATCGATAGCATCTAATGCTGTATCATTTTCCCAACCGTAAGAAGCAATACCGTAACCAGTATCAAAACCTAACCATGCTTTATCTACATCTGTAGCAGGGTTAGACGCTTGATCTTTATTTGCTCCCCAACCTTTCGTTTCATTGTCAGTTGTATAGTTAAGCATAAAGTCAGTTTCAAAATAACCAACAATACGGTTGTTACGGTAGTTAACAGCAAGAGTTAGACCAGTAGCCCAATCATCATAAAATGCTTTAGTGCCAGTGTCGTAGTAACCACCAACGCCAAC
Source organism: Aliivibrio sp. 1S128 (assembly GCF_001691065.1). NCBI lineage: Bacteria > Pseudomonadati > Pseudomonadota > Gammaproteobacteria > Vibrionales > Vibrionaceae > Aliivibrio > Aliivibrio sp. 1S128. Next base: position 153,260 of record NZ_MAJV01000102.1, on the reverse strand, counting down.
AGAACCAGATACTGAGAACTGGTCTTTGTGCATTGAATCAAATGCAAACATGTCTTCGTTTTTGCTGTTTTGGCTGCTTGTATCAACAGCAAATGCTGATGCTGAGATGCTTGCGATTGCAAGTGCTAAAAGAGTCTTTTTCATAATAAGTCCACTGCCTTTTCTTAGAAAGATTTGGAAATCCGATTTCCGGTTCCCTTTATGTTAGAGCGCTACAGTTACATCTAATTGTGCGACTTGTTAGCGTCTCCGTTTCTGGACGCTACTTTGCTAAAGTTTTCTCATTGTGTCAACGCACAAAGTCAAGGAAAGTAAAAATTGATAAATACAAGCAATACAGAGGGTTACAGCGGACATTTTGATTATGTGACGTAGTTCAAACTGGAAAATATAAATAAAAATAAAAATAAACACAGAGAGAATCAACACTTCGCCAGTAAGTCATTAATAATAATAAGCAATAAATGTAAATTAACCTAAATTACCCGAAACACCACTACCAGGGCATTCATATTTATAGATAGAAATTGACAATAATAAATACGACAAAACTAATTATATTTAGTCGTATTTTTTTTCAATCACGAGAGCCACAATAAAGAATTCATAAGAAATGCTAAAAAATAATTGTGACCTTTACCTCACTTTTCAATCAATAAAAAAAACAATGTTAAAAACTCGACACACCAAACAGCTAAATTACATAAAAAAAGAGCAAAAAAAAACCAGTCAAAAGACTGGTTTTAATAATTTAAAAACTTAAATGGTTATACTAGAAGTAGTAATAACCAGCTGCGAATACATAAGTTTCTTCATCAGAAGCACCGGCATCAAGATCCTGACGAATATCAATACCCATATCCATATTCTTAGCTAGTGTGTACATTGCTGCCACGTTCATATAAGAGTAATCAGTCTCTTTCTTTGAAATTTCTTTAGTATTAGCCGCGTAACCTGCTGCTAATGTTAAGTCTTCACTTAATGCATAACCAGCAGATAGGTAATAACCAGTATTCTCTTTATTAGTTAGGTTTTTACCTGTTAGATCATCTGAATCACCATCTTCAATCCAGAAGTTTGCACCAAGTTTAACGGCACCAAGCTTAACGTTACCAGTAACAGTCATTACATCATACTCAGCTTCGTCACGAGTTTCGTAACCAGCATATACATTAAAGATCTCTTGCTCGATACCTACGTAACCATTCACACCTTTATCTGCAGCAACATGATTGTCACCAGTTTCAAAGTAAGAAATACCGTAAGCAAAACCGCTTGTTGAACCTTGGAATTTTACAACATTAAAACCATCAGAAGCGTCACCCGCAGAAGCGCCAAACTCGTAAGTATTATCACCAGCGCCATCTACAGCATCAAGTGCAGTATCATTTTCCCAACCAAAAGAGGCAATACCAAAACCAGTATCAAAACCTAACCATGCTTTATCTACATCAGTCGCAGGACCTGAATACTTATCAGAAGAAGATGCAGCTTTAGCATCAGGGTCAGTTGAGTAGTTCAACATAAAGTCAGTTTCAAAATAACCAACAATACGATTATTACGGTAGTTAACGGCTAAAGTAAGACCTGTTGCCCAATCATCATATATTGCTTTAGATGCAGTATCGTAATAACCACCAACACCTACAGAACCAGACACAGAAAACTGGTCTTTATGCATAGAGTCAAATGCAAACATGTCATCGTTTTTACTGTTTTGGCTGCTTGTATCAACAGCAAAAGCTGAAGTTGAGATGCTTGCTACTGCAAGAGCTAAAAGAGTCTTTTTCATAATAATCCACTGCCTTTTCTTAGAAAGATTGGAAATCCGTTTTCCGGTTCCATGTATTTATGTATTTTTCATTCCGTATCGACCAACGCATCTAACCGTGCGATTAATCCATACTTCGTTAATTCGAGAGCTACTTTGCAAAAAGTTTTAACGCATGTCAAACCCAAACCAAAAGTAATATAAAAATATATAAACACTTAAAATACAACAAGATAACCCCAACCAGCATGAATTTACGTCCTTTAAAATCACAATTAAAAACAAATATATAAATATTTATTTTCCACATTAAAAGAATATAAATCCAAATAACGCAAACTTAGGTATGAAAAATAAGAATAAAAAACCAAAATAAAACGAAAAACAACCAAAATATACAATCTAAAAATTAACATTTACATCTTAAGAGTGCATACATCTCAAAATCGTGACAAAAGTCTCTAATTTATTATATAAGAATCCATTTTTTGCAGGAGATCACATTTAAACAAGCGTGTTACAATGGTTTTTTATATCCATTTGAGTCGACTCATGCTGAACAAAGCTGTTACTGATTGCATTCGCGAAAGCTATAAAACACTGCAAGACCAACTTCCCGGCTTTATACCTCGCCGTGCACAGAACTATTTAGTAGCAGAAATCGCTAAATCACTTGCTGGGGAATATAGTGAAACTCATCGCATGATTGTTGCTGAAGCAGGTACAGGCATTGGTAAATCTTTAGCTTATCTGCTAAGTGCCATCCCTTTCGCTAAACTAAATAATAAAAAAATTGTGATTTCGACAGCAACAGTTGCCTTACAAGAACAATTAGCTCATAAGGATCTTCCTTTTTATCGTCGTATTTCACCATTACCTTTCTCTTTTATTATAGCTAAAGGACGTCAGCGCTATTGTTGCAGCCACAAACTGGCTTTATTAGTAGAAACGAATCATGAAGAAGATAAGCAAACAGCCTTATTTACAGAAAAACCTAAAAAGAAAGATTTAGATCTTTTAAAACGTATGTATAAAGCATTATCTGAGGGTAAGTGGGATGGTGATACCGATAGCTGGCCTAGTACAATTCCATCATCTATTTGGCAATCTATCGTTTCAGATAAATACAGTTGCCATAACGGTTTGCCAATGCACCGTGAATGCCCATTTCAAAAAGCACGTGAACACCTTGATAAAGCTGACGTAGTCATAGCAAATCACAGTCTAGTGATGGCTGATATTGAGCTTGGTGGTGGCGTGGTTTTATCTGAGCCAGAACAGACTATCTATATATTCGATGAGGCTCATCATTTACCACATGTTGCTCGAGAACATTCTGCTGCTGCTGCAAATTTAAAAGGTACCGTGTCTTGGTTAGAATCTTTAAATAAATCTGTCAGTAAATTTTGTAATCTTGCAGACCAAAAACGCGTAAATCGCTTTCAAAATACACTGCATGATAATTTACAAGAGTTAATCCCCTCTTTAAGTCAACTAAGCAAACAATTCGATCCTACCTTATTTAATAATGATGGAATTTACCGCTTTGAGCATGGTGAAATTCCAACTTGGCTTGCAGAGCAATCAAAAGATTTAAAAGAACTATCAACGAAAGCCAATCAAGCTTTAGCGAAGATCAGTGATTTGATTTCTGAACGCATGAAAGATGGGGAACTCGCACCAAGAATGGCAGAACCTGCATTAGCCGAAATGGGATTTTATCTTCAACGATTAGAAAATTTGGCTCAAGTGTGGTTTTTAATGGCAAAACCCAATAGTGATAAAGGAGCCCCACTTGCTCGTTGGTTAGAAAAAAGTAAAGACAGAGAAAGTGACGTTGTAATTAACGTATCTCCTCTTGAAGTAGGTTGGCAGCTAGATCAAAATTTATGGAGCAGAGCCGCGGGTGCAGTAATTGTATCAGCGACTATGCGTGCTCTTAATAGCTATTCTTTTTTCTGTAAGCAAGCTGGTATATCAGAAAAACCAGAGGATGGCGTTCGTTTTCTTTCTTTAGCATCACCATTTAATTACCAAGAAAATGCACAGTTAGTCATTCCAAAATTACCAATAGAACCCTCTGATCCCGGTTTTACAGATTTATTAATTGAAGAGCTGCCTTTTTATTTAGCAGACCAAACATCAAGCTTAGTTTTATTCTCTTCCTATTGGCAAATGAATAAAGTAGCAGAAGGTATTGAAAAAATAGCAAAGAAACACGGATGGAGTTTATTAATTCAAGGGCAAGAATCTCGTCAAGAAATAATTAAAAAACATTCAAAACTTTGTGAATCTAATAAAATTAGTATCTTATTTGGAACCGGGAGTTTTTCTGAAGGGTTAGATTTACCAGGAAACTTGCTCACAAACCTAATAATAACCAAGATACCATTTGGTGTCCCAACCTCCCCAGTTGAAGAGGCTCATTCTGAATACATAGAAAGCAGAGGTGGAAATCCATTTATGCAGATCAGTGTTCCAGAAGCCAGTAAAAAATTGATTCAATCCGTTGGACGTTTACTGCGTAAAGAAGAAGATTCTGGTAGAGTTGTCCTCTTTGATCGCCGAGTAATAACTAAACGTTATGGCAAGGCGCTTTTAGATGCATTACCTCCTTTTAAGAGGGTAATTGAGTAAACCTTTCGCACATTGCGAACCTAAGACTATGCCAATAATTAAATGATTTCTCTATAAAATAGTAGAGATCATGTTATTGGTATTGATATCACTATACCCATTATTATATAAGAGTTGATATGGAATTTCTTGAACCTAGTACCCTAATTGTTTTAGGGTTGGTTGCCTTTATTGCTGGATTTATTGATGCCGTTGCTGGTGGTGGTGGTATGTTAACCGTACCCGCTTTACTTTCAATTGGATTACCACCTCACATTGCTTTAGGTACAAACAAACTTGCAGCTACTTTTGCTTCATCAACGGCGGCTTTAACCTATTTTAAAAAGAAACTATTTGACCCTGGTTTTTGGAAAGCTTCATTTGTTGCCACTCTTTTTGGTGCTACCTTCGGGACATTACTGGTTAATTATATTTCTACCGAATGGTTAGAAAAAGGATTACCCCTAATTATTCTTGCCGCTGCTCTTTATACTATATGGCCTACACGTGTAATATCTGAACAAAATCAATTACCAGAAAAAACACCAACATTAAAAAAACAGCAAGTAATACAAGGCTTAACATTAGGATTCTATGATGGTGTTGCAGGTCCTGGTACTGGTGCCTTTTGGACGGTAAGTAGCATGGCTATGTATCGCCTTAATATCTTATTAGCGTCAGGTTTAGCTAAAGCAATGAATTTCACAAGTAACATTACCTCTTTAGTTACTTTTGCCATTCTGGGGCATATTAACTGGGCGTTAGGTCTTACTATGGGAGTGTGTTTAATGGTCGGTGCATTTATTGGTGCGCATTCCGCGATTCGTTTTGGTTCTAAGTTTATTCGTCCTGTCTTTGTTACTGTTGTGTGTATTTTAGCATTCAAATTGGCTTTAGATGCTTGGTTCTAATTTCACGCTATCACCACTGAGGTTCATATGACAAACTTTAGTTCAATTCAGATCATGCTTGAGCAACTAGGTAAAACAGCCGCAGAAATTGACCGTCGTCGAGGAGAGCAACGATTGCCTTTATTTGATGAACGATTGTTCGGCTGCCGCAGTCGCTATCTTGTCCCTTGTATTAATGAAACAAAAGAAACGTTAAAATCGATACAAAGAGAAGAAAAAGCAAATATTTTAACCGCGCAAAGAGCTGAATATTTAACCCAAATGTTGGTTTCTCAAATTCAAGCCGTTCAACGAGAAGTTGCAACTCAACGTATTCGGTCTAATGAGCCGCGCCCCAAAGGCAGTTATAAGAAACCAATAAGCGATATGTACCAGGACTTAGCGCAGCATCAAGAATGGGATCGCCGATTAACTCAAATGATACGAGAGCAAGAACATGCGGTTAATCAATGTAATTCATTCACTCAACAACAAGGGTTACAAAAAACACTCTTAACGACAGAAAAGCGACTACAACGCTGTAAAGAAGCAATGGTTCGTTTAGAACAACAAATTACTTATCGAGAGCAACATGACTAATCAATCTAAACTTTCTGAGAACACAGATAACACAGAAACCATTATTGAAATAGAAAATAATAGTCCTCTTGATCACGCTCCTGACGACATAAAACTAGCTGTAGATTTAATCTATTTGCTAGAGAATAATAATGTTGATAAACAGACAGCAATTAGCGCACTTGAAATTGTCCTTAATGATTACAAGAAAAAATAAGACAAACGACTCACCAATGAGACAGCTGTTTTTAAATTAATTCTTATGCAAATAAATCTATTTGACTTATTTGCATAAAACTTAGATCTATTTCTCAATTAATTTAACCACGAATTATTCCTCTTTATTATTTCATTTTATCCATTTAATATTTACTTATAAATAGATTGATAATAACAATCAAATCAGTAATAAATAATTATAATGTCACCATATCAATATTGATAAAAAGCTATTTAATGCTTACATCGATTGATATTAGCTAGGGTAAATATGTATTCTTATAATGAAATTCTCTCTGATATATCAGAAGAGGATCGCTTAGGCATAGATCTTACTTATGAGCCTGAGTTTGAAACTATTGAAATCGAAATCAATAAAGCTATCGATCTGTTTGCTACAAGCAAAACGGACTGGCACAGTGTTCACTCTAATTCATTGAATTTACTAACCATTAAAAGTAAAGATTATAGGATTATTTATTGGTTACTACTCTCTTTTAAACACGTCCCATCTTCAGTGACGTTTATTGAGTTTTTATCAACAATTCACAACTTTATCATTAAATATAAAAGTGATATCTATCCAAAAAGAAAAAAACAACAATATTCATCGATTAACAAAATAATCACTCATATTAATAAAGAAACAAAGGACATCATTGACAATATAGTCGACATTGAAATTATTGATAGTTTAACTGACATTTTATTAAAATTAGAAAACTCAATTACCTCTAATTTTGATTCACAAACAGATAATGTCACCCTATTAATAAATCAAGTTAAAAAGCATAAAAAAAGATTAACATCAGGGAAAGAATCAGTACCAAGCGAACAAATAAATACAATCACCAATAATAGTATTAAATCTATAAATACAAGCACTAACCTTTCATTTTCTCAAGACGAAATAACAGATGATCGTAATGCAAATAAAGCATTACGTCATTTACAGGATGTAGCACGCAGCCTTTCAAAATATTGGCTTAATCAAAAAACAAATGATGAAAAAGCATATCAATTAAACCGTACTCTAACCTGGCTAAATATTACTCAAGCTCCATCGAGTGATGGTGATAATGTCACCATGCTCAAGCCTGTACCTCTCGCTAGACAGCAGCATTTTCAGCAATTAAAGAGTGAGGCCAACTACGCGAGTTTACTCATTGAACTTGAAGAGAGTTTATCTAAATCTCCATTCTGGCTAGATGGCCATTTCATGGCATGGGAAAGTTTAATCGAATTAAATCATCATGAAGCAGCTCAATCTATTGTTGATCAACTTTCTTTACTTATGAAAAAAACACCTGGCATCACTTCACTAAAATTTGATGATAATTCTGAATTTGCAAAACCTGATACGCAAGCATGGATTGAGCAAAACTGCCTTCAACATAATCCCCCAACAAAATCCACACCGCACTTTGTTGAAAGCAATACAACAAGTGAATGGGACCTTGTATTAAGAGAAGCTCTTACTTTATTGAAACAAGAACCTTTAAGTGACGTACTCCAGCCTCTTATTACAGGCCACCATCAATCACGCTCTGCTCGTGAAGCCTTTTTTTGGCAATTTTCACAGGCAACCTTGTTATTACAAGCAAAGAAGTACGAGTTAGCAAGTCCTCTTCTTAAGTGGCTTGATACCCAATACTCACATTCTGTATTAAAACACTGGGATCCTTTGCTTGAAGAACGTCTATTAGATCTCTGGCTTTCGTGTCAAAGCAAGCTACCTGTAAAAAAACAAGATACTCAACTCATAACGACTTTACGTGAACGACTCTGTTGCCTAAACCCAATACGAGTAATTAATGACTAAACAGTTTATATAATGAACTGTTCTTAAATTGAAAATCTAGGAGCCCCCATGTCAAAAGATGGATCTGTCGCGCCAAAAGAGCGTGTAAATGTGACATTCAAACCTGCAAAGTCTGATTCAACTGAAGAACTTGAATTGCCACTTAAAGTGATGGTACTTGGTGATTTCACTCTCCAACAAGACGATCGTCAACTTGAAGACAGAAAGCCATTCAATGTGGATAAAAGCAACTTTAACGATGTCATTGAAAAACAGAACCTAAACATCTCTTTTGGTGTAAAAAACCAACTCCAAGATGGCGAAGGGCCTGAGAAAATTTCTGTCGATCTTTCATTCAAAAAAATCAATGACTTTGATCCTGCAAGTATCGTTGAGCAAGTGCCTGAACTAAAAGGTCTGATGGATTTGCGTGAAGCTTTAGTCTCTTTAAAAGGTCCACTAGGAAATGCACCTTCATTTAGAAAAGCAATTGAAGACGCTCTCGTTGATGAAAATGCACGAGAAAAGCTACTGAGCGAATTAGGTTTAACAAAGGAAAAGGAATAATCAATGTCCGATATAAGCGCAGTACAAGAAGTTCAACCTGAAATCACGGTTGGTCTTCTTGACCAAATCGTTGCTCAAACCAATTTAACACCAGAAGATGAAACCTATGGCATTGCTAAACGCGGCGTCAGTGCTTTTATTGAAGAGCTATTAAAACCAAAAAACCAAGAAGAGCCTGTAAAAAAAGCATTAATCGATAAAATGATCACTGAAATTGATCAACAATTAAGTAAGCAAGTTGATGAAATTTTACACCATGAATCATTTCAACAATTAGAATCAGCATGGCGTGGCTTAAAATTACTCGTTGATAGAACTGATTTCCGTGAAAACATTAAAATTGAAGTTATTAGTATTTCAAAAAATGATTTATTAGAGGATTTTGAAGATGCCTCAGATATTACCCAATCTGGTTTGTATAAGCATGTTTATACTAACGAATTTGGTACATTTGGTGGCCAACCGGTTGGTGCTATTATTGGTAATTACCACTTTGGTCCTTCTGCTCCCGATATTAAAAATCTTCAAAATTTAGCGTCTGTAGCAGCCATGGCTCATGCGCCGTTTATTTCTGCTGCTGGTCCTAAATTTTTCGGTCTAGACTCTTTCGAAGGCTTACCTGACCTCAAAGATTTAAACGACCATTTTGAGAGCCCACAATATACAAAATGGCAAAAATTCCGTGAACAAGAAGATTCTCGCTTTGTAGGTTTAACCCTTCCAAGATTCCTGCTACGTCAACCTTACGACCCTGAAGGTAATCCAGTCAAAACATTTAATTATCATGAAAATGTTTCTGCCACTCATGAAAATTATTTATGGGGTAATACTGCTTTCACAATGGCGACTCGTATTACAGAAAGTTTTGCTAACTTCCGTTGGTGTCCAAATATCATTGGTCCACAATCTGGTGGGGCTGTTGAAGATTTACCTCTACATCATTTTGAAAGTATGGGTGATATTGAAACAAAAATCCCAACAGAAGTACTCGTTTCAGACCGTCGTGAATATGAGTTAGCCGAAGAAGGCTTTATCGCTTTAACCATGCGTAAAGGCTCTGATAATGCAGCGTTTTTCTCTGCAAATTCAGTTCAAAAAACAAAGTTTTTTGGTAACAGTGAAGAAGGAAGAAATAAGGAACTTAATTATCGCTTAGGTACGCAACTTCCTTATATATTTATCATCAGTCGCCTTGCACATTACATAAAAGTATTACAGCGTGAACAAATTGGTAGTTGGAAAGAAAGAACCGATTTAGAGCAAGAATTAAATTCTTGGATAAGACAATACATCGCAGACCAAGAAAATCCACCCGCAGAGGTTCGTAGTCGACGCCCTCTTCGTGCGGCAAACATTGAAGTTTGCGATGTAGAAGGAAGCCCTGGTTGGTACAGAGTTAACCTATCAGTTCGCCCCCACTTTAAATATATGGGGTCAGACTTTACGCTCTCATTAGTTGGCAAGTTAGACCAAGAGTAATGCTTACTCCACTCTGCGTTGACTCCAATAATGACGTCAGCGCAGATGTTTTACAAAACATAACCACGATCCTATTTTCTCGAACGATATATTTAAGGGACTAACAAAACATGGCTGCACAACGATTATTTGAACGGCTATTAACAGGAATAACACGGAACAATGCTGTTGTTAAGCCTAGTGACATAACGGAATCAATTCGATCTCATGTCTCGCAATTGCTATCAACCAGACAAGGAGACGCTCTTATTTGTCCTGACTTAGGTTTACCAGATCTTAATATGTCTCACATGACTCCTCACGATGCGATCATTCATGTAAAAAGAGAGGTAGAGCGAGTGATTCAGTGTTATGAAACCCGTCTTACGAATATTAAAGTCAATTATCTAGGTGATATTTATAGCCCTCTTCACCTTTATTTTGATGTTCAAGGTGACGTCATATTGAATGGCCAGAGTGTTCCTATCTCATTTACAACTCATGCAAAAACTAGCGGACAACAATCAGCTAATAGAAATATGCAAGGTGCTGCATGAGTTTTAATCAATATTACCAATCTGAGCTAGTTGCTCTACGAGAGCTAGGTAAATCTTTTTCGGAAGAAAACCCCGCCTTAGCCCCTTTTCTTGGTCAAGAAGGTCTTGACCCTGATATTGAGCGCTTATTTGAAGGTTTTGCTTTTTTAGTCGGACGCCTACATCAGCGCTTAGATAATCAATTACCAGAATTAACTCATTCACTAATGCGGTTACTTTGGCCTAATTATGTTCAAGCTATCCCTGCAATGAGTACATTAAAGTTTACTCCGGCTAGTGAATTAACTCAAAAAACACACATAGCTAAAGGGACGGAGGTATTAAGCCAATCTATTGATGGTATTCAATGTCAATTCAAAACCTGTTATGACATCGATATATATCCTATTTCTATAGAATCTTCATCTTTTACTGCAAATGGTCATGGGGGGATATATCAACTTAGACTAGAGCTGTCGTCTGGTGTTCATCTTCACTCATTAGATATGTCAAAACTGAAAGTCCATTTTAATGGTGATAAAGCAAGCTGCCTTTCTTTAATAATGGCCCTAAGATCTGCAACCACTCAAGCTGAATTTTGTGCATTAAATAATGAACAAGAAATTATTAACCGAGGTACTTTCCCAATAGAGAGTATTCAAGCTGTAGGTTTTTCCACTGAACAAAACCTATTCGATTACCCACTCAATACTTTTGAAGGTTATCGTCACATACAAGAGTTTTTTTGTTATCCCGAAAAATATTACTACATTGACTTAACTGAGTTGCCTGTTTGGCCAGCTTCGTTTAGTGAAGGTTGTAAATATATCGATCTCAAATTCACACTAGCTAATATTACTCAGCAACCTTTTTATGCTAATCGTGTACAACCAGAATTATTTTGCACACCTATTGTCAATTCATTTAAAACAGACACGCAACCACTCTTATTAACACATCGTAAAGACCAGTATAAAATTACACCAGCATCACTAACCGATAATCAAAGTACTATTTTATCAATCGAAGAAGTTCATGGTTGGAACCCTGGCCAAAAAGGACGTATTGATTTTTATCATTTCGAATCCTTTGAACATAATGATTCAAATAAACATTCAAATTACTACAGCATCCGACAAGAAAAGAACATTGTTACTGGGCATTTTGATACCTATTTATCATTTCGTTCTCAGTATACATTTACTAATAACATAACAGTATCTCTTGGGGTAACGGCTTGTAATGGTCCTTTAGCACAACGTTTAGCTATTGATTCTATAACCCAAACGACATCGCAAACCGCAGGTTCTGTAACCTTTACTAACATTCGCACCGTAACACCTTGCTACACACCGCCAATTGAGAAAGATGGCTTGTGGTCTTTAATTTCTAATATGTCTTTAAACTACCTATCATTAACAAAACCTGAAGCTTTTAAACGTATTTTATCTGCATACGATTTTGCAGGCCAACAGGATGATGCGAAAGGGAAAAAACACCAGAGACTAATTGATGGTATTGAAAACATAACAACTAAACCTAGCGATATGCTTTATCAAGGTGCTCCTGTCCGAGCAATGAATACCCATTTAAAACTCAATAGTAAAAACTTTTTATGTGAAGGTGAGTTGTATTTATTTGCGAGTGTCATTAATGAATTTCTTTCTCTTTATACGAGCATGAATTCATTTAATCAGTTAAATGTAACAAGTACCGATGGAGGAGACTATTCATGGCAACCAAGAATGGGGCAACAACCTCTAATCTAATAACGCCGGTCTCTTCTCTTGTAGAAACACTGGAAATCTCCATTGAGTTCATCGGTCATTTATCTTTAATGAAAGCGTTAGATCATGTATGTCATCAATTAAGCCTACATTACGATTATTCTCATGATCAGGCTTATGAACGCATTCAATTTATAGCGAATGCGTCACAAGGGTTTGCCGCTCGAGAGATTCAAACAATATCAATCTGCATCGATGGTAATGGCTTACCAAAAGTTATCATGTCCTTAAATATGTTGTCATTAATCGGGGCGTCTTCGCCTTTACCGCATTATTACAATGATTATTTATTACAAGATGAAAATAATATTCTGAAACCTTTTTTAGATATTTTCCACCATCGTCTTCATCGCCTTATCCGAACCGTATGGCAAAAATATCGTTACAATGCCGCGTTTAGAGAGGGGGCTAACGACCCTTTCTCTCAACATATTTTTGCATTACTCGGCTTAAAAGAAGAAGAACTTCGAGAAGATAAATCAATAAACTGGTCACGTCTCTTCCCTTATTTAGGGTTGCTTAGTCAACGAGTTCGGTCCGCAAATACCATTGAAGCGTTATTACGATACTACTTCCAACATTCCGATATTTATATCGAGGAATGTATTTTGCGTCATTGCCAAATCCCAACGACACAACTCTGTGCTTTAGGACAAGCAAACGCTTCATTATCCACTAGCTCGGTGTTAGGTGATAGCGCCCCCGACCGTGCTAACAAGTTCCGAATCCATATTACGCAGTTAACTTGGGAACATTTTCATTCATTTTTAATCGATAAACCGAATTGGATTACGCTAAATAGATTGGTTCAATTTACCATTAAAGATCCACTCGACTTTGATATTCAGCTTCATTTAAAAAACGGAGAACCCCGTCCATTAACACTATCAGACAGCAATGAATGCTGCTTAGGTTGGACGAGTTGGCTAGGTTCAAGTGCAAATGAAGGCCGTATTACACTTTCAGGAAAAGCATCATGATTAACGTAGAATTATCTCAACTTATAAAAACCTTAGATAAAGAATCTCATTTAGCATTAGAACAAGCAGCTCAACTCTGCGTAGTTCGAGGTGGTAACGAAGTTCTTTGTGAAGACTTTATTCTAGCCGCCCTCAATAACTCTCAAAGTTTTTGGAACAAAGTCTGCCTGCAATATCAAGTATCTACTGAACGTTTAATTGAAGCATTACAGCACGGTAGAAAAAGTACGGCTTCTGAAAGTAATCACCCCGTACTGTCTACTGCCTTAATTGAGTGGTTACAAGAAAGCTATTTATATTCAAGATTAGAAATGCAATTACCTGAAGTTCTTGCTGCTAACCTATTATTAACGTTGCTATCTCACCCAAATAAATATGGCCACACCCCCTATTATCGTGAATTAAGTGTGATACCTGTTACATCGTTAAAACAACAAGTAGAAGGCTTAATTTCTTCAACAGAAAAAAGTAGTAATACAAATCAAGAACACCAAAGTGCTCTTGAATCTTACACAACAAATTACACTCAATTAGCCAAAGAAAATAAAATAGATCCCGTCTTATGCCGAGACAGTGAAATCAGGCAAATGATCGATATCTTAGCTCGCCGTCGTAAAAATAACCCAATGATTGTCGGTGAAGCCGGAGTCGGAAAAACAGCACTTGTAGAAGGCTTGGCACTGAAGATTGCACATGGTGAAGTTCCTGAATTATTAGAAAATGTCGCCTTACTGTCTCTCGATTTAGGGTTATTACAAGCAGGAGCGAGTATAAAGGGTGAATTTGAACGTCGTCTAAATTCAGTAATTAAGGCCGTACAAGAAAGCACAACACCTATCATACTTTTCATTGATGAAGCTCACACTCTTATCGGTGCTGGTGGACAAGCTGGGAGTAATGACGCAGCAAATCTATTAAAACCGGCTCTTGCTCGTGGAGAGCTTCGTACGATTGGAGCTACCACATGGTCAGAATATAAAAAACACATAGAAAAAGATCCCGCATTAGCTCGACGATTCCAACCAGTGAAGGTTAATGAACCAAGCGTTGAGCAAGCCGTGACTATTTTGCGTGGATTAGCTGAATGCTATGAAGAAAGTCACGGTGTGTATGTCCGAGATGATGCCATCATTGCCGCAGCTGAATTGTCAGCTCGATACATTAGTGGTCGACAACTTCCAGATAAAGCGATAGATCTTCTGGACACCGCTTGCGCTAGAGTAAAAATAAATCTCAAAGCAAAACCTGAATCACTCGAAGCCCTTTTACATAAGATTGCAATCACTCAGCGTGAACTCGATTGCGTTGTGAGAGATCAACAAGCAGGGATCTCTATTGATGTAAAACTTATCTCTAATCTTAGATCTCTACTTGCAGATACTCACTTAGAAGCAAATGTTTTAGAACAGCAATGGTTAACCCAAAAAGAATTGGCTGAAGCTTTATTAACATCAAGAATCGATATAGCACGCACCTCTAATGACAAAGAGCGAGAACGGTTAGTGTGTAATCAACAAAACATTTACCAACAACTTCTCACGGCACAAGAATCTGGTTCTTTAGTTAATTACGAAACATGCCCTTCTCTTGTAGCTGAAGTCGTCTCTCATTGGACTGGTATTCCAATGAGCACCTTAGAGCGCGGGCAAGCAACTCAAGTATTGAGCATTAAAGTGCAGCTTAAAGAACAAATTAAGGGACAAGATCAAGCGGTTATTGCTTTAGAAAAAGCCATTCAAGCAACAGCTGCTGGCTTAAATAATCCAAATGCGCCTACCGGTGTGTTTTTATTTGTAGGCCCAAGCGGCGTTGGTAAAACACAAACCGCACAAGCAATTGCAGATCTAATGTATGGGGGCGAGCAATTTCTTACTACTATTAACATGTCTGAATTTCAAGAAAAACACACCGTATCTCGTTTAATTGGTTCTCCTCCTGGTTATGTCGGTTATGGAGAAGGCGGAGTATTAACCGAAGCTGTCCGTCAAAGACCTTATTCCGTTATTTTATTAGATGAAGTCGAAAAAGCAGACCCTGAAGTGATGAATATTTTTTATCAAATTTTTGATAAAGGTACAGCAAACGATGGTGAAGGTCGTGAAATAAACTTCAGACAAACCTTAATTATTATGACGTCTAACCTTGCATCAGATCATATTGAAGCGCTTTGCAATCAAGAAGAAAAACCAACAGTCGAGGATCTCACAAAAGCAATTCGTCCAACATTAAATCAATATTTTAAACCCGCATTAGTTGGCAGAATGAGTGTAGTACCCTTTTTCCCATTAGATATGGAAAGCATGGAAGATCTTGTAACTATTCGGTTGGAACAACTTAAAATACAACTAGATAAACAACATATACTACTCACTTATAACGAAAATATAATTCAGCACATTGCCAAAAGTTGCACGCTGACCGAAACCGGTGCAAGAAACATAGATGCCATTATTAATAACCAATTAAAGCCAGCATTCTCCTCTCAGATTCTATTAGCATTAGCTCGAAAAGAACCTCTAAGTAATATATCGCTCAATATCGATGACGATGGTCACGTGTTTTGTGAGTTTGGGGAATAGCGATGCAAAAACATGTAAATAACACAACCAATAACCAGCACAACGACCTAGGTGAATTTACCCAGTGTTGGTTATCAGGGGTCCTCAAGCACAGTGGCGCTCAAAAAGTAATTTGTTTCTTATCTCAAGTGTCGGGAACTCAGCTATTTAAAATGGCAGAAGGACAAACTCAACGTAATCAAAAACACATGATTAATCTCACTTATTTAGATCATAATCAAACCAAAAATAAAAACCTTAATACTGATTACCGTGAGTTCAATACCTTAACGCTTTGCATGACAGAAGGTCGTAATTTTAACCTTCACTTTAGCCAATGCAGTGAAGATATTAAGGATTTACTCTTTGAACAATCTGACCATTATTTATTAACAGATGGTGAAGTAGAATTCGTGCCACTAAAAAATACCCAACAACGAGTCTCTGGTGTATTAATGTTCTATTATCCAAACTTTACGTCATATAAAAAAAGTGACCGACAAACAATACATACACTAAATTCACTGGCAGTAGATCGCCTAACATCAACATTAAAAAAACAGCATATTTCTTTAGAGAAAATACTAACTCCCAATAATGACGGCAACCACATACCTTCGGATTTAAATATCATTGGTAATAGCCAAGCGATAAAAACAGTTCGCTTAACTATTTCTAAAGCATTACATATAAACCGCAATGTTTTAGTTACGGGTGAAACGGGTAGTGGTAAAGAACTAATAGCTAAAGCAATTCACCAATTCGGTAATCGCAGAAATGAACCCTATGTAATTCAAAACTGCGCCTCAATACCTGAACATTTATTAGAAAGTGAATTATTTGGGTACCAAAAAGGGGCATTTACTGGTGCAGATAGAGATTATATTGGCTTAATACGTTCAGCAGATAAAGGCATTTTATTTCTAGATGAAATTGGTGATATGCCAAGTTCATTACAAGCAAAACTCCTTAGGGTATTAGAAGAAAAAAAGGTCCGCCCTCTTGGGTCCACAACTCTTTACGATGTTGATGTGAAAATCATTTCAGCTACTCACCAAGCACTAATAAAGAAAATAGAACAAGGTGAATTTCGTCAAGACCTCTATTTCCGTTTAGCTCAATTTACAATTCCACTCCCAGCATTGAGAGAAAGAGAAGGTGATGTGGCATTACTGAGCCATTTTTTTGCTGATAATTACGCCCAGGAACAACATCAATCAACCCCTGAGTTAACTAAAGATTTTATTGATTATCTTGTTGAGTACTCTTTTCCTGGCAATGTTAGAGAACTAAAAAACATTATTGAACGTTGTTGTATGGAAGCACCCGACACTCGAAAATTAGATAAGGTCATTATCATTCAAGTCTTAAATGAACTCATGATGATGACCCCAAAAACAAAAGACAATAACCCACAAATAGGCAGTCTTTCTTCTCAAATAGAGCAATTTGAAAAAACGGTATTAGTGGCTTATTTAGAAAGGCACCAAGGACACCTACAGACTATCGCAAATCGATTAGAGCTTTCAAAAGGCTCACTCGATTATCGACTAAGAAAATTTAACTTATCCGCCAAGGAATGGAGATATTAAGCATGTTGTTACGCTTCTCACTGCTCATTATGACCTTACTGCTTTCTGCATGCAGTAATTACGATGATTACCGTCCTGTTGGCGAACCTGAGCCACAAGAACAAACCACTTTAATTTCAGAGGAGGAATAACATGGAACTTGCCTTTGATATTATTCAATCACACGATCTTCCTATAGATACTCTGCCTACATTTACCTTTAAAAAGGCAGGTGGAACTATTGGCCGTAGTCCGAATGCAGATTGGTACATTGCGGATTCAAAACGTCAGCTATCTAATATTCATGCATCTATTAGCTATGATAAAGAGCAATATTTCATCATGGATAACAGCACCAATGGTACCTATTTTAATGGCCAAGAAGCCTCTTTAAACACTGGTGAATTACATCCTATTTCTCATGGTGATGTGTACGAACTTGGATTTATTAAAATAAGAGCTCGTATTCTTCAAGATCCTACAAATTATGTCTCTCCAGAATCAACCAATAATCGCTCTTTAGACCCACTATCGAACCACGGTACCGATCAAGATCCTTCCGTTTTCGACATGATCCCTGATGATAGCTTTTTAAGTAATACTCCAATTGAAGAACTGTTAAATAGCGATGAGGAGATACTTCTAAAACAAGTCGAAGATAATATTCCCTCTCAAGCTATTATTGATGATGCTTTACTCAAAGAACAATTTATCTCTCCAGTATTCAATGACGATATTGTTAATGAAGATATTGATCTTGAACCACAACCAATAGAATCATTCGTTACAGAAAAAAGCACACAAAAGCAGGCTAGTGAACAACCAAAAACAAAATCAAATACGAGTAACGAAGCTTATTTAGCGGCACTTTCAAAAGGGCTAGGAATTGAATTAACTAATTTAGAGAACCCAGAGCAAACTCTATTTGATATTGGCTCTGCATTACGAAGTTCCGTTAATGGAATTCAACAGTTACTACGAACTCGAACTGAGATTAAAAATAAACTGACAGCAAACGCGACCACAATTCAAGCCCAAGGAAATAATCCGATCAAATTTAGCCATGATGTTAATGATGCATTGAATGTCATCATTCATCATAAACCCGGCTATTTACAAGGTATTGAGGCCATCAATCAGAGTTGTAAAGACATTCAAGCTAACCAGATCGCCATTCATGATGCCTGTCAGCATACGTTAGATTCCTTAATTGAAAAGCTATCGCCACAGACCTTAGTCTACCGCTTTGTTCAAGACGGTATACACAGCAAATTTGGTAAAGCTGATGCTCAATATTGGAAAGCCTATGCAAAGTTACATGAAAAAATAAGCAAAGATAAAGATTGGCGAAACGCATTACTAGAGCAAGATTTCGCAAAGCAATATGAATCCCAGTTACAAATATTATCCGCAGCGTTACGTGTGTAACGATCGGACCATGAGTGATAAAAAGGAAATAACCATCATGAAAAAACTGTTTTCTCTCATAACGCTGCTCTTTATCAGTGCTTGTAGCAGTACTCCTGATCCCACTTATGTGGCTCTGACTCTCAATGCTTCTGCTAATTTAAACCCAGACCATGTTCAGAGGCCCTCGCCACTAGTTGTTAAGATCATTGAAATTTCATCAATTACTAGCTTTGAAAATTCCGAGTTTTTTGACTTATACAACAATGCAAAATCAACTCTTGGCTCTGATTTTATTGCCGAAGAAGAACTTATTTTAAGACCCGGAGATAAAAAAACCATCAAGTTAAAATTGGATACCAAAGGACAATATCTTGCTGTCATTGGGGCTTATCAAAACATTGATTCTGCAGATTGGTATTACATCTACACCGTTGAACAAGAAGAAGCACAAAAAATCGAATTAATCGCAACCGATACCTCGATCGTAAAATTAGAACGAGTTAAGAAAAAAATATCACCAACAAAAAATAACTCACGGATATAGAGAGGCCAATAAATGCAAAAAGTAATATGGAAAGAAGGCATGTTATTGCGCCCTCAACACTTCCAACAAAATGACCGTTATTACCAAAACCAGTTGCAAGTGAGAACTCAACAACAACATAGGTTCAATTGGGGCTTTCATTCATTAAGCTTTGATAGCCACCACCTATCTGTTGGGAAGATTGTTATCAACCAAGCCTCTGGTATTCTTCCTGATGGATCTTTATTTGACATCCAGCATCAAACGAATCCAATCATTTGGGAATCAGACGCGCCAGCAACAAACTTAAATTTATATTTAGCTATTTCACTTTCTACAATAAATAGCCCTGAAACGCGTAATGAAAAAGAAACAGAAATCAACACTCGTTATATATCCTATGATTTAACGATTGCAGATAACAATGCACAAGTTCAAAACTTGCAAACAATAAGTTGTGGGGAATTAGATTTTCATATTATCACTGAAGAAAAAATTGATAATCACTGGGTTAAATTAAAACTGTGTGAAATAAAACAAGTGACTCCGGAAGGTGCGATTCAACTCAATCCTAATTTTGAGGCCAGTTTCATAAATGGCCAGCATTCTTCATTAATACAAAGAGCACTGCGAGAAGTACTCACTTTAATCACTCACAAGGCCGATATACTGGCCGAGCGTATTACTCAATCAGGGCATGCAACGTCCGAAATTGGTGATTTTTTATTATTACAATTATTGAATAAATACGAACCTCAGCTCAATTACTTAAACAAAAGCGCTCATTATCACCCTGAAGAGCTCTTTTTGCTCTTAGCCTCATTACAAGGAGAGCTTTCTGCCTATGATGCTAACCGTCGCAGAGCAAATCTAGAACTTGCCTATAATCACAAGGAGCAAGGAGATGCTTTCGAGAAGATATTATTCCAACTTCGTAAGCAACTTAACCAATCACTGAAGCAAAATGCGTTTGAAATACCACTTCAAAAACGTAATCACGGTGTACTCATTGCTCCAATATCAGATGATTCTTTATTACAAGAAGCGACCTTTATCCTTGCTGCTCGCTCCCACACTGATACAGAAACATTGCGCAAACAACTGCCGCCACAACTAAAAGTCGGACCTGTTGAAAAAATCCGAAATTTAGTAAATTTGCAGTTACCAGGAATAACCTGCCGCTCTCTTTCTGTAGCACCACGACAAGTTCCATTCCATGGTGATTATTGTTATTTCACCTTAGATCTTAATGCAAATGACCGCTCTCAATTAAGCCAATCTGGTGGATTCGCCTTTCATATTGCTGGTGATTTCCCTGAACTCTCTCTCTTTTTCTGGGCAATAAGGAACAGTTAAGATGAACAGCAGAAATATGGATGATCGTACAGTCCTAATCACACAAGAACCCCATCAGATCAATCCGGTATTAACTCAAAATTCGAGTGCGCCTAAGTTTGATCAGTTACAGGAACGTATGGTTTATGCTGCAAGAATCAAGCCAGAAGAATATAACTTTGCAGGAAATAACCCACTAATCAGTGCCGCATCTTCCTTACTTTGTATTACTTGCGATTTAAAAAAAGAGAGCTATCAAGATATTGAGCTTTTAAAACCAAAATTGGTCGAAGAACTAAAATCATTTGAATTCCAAGCGTTAAACTCGGGAGTAGAAAATAACTACGTCGCATTATCTCGTTATCTATTATGTTCATTTATGGATGAAATTATCGTCACTACACCTTGGGGTTCAGAAAGTCACTGGGCCTCACAAAGTATGCTCAGTAGCTTTCATAATGAAACTTATGGCGGAGAAAAATTCTTTCTTTTATTAGAAAAACTCAGCCGTAACCCAGCAAAATATTTAGACTTGTTAGAACTAATGTTCCTTTGTTTAAGTTTAGGGTTTGAGGGGAAGTACCGTGTTTTATCAAGAGGATTAGTCGAACTTGATGCTATTCGTGATTCATTATATCGACAAATACGATCCTTACGAGGTGATGAAAAATCAAGTTTATCTCCCAACTGGGAACCCAAACAGGTTCAATGCCATAAACTCACAAGACAAACCTCATGGATTGGAATTATTTGTGTCGTAACGGTTTCGTTATGTGCCATTTATGGTGGGTTTTATTACGTATTAAATCAACAATCAGAACTTGTAATACATGCCTTCCAACAGATTAAATTATAGGATTTTCATAGATGAAATCATTTTTTAACTCATTGTTAAACACCTTAAAGAAAACATGGTGTTGGAGTCTAATTTTTACTTTATTCATTGCTTTATTGCTTTGTTTATTTGGTAAACATATTGCTATCGCTAATACTCCATTAATTGAAACCACTACAGGTAAGGTTCTTACCGTTTTTATCTGCTTAGTATTATGGGGAGCCTTAAATCTCACTCTTTGGTGGCTGGCCAAACGTGAAGCACAGAAAGAAGAAAATAAAGAAGCATATGAAGCGGCTCAATCAGAATTAGCTTACATACAAGAACATACATCAAAATTAAAAGAAAAATTAGACGCTGCGATTGCCACAATAAAACGGGCTGGGCTCTATGGCAAACTCAGTAATAACGTAAAATATCAACTGCCTTGGTACATGGTTATCGGCCCTAAAAATAGTGGTAAAACGACCCTGTTAGAATGCTCAGGATTAGACTTCCCTTTAAACCAAACAGATGGACATTACACAAGAGACATTCAAAATAGCCAACATTGTGAGTGGTATTTTGCCAACCATGCAGTATTACTTGATGCTGCAGGTCGATTTTTTGATCAACATGAAAATGAATTAGATAAACCAATTTGGGGGCGCTTCTTAAAAGCTTTACACAATAAGCGTCGTCGCCGTCCACTCAACGGGGTTATTTTAACCATTGATATTACCACTCTACAATCACCTGACGAAAACAGTATTGAAGTACAAGCTCGTTATGTAAGAGAGCGATTACAAGAAATAAGGCATGATCTAAATTCTGATATGCCAATTTATTTTTTATTAACCAAAATGGACAAAGTAGAGGGATTTGAACCTTTCTTTTCCTCCCTCTCTCGCGAAGAAATGGACCAGGTCTTTGGCGTCACATTTAATGAAGGTGAAGGACAACAAGCAGAAAAAATAAAACAAGAGTTCGAAAAGCTCATCCTGCGCATAGATTCACAAGTTATGTCTAAGTTACATGATGAGCGTGATGTAATGAAACGTGCCGAATTATTGCAATTTCCAAGACAACTTAGCTTCCTTGCTGAGCGTCTCGCTTTATTTTCTGAATTAGCGTTTACTAAAACGCGTTATCATCAAGCTTCTCATTTACGTGGTTTATACTTAACCTCCGTACCCGCACCAACAGACGCAAAAATGGATTCTACTACGTCAAATATAGGTCAAAATCTTGGGATAAGTTCACGAGTACTACCCACTTATCAACATCAACGTGGATTCTTTATTCGTAAACTATTAAATGACGTTATCTTTCCAAATAGCGAATTAGCAACACTAAACGATAATTATGAGAAAAAAGTAAAACTTAAAAACCTCTCAATTTATGCGGGGTCATTTGTCTTAGTGATTGGTTTAGGGTCATTATGGGCAACAAGCTTTTTAAACAACCATAACAAGCAACAACGCCTACTTGAATTAGCTAATGACTATAACCAACACATTGTGCACCTTTCTCCCTTAGCTCCATCAATAGAACTATTACCTACCCTTGATGCATTACTAAAAGCAGCACAAGTGTACTCAGAAACAGAAGATGCTTTCCCTGAAAATATCGCAGGGTTACAACAAGGTGAACAGCTAAGAGAAACTGCAAATAAGGCTTATCAGCAACAATTGATTGAATTATTACTACCTAAAGTAACGAGTGAACTTGAATACCAAGTGACCAACAATCAAGACAATCGAGAGTTTCTCACCCCCTCATTACGTGCATATTTAATGCTAAACATCCATGAGCACTTAGATGATAATTACTTAAAACAGTGGATGGGATTACACTGGTCCTATTTGTACAGTGGTTCAGCTACTGAACAAAATGCCTTACAAGTTCACTTTTCAAACCTAATGGATATTGGTTTTGAACCCGTTTCTTTAAACGACAATTTAGTGGCGAAATCACGTAAATATCTCAGAGAGGCCGCGACATCATCTTTGGTTTACCAGCAACTAAAACAAGATGCAAAAGAGATGAATTTAAGAGATATTAAAATAAGTGACCATCTTGGACCTAATCAAAATATCTTTAATCATACCAATACTCTAATCCCTGGTTTATACACACAAGAAGGCTACCAACGTGTTTTTCTAAATAAAGGGCTTGATCAAGTTAAACAATTAATTGATGAAAATTGGGTAATAGGATTATCTAGTGATTTAAGTACAAATGAGATAAGAGCATTGTATGCTGAAGTCGAAGACCTTTATTTTCATGATTATATTCGCTATTGGAAAGACGCGGTTGACCAACTGCAAATCAAACCAGTGAAGAATATAGATGAAGCTATTCTTCAAATCGCTAATATGACGGGTTCTAGCCAGCCTGTTTTAAAATTATTAAATTTAATTAGAGAAAACACTACGTTTATAGATCAGGCTCAAGTTGCATCGAATGCTGCCAAAACAGCGAAGAAACTACCTATTAATAGTAAACTTAAAAAAGTAGCATCTCTAGGTTTACATAGTGTAGAGGAACGATCACAAAGTGCACGAAAAGCGGTAAGCAACCAATTTGAACCATTAAACTTACTACTAACAGATAAATCCCAAGCGACAATTCCTCTTGAAGACGCATTAGTTGTTATCAATGAGCTTAGTGGCCGCCTATCAATCGTTAAATTCTCTCCTAATCCTGATCAAGCCGCTTTTAAGATTGCACGCGACCGTATGCAAGGGATACCAAACGAATTAAACGACATTCGAGTAATGGCAGAAACACTCCCTCAACCATTACAGCAATGGTGGAAGCAAATCTCAAATAACGCTTGGGGTATCACTCTAAGTCACTCTCGTGATTACATCCAAATGGTCTACAACGATAAAGTGGTTAATCACTACGATGTCGCCCTATCTGGACGCTATCCATTCAAAAACAGTAATCATGATGTGAATATTGCTGATTTTGATGAATTTTTCCAAAATGGAGGGATTCTTGATTCTTTCTTTGATGTTTATTTAACCTCTTTTGTTAATAAGCAAAAAGGGAAATTTCAACAAAAAACATTACATGGTCACTCGCTTGGGTTGTCTAAATCGTTTTTAAATCAATATCACTATGGGTTAACCATACAAAAAATGTTTTATGGTTCTAAAGGTAAAGAGGCCAACGTTTCTTTCCGTATCGCTCCTTTTGAATTAGACGCTAGCGCACTCCAATCTACATTCTATTACGGGAAAAATAAGTTTGCGTATCGTCACGGGCCTATTCAGAAAAAAAGGTTTACTTGGCCTATAACGAATCAACGTCAATATGTCAGTTTTGTTCTTCAAGATTTAAGTGGAACAAAAGTTGTTAATCAACAAAACTCAGGTCCTTGGGCATTTTTTAGGGTATTAGATAAATTCAGTGTAAATAAATACCGAGGCAATGATGTCATTAAACTTGATTTAGAAAATAAAGGCATGAAAGCAAAGTACTTAATTTACAGCGATCGTACTCCAAATCCGTTTAATCGTAAGATATTAACTAACTTCTATCTGCCAAAAAGGATTAATGGATGAGTCAGCAATTTCAAACTGCCCATTTTTCCGAAGAAGGTAAAGTAAGAGACAAAAATGAAGATGCTATTTTGTCTTTTACTGAACAAGGACTTTGGATCGTTGCTGATGGTATGGGAGGATATGAATATGGTGAAATCGCCAGTAATATGATCACCGATGCTTTTCAATCTGAACGTCTATACGGCACAATAGAACAAAAGATTGAAAAAGCAAAACGAATGTTATGCAAAGTAAATCATCATTTAAGTCAAGAAAAAACGCTTTCACACAGTGCGGTTATTGGTAGTACTGTGTGTATGCTTATTGCTCATAATGGACATATTGCTTGCATCTGGGCTGGAGATTCACGTTGCTATCTATTTAGACATAATAAGCTTTATCAAATATCAAAAGATCATACTCTCGAACAAAATGGTAGAGAAGCATTAACGCAAGCTATCGGGATGGGAAATGATTTAGCCATTGAACATTGTATCGTCCCCTTACAGCACCAAGATACATTTCTACTTTCTAGTGATGGTGTACATAAATACCTAGGTACGGCGATGATAGAAGCTTGCATGGCCTTACCTAGTGCATTAAAGGGATGCTACCACTTAAAAGAGCAAGTGTTACTCACTGAAGCAAATGATAATTTATCTGCAATTATGATTAAGGCACATCGATGACTGAACTTAATATCGACCAATTTATTTCGGATGATTCTGAGTTAGAGCAAGAGGGCTCTCTTACTAAAAAAAAGACAATAAAGCCAATCCCTAAAGTCATTAATGGTCGATATAAAATCAAACGCGTTCTTGGTGTTGGAGGTATGGGGATCGTTTATCAAGTAGATGACTTATTACTTAAGAGCATTGGTCTTGATCACTACGAATTCGCTATAAAAGTATTGAATAGTGAATCAGCAGAATATCATGATGCCGATTTACTATTAGTAAATGAGTACTTACAAGCCAGTCAACTGCAACATCCAAATATTGTTCCAATACAACACTTATCTTTATGTGAAGAGTCACAACGTGGGTTTCTTGTCATGCCCATGGTAAAAGGAGAATTACTGTCTTTATTACTTGATTCTCCTTTCGAGGATATTCCTGACGACGCACGATTAAAATACGCTTTTATTTTAATCAACTGTTTGATTCATTGCCATAAACGAGGGGTTATACATGGCGATTTAAAACCAGGGAATATACTTATTTCAGACAATAACGAATTGCATCTTTTTGATTTTAGTATTAGTAGAAACATTAACCCCGACAATAATAATTTTGCCATTAACTTCAACCAAGTCCATGCGTGGACTGGTGATTATGCAGCACCGGAGGTACTTCAAGGTAATGCTCCAACCGTAAAAAGCGATCTTTATTCGCTTTCTATCTTACTTTACAAGCTTTTACTTAAAACCCATCCTTATCAACAAAAAGAAGCGACTCTAGAAGCAAGGACAAAAGAACAAAAGAAACTACATCAATTACTTCTTCAGGCTATGAAGCCAGTACCTGCAGAACGAAATCTTAATTTCAAAGCTCTAATATCCGTATTCAAGGAAATAAAGATCGAACAAGCAATAGAAAGCAAAAAGCCATTATTACAAAAAATGACGTCTGTATTTTATCGAAAATAAAATCAATATTTACGACATTTATTCTATGCAATTTCCCCCATCTCTTCAGAAGAAAAACAAGAAATTTTATTTCTACCTAATGCTTTAGATTCATATAGAGCAAGATCTGCACGCTTGTAACTTGATTCACTGCTAGTGCAAATATCAGTAAATCCACCACTAATGGTAATTTTCACACCATCATATAAATGCACTGCCACTCTAAAACGATTCAAAATTACATCCGCTTCTTTTAACGTAGTGTTAGGTAAGATAATAGCGAACTCTTCTCCACCTATACGAGCAACAAAATCAAACTCTCTACTTTCCGAATTTAAAATATGCCCCACTTGTGTGATTACTTTATCGCCGACATCATGACCATACTTATCATTCACTCGTTTGAAGTAATCAATATCGACAATAGCTAAGCAAGATGTACTTACTTCTTCATTTAGTTGCTCTTGATTAACAATTGCTGAAAATTCACTTTCAAATTTACGACGATTCCAACACTGAGTCAGAGCGTCTTTTTCACTTAAGTCTCTGAGCCTGTTTTCCAGTTCTTTACGTGCGGTAATATCAACGAAAGATGCAATGAAATATTCCATTTTACCATCGTAGTTACAAATCGCTTGAATACGTAAAATCTCAGTTAATAACGTACCATCTTTTCTTTTATTCGTAATTTCGCCTTCCCACAAACCTTTCGATTGAATCGTTTTCCACATTAACGAATAGAAACTTTTTTTATGTAATCCAGATTGAAACATTGAGGGTAAACGGCCTAATACCTCGTTTTCTTTCCACCCACTTAGTCGAGTGAACTCATCATTTACTTTTATTATGCGGTTGTTGCTGTCTGTAATAACAATAGCTGACATTCCATTAAGGGCAGCTAAGGCTAACTGACTTTCAAGGCTCGTTGTTCTGTGTTTTGCAATATACCGGGCAATTAGCACGGATATAAAAATGATAACTATC
Organism: Aliivibrio sp. 1S128; assembly: GCF_001691065.1. NCBI lineage: Bacteria > Pseudomonadati > Pseudomonadota > Gammaproteobacteria > Vibrionales > Vibrionaceae > Aliivibrio > Aliivibrio sp. 1S128. Next base: position 125,680 of record NZ_MAJV01000102.1, on the reverse strand, counting down.
ATTACCATAATCGATTCGTAGATAATAAACGTCAATTTATGGTCTAAATTAGCTACTTTTACAGAATTAGGACGACTCAATATTAAAGAAAAAGAACGACTAGCAGATACACCATCAAACGTAATGTCTGAAAATGTATAAAAGTTTTTCTCATCTGAAAATATACTTGAATCATTAGACTTTATCTTTTTCCATAATTCTGGATTTTCAAGTGAAATATTATATTTTTCACGTTCAGAAATAAGGTGCCCTAAGGTTTTATTCCTATTTTTTGACGCTAAGTAATAACCATCTTGATTAACAACTTCAACGTTACCTTTTCCCTCTAAAGAACTTTCAAGTTGAGTAATAATTTCATAAATACTCACATTAAAGAATAAATACCCTTCACGTAACCCACCCATTTCAACTGGAGTATAAATCCGCAATGATGGACTAGTAGGTATAACAACTTGACCTTGTTCAACGTCTAAATCAATATCAAAAAGAACAAGGTCATCAGCCTGCATTTTTTGGACAGAGGCAAAGTAATCTCTCAGGGATTTATCTTGAGATCGGTGGTCGGTGCTAATTCTAATTTGATTATCATCATCATCCATACGAAATATTTCTTTGCCATCAATATCAATAAATCGAATTTGAGAAATATAAGCATAATTCGTAACGGTTAGTAACCACAGTGACTCTAATAGCGCTCGGTTTTTTTCAGAAGGATCTTGAATAAATCGTAATAACATTCTGTTATCAGATAATAATCTTAACGATGTACCTAACTCAGAAGCAATTGAATAAATTTCTTTTTTACTAAAATTTAGCTGGTGTTTGGCGACATTCTGCCTTTGGAATACTATTGTATTTAATTCAGTTTGATATAAGCTCCAAAAATAAAATATCGGAGTTATACCGATCAAAAAGATAGTAACAATAAAGTATTTTATTTGTTTATAGATCATACAACCATTCAGAATTCCAATTTTTACTTTTGTATGGTATCAAATTAATATGTATTAATAAGTGACCTCAGTCTAATAGTTAGTGTAAATACACGAATTATCGGTAACAACTCATTGAAAATATTAATATAAAAACCAAATGCATATATTTAACAATACCTAAATCAACAGAAAATAGAATTGCCTTTTATATTACTGGAACTACAAATCGTAATGTAAACTGATTACACTATAAATTCATCATGCGCTTCATCTATAGTGACAACACTATAATAAATGTATTTCACATCAATCATTAAAGCTAAATGTTTTATTAATTTTTTCTTTAAAAAAACATCAAAACACTGACGTTTAGAATAACGATAACCTGCACCTACGTCTACTAAGGTATTTTTAGTGTCTATAAGATTCGTTCCAAAACAACTCATAAGTAAAACTTGCTCACGATAGGTGGCCATTTTGTCATATTCATAATTGCATTTCCAAAAACAAAAAAGGCCTCTGACATATCGTATTTTAATTCATAAGCGGTCTTATTTTATTCGCTCCATCATCACTTTCATTCCTTTTGTATAATACATGGAGAATAGTGCAGCATGGTGCCAAAATTGTTCTTCGTACTTTAAAGTAATAACTGAATTAACCGACATTGCTCCTTCATTCGTTTGCGTATAAAAAACCAGCTAGCGTAAGAGCAGATAATAAAGATACAACAACGGATTGTTTGAGTATGCGTTTCCTTAAAAATAGTAAAGAAGCCACATTTATAATTAATTATGACCCCTGTTATAGAACAGTCATGCCAACACATTACATTTAAGACACATAAAAATCACAACACTTACTAAAAATGAACCAAGATGCTTATTTATTGATCGCTTGGTGTGTTTTTTATTATTTTCACTTGCAATCTAAATGAGCATGTTCAATAATCCATCTCGTTCTCAGGAACAACAGAATCTATGGAGGCCCTGGTCCTCCCGCAACACTAATTCGTGAACTCGGTCAGATCCGGAAGGAAGCAGCCGCAGCGAGTGACGTGTGTGCCGGGATGTGGCTGGGGCTTCCACCTATTTAAAACGCCGCTTTTATTAGCGGCGTTTTACTATCTGAAGCTTTTAAAGTCCAACCTCTCGTTTTATCTCTCATCCTTGATTAATCCTATAAATCTACACTTTACTGTAAGCCATTCTAAATCTAGTATATGTACTCTTATCTAAGATACCTATTCATGAAGCAAGAAGGTTTTACTCTATTGAACTGTTCATTGTCATTGTTATTCTCGGTATTTTATCGGTAACAGCAGCCAGTAAGTCTCTTAACCTGCAAAGTGATGCTCGTATTTCAGCGCTTCAAGGTCTAAAAAGGAGAGATGCAGGTGCAGCAAATCAACTTCATCCTAAAACCATTCTTGCTGGTATAGATACTCAAGTGAGCATTGCTATCACCATTGAAGGTGATAACATTCACATTGTTTATGGTTACCCAAAAGCCAATGCCGCTAACGCGTGGAATCACTTAATGACTCAAACCTTCATTGAGTCGCAATTTAACGATACAACGCCATCTGACCGGTATTTTCATAATGATACTGGTAAACCTTTTATTACATTTATGCATAAAAGCAAAAAATACAGTCAAGACAATTGCCACATCAAATATAACGTAGTAATAAACGTGAATAGGCCACCTATCTTTGAATTTATCAGTACAAGCTGTTAATCGCATGCCCGCACAATAAATAGACAATATTGATACAAAAATAAATGTAATTACTCATATTAAAATAAGGTTTATTGAGACCTGCCCTGTAATTTATAAATGGGTCCTAGCACATATTTATTTCTATTCTAATCTTAATTTACACCAATTAAAAAGTTGATTGGTGTTTTGAATTACCTTTAAGGATATGAAATGGAACATTCAAAGTTAAAAAGAAAACATAATTATAAATTTACCCTCTCTACCTTAACTCTTTCTTGTTTAATGGCATTTAATGCTCAAGCGGCTGTAGATTGCACACCTCTTGATACATGGGATTCGAGTAAAGTTTACAACGGTGGAGAAGAAGTTAAAAAAGGCACTAACGCTTACAAAGCTAAATATTGGACTCAAAATAATGACCCAGCGACAGCTGGCGAATGGGGTGCATGGCAAGATTTAGGCGCTTGTTCTGGTGAAGCAGTAAACGTTGCACCAATCGTTGATTTAACCTCCCCTAGTTCTACTGACAATATCGTAACTGGTGATGTCGTTACGTTAACCGCTTCCGCATCTGACAGTGATGGTTCAGTATCTCGCGTTGATTTTTCTGTTGATGGCTCTGTAATTGCTTCATCAACTAACTCCCCTTATAGTGCTGCTTGGACTGCTCTTGAAGGATCTCATACCTTCAGTGCTCAATCTTATGATGATAAAGGTGCAGTCAGCACGACAAGCTCTGTTGTGGTAGCAGTAACAGGGACTCCAACTGACAATATTGCACCAACAGCAAGTTTAAGCTTATCTGCATCAAGTGTAGAACTTGGTGCAACAGTAACACTAACGGCTAACGCAACAGATTCTGACGGCACAATCGATAAAGTTGATTTCTATATCAACAACGCTCTTGTTGGTACTGCCGCTACTGCACCTTACACACTACAATATAAAACAACTGCCGCAGGTTCACTGTCTGTTTATGCAAAAGCAACTGATAACTTAGGGGCTTCTACTAATTCAGCCTCATCTACGTTAACTGTAACTAGCTCTCTTCCTATTGCGGATAATTGCCGCCCTGATGGTTTATACCAAACAGAAGGTATTACCGTTCCTTACTGTACTACTTATGACAAAGAAGGTCGTGAGTTAATGGGAGCTGACCACCCTCGTCGTGTTATTGGTTACTTCACAAGCTGGCGAGATGGTGGCGATGAACAAAACAGCTACCTAGTTAAAGATATCCCTTGGGAGCAATTAACTCACATCAATTATGCATTTGTGAGTATTGGTTCTGATGGCAAGGTTAATGTTGGTGATGTTACCGATCCAAATAATGCGGCAACAGGTAAAGAGTGGGCAGGAGTTGAAATTGACCCTACACTTGGCTTTAAAGGCCACTTTGGTGCATTAGCAACGGCGAAAGAAAAACACGGCGTTAAAACACTTATCTCTATTGGTGGTTGGGCTGAAACTGGTGGTCATTTTGGTGCTGACGGTAATCGTGTTGCTGATGGTGGCTTCTATAGCATGACAACCAATGCTGATGGCAGCATCAACCACGCAGGTATTGAGAAATTTGCAGCCTCTGCTGTTGAAATGATGCTTAAATACAAATTTGATGGCTTAGATATTGATTACGAATACCCTACTTCTATGGCTGGTGCTGGCAATCCAGACGATAAAGCATTCATGGAACCTCGTCGTCAATATTTATGGGCATCGTACCAAATATTGATGAAAACACTTCGTGAAAAACTGGATGCTGTTTCAGCCCAAGATGGACAACATTATATGCTGACCATTGCTGCACCATCTTCAGGTTATTTATTGCGTGGTATGGAAACCTTTGATGTTACTCAATACTTAGATTACGTAAATATCATGTCTTATGACTTACACGGTGCTTGGAATGACCATGTTGGCCATAATGCGGCATTGTATGATACAGGTAAAGATTCAGAATTAGCTCAGTGGAACGTTTATGATACTGAAGCTTATGGTGGTATTGGTTACTTAAATACTGACTGGGCTTATCACTACTTCCGCGGTTCAATGCCTGCAGGTCGTATCAATATTGGTGTTCCTTATTATACTCGTGGTTGGCAAGGCGTGACTGGCGGTGAGAATGGTTTATGGGGTCGAGCTCCATTACCAGATCAAGCTCAATGTGATGCGGGTACTGGTGAGGGTGAGAAAAACAATTGTGGTTACGGTGCGTTAGGTATCGATAACATGTGGCACGATAAGAACTCATACGGTCAAGAAATGGGCGCAGGTTCTAACCCTATGTGGCATGCTAAAAACCTTCAAGAAGGCATCTTTGGTTCCTACGCAAATATCTATGGCTTAGACCCTGCGAATGATCCAGCAGACCAACTAGTAGGTACTTACACTCGTCATTACGATAATGTCGCTGTAGCCCCATGGTTATGGAATGCAGAGAAAAAAGTATTCCTATCTACCGAAGATAAAGACTCTATTAACGTAAAAGCTGACTATGTTATTGACCAAGAAATCGGTGGTATCATGTTCTGGGAACTCGCGGGCGATTACAGCTGTTATGTTCTAGATGCTAATGGTAACCGAACGTCTGTTGATGCAACAGAAGCGGCTTGTCAAACGGGTAATGGTGAGTACCACATGGGTAACACCATGACAAAAGCAATTTATGAGAAATTTAAATCTGCAACGCCATATGGTAATACGGTAGCTACTGGAGCAATTCCATCCGAAACCGTTGATATTGCGGTAAGTGTCGGTGGATTTAAAGTAGGCGATAAAAACTACCCAATCAATCCAAAAATCAACTTTACCAACAATACTGGACAAGATATTCCTGGAGGAACTGAGTTCCAATTCGATATTCCAGTCTCGGCACCTGATAATGCAAAAGATCAATCAGGTGGTGGTTTACAGGTAATTGCTTCTGGTCATACTCGTGCAGATAACATCGGTGGCTTCGATGGCACCATGCACCGTGTTGCCTTTACGCTACCCGCTTGGAAAGCTCTGCCTGCGGGCGGCGTGTATGAATTAGATATGGTTTATTACCTACCTATTTCCGGTCCTGCAAACTATACAGTGACAATCAATAATGTTGATTATGCCTTTAAGTTTGAGCAACCAGATCTACCATTGGCTGACCTCTCTACTGGTGGAAATCCAGGTGATGGTGATAGTGGAGGAACACCTGATGCGGGCTGTGATGCAACAGGCTTAGTGACTTATCCAGATCTTCCACAAAAAGATTGGGCAGGTAATCCAAGCCATGCAAACACGGGTGACAAAGTGATCAACAACAATGTGATCTACCAAGCGAATTGGTGGACAGCGGCTGCTCCTGGCAGTGATGGAAGCTGGACAAAGGTGTGTAACCTTTAATTCCGTTAAGCGTTAAGTAATAGAAACTAAAAGAGCAGCCATAATACGCTGCTCTTTTTTAGTTATACCAATGAATTCACCGAGTATTTAATACAAAGGTCATGAATAGAAAGTGGTTTATCAAAATAATAGCCTTGAACCAAATCGCATTTATATTCAATTAACTTATTCAACTGTTCTTTTGTTTCAACGCCTTCAGCAACCACTTTCATATGGCACGATGCGCCGATTGCAATGATCGCTTTGACTAAGGTTTCACTTTGTTGATTGATAAACAAACTATTAATAAAACTGCGGTCAATTTTTATCTCAGTGATCGGTAATATATTTAAGTAACTTAAAGATGAATAACCCGTGCCAAAATCATCTAATGAGATCCCAAACCCAAGCTGTTGTAATTGTGTAAGTATTGGGGATACTTCCTCTAAATCACTGATGAGAATATTCTCTGTTATCTCTAAAGTAACTCTGGAGATATCAATGCCGGTGGTATCGACAATCGCTGTTACTCTTTGAATAAAATCAGGCTGAATAAGTTGTTTAGGTGACAGATTCACAGAGACCATCACAGCACCGAGTCCATTAGCCATCAGTGTTAAAATGTCTTCACAGGCTCGTTGTAATACAAAATCACCTATCGCATCAATGCCACCAATCTCTTCAGCAACCGCTATAAAATCGACAGGAGAGACAAAGCCTAACGTTTTATTATGCCAACGAGATAATGCTTCTACCCCATATAGTTCACCCGTCTCAATATCAATTTGAGGCTGATACATAACCGATATTTCATTATTACTGAGTGCCGTGCGAAGCTCTTCTTCTAGACTAAACTCATAATTTACTTGTGCATCAATCGTATGATCAAAAAACAAAGCCGAACCCTTTCGCTTAGCTTTTGACTTATATAGCACAATATCAGCTTTAGAAATCAAATCGAGTGAGGTATCTGCGTCACTTGGGTACATGGCGACACCGATACTGCAACTGGTGTTAATCGATTTCCCATTAATAGCAAAGCTTTCTTTAAATACAGATTGTATTGTCTTTACTTTTTGCTCCGCTTCTTCTTTTGAGTTAAGCGATGGAATACAAAAAACAAATTCATCGCCACCAAATCGCGAGACTATTTCATCGTTATAAAGTAATTCATCAAATTTATGACTAATCGACTTTAATAAAAGATCCCCAACTTCGTGGCCAAAACGGTCATTTATTTTTTTAAAGTCATCCAAATCAACAAACATTACCGCTAAATATTGCTTTGCTTCTTTGGCTTGTTGGATAGCTTGCTCTATTTTTGATTCTAATAAAACACGATTAGGCAACTGCGTTAATTCATCATGCAGCGCCATGTATTGCATCTTATTTTTTGTTTTTTCTAATAGGGTAAAATCACTTTTAATTCGTCGTTTAAACTGATTAAAACGCATTCCTATGTATTTACTCACGCCCAAAGATAGCATGGTAAGAACAAGAGCTAAGCTTAAGGTAAGTAACAGTATTTTTGTTAACTCCATCTTATTCTGCTTTAGTAACAGCGCCTCTTTTTTTTCTAAAAGTAGTTTGTTTTCATCGGTATAAACTCCAGCACCAAGAACCCAACCCCATTCATGATATTCTTTAATAAAGCTGAGTTTTTCTGCTTGTTCTGATGTCCCCGGTTTAAATGCACTGATATATTGCATAAAACCACCACCACGATTAGCTAAGGCAAGTATACGTTGAGTAAGTGGCCCTTGATTAGGTGATTCCTTCGTGTATTTATTAGGCGCAATTTTCAATTTATTGTAATGGGCTAATGTATTGCCATATTGATCAAGTAAAAAGATATAACCATGATCACCAAAGCGGACTTCTGAAATCCAAGCTAACAGTTTTTGTTTAATATCTTCTTCAATATTAACGATGTATTCACCGGTACCAATATAGAAATCTAATGGTTTAAACCATTTTGCATAACCAATTTTTTCAAATTCGACGTTTTTTACATCGGGTTTTGGATACCACCAACGACTAAATCCTTCGCCTTTATCTTTCATCATTTTTATATAATTTTTAACTGGGTAGGCTCCGCGAACGTCTTTAGTTTGCAACAAGTTCTCCCCTTCTAAATGGGGAAAAATAGGATGCATTAAATTAATTCCATCCATACCATAAATAAAGAAGTAGCCGCGACCATCATTAAAGCGAGATTGCCTTAATGCATCAGAAATTAAAGCAATAATTTCACTTTTAGGTTTGTTTTTATTTTTTTGGTAGATAAAGCTTAACGTAGAATAGGCATCATCAACCCGCAATTTAATGGAACGCTTTAAGGTTTCTTCCGTTAAATTTTGTTGATAACTGATCTGTTGAAGAATGGTATCAACTTGATGTTCAATCTGATCTTTTTCTTTCTCTATCGACTCACTGTGTAGAGAAGTAATTAACGTTTCAACCTTTGTTTTATTTTCATGAATAACCACCGCATTCAAGATAAAAGTAAAAATACCGATCAAGACTACTGGCATAAGGGAGATCAAGGTTAATAATTTTTTATCAGATCTACGTGGCATACTCTCATTCACAACTATAAAACAAACATCTAATAGTAAATAAATTTACACTCAAATAACATCTTTATTACTGTTAATAATATAAATAGCCATGATAGCCGTGAGCTCTGCCAAAAATACATCGCCTATTCACTGAAACAAAAAAGAAAAAGTACTGAAAGAACGCATTATTTAAGATGAGAAATTGCTTTGATTATGAGAAGTAAAGCATAAAACAATAATTTCCTTTGGAATCCTCTCCCCTTCCGTACTAAATTATTACTCTTATTTATCACCATTTATTCATGCATTCTTCTGAGGTATTAAATGAAACGATTTACGATACTTACACTATCTTCAATTTTACTATTCACAGCAGGATGCTCTCAGCAAACAGAACAAACTCCAACACTCTCTTCTGATAATACCAATCCACTGTGCAATGTTGACAATGGAATGGCAGGAGGTTGGGTAACCTCTTCTGTCACGCCTGACGTTAAAGCCGCATTAGATCACGTACTAAGTATGATGAATACGTCAGCAAAACTGAAACAAATCCTAGATGTAAAAACTCAAATGGTTAACGGCATTAATTACGCAATTGATTTTGAATTAGATGATGGTCAAATCTGGAATACTAAAGTGTTCAGAAGCTTAAAAGGTAAATTTAAAATGACTCAACCAGCCCAACATGGCAGCTTCAGTCAAGACTGTCAGTAATACCATTATATTTACGAGGATTTTTTATGTTTAAGAAAACAATCATTGCTTTTGGCCTACTTCTTTCTCTTGCTGCTTGCAGCTCAACGGAACCTAAAGAACCAGCAAAGGTTGACATGGCAAACCCTGCTGCAGAATTTTGTGCAGAGCGTGGTACCTACGACCTAGACTCAGGTAACTGCACATTAAATAATGGTGATGTTATTAATGCGTGGGAATACTACCGAAGCCAAAAACATACCATGACAAAGCCTGTCGGAAAACCGAATCCAGCAGCGGCCTATTGTATTGAACAAGAAGGTGCTTACAACTTAGATAGTAGTGACTGTACATTAAAGACAGGTGAAGTAGTTAATGCATGGGATTTCTACCGTAGCAGTCAAAAATAACATTCGTATAGAATCTGCATTACATTATCTATAACTGTTATCAATATATTAAGGCTGTTTTTCGGCCTTTTTTGTTACCTTTTACTTTACTGATAGTTAATCTCATTTAGAATGCATCTATTGCTTATATTAATGGATGAATCATGTCATATTTACTTTCTATCACCCTACTTTGGGCGTTCTCTTTTAGCTTAATCGGCGTGTACTTAGCAGGCCAAGTTGATGCTTGGTTCTCTGTTTTGATGCGTATTGGGTTAGCAACAGTCGTTTTTCTTCCTTTTTTACGCCCTAAACAAGTGCCACTGCCTATCGCGATTAAACTAATGGCGATTGGAGCAATTCAGCTCGGCTTGATGTATGTGTTTTATTACCAATCTTTTCTCTATCTCACCGTTCCAGAAGTTTTATTATTTACGGTGATGACGCCTATTTATATCACGCTATTAAATGATGCTTTTGAAGGTAAATTTCATCCTCACTTTATGATCAGCGCAGTTATTGCCACCCTTGGTGCCGTAGCCATTCGCTACAATGGTATCGATTCAGGATTTCTATTAGGCTTTGCAACCGTTCAGGCGGCCAATCTTTGTTTTGCTACTGGCCAAGTTTGCTATAAGAGGCTAATGAAAGATCAACAAATTGAGCAAAAGACCGTATTTGGATTCTTCTTTATTGGTGCCTTGATCGTCGCTTGTGTTTGTTACGCCCTGTTTGGTAATAGCGAAAAACTCCCGACAACAACAACTCAATGGGGTGTGTTGGTTTATTTAGGCACTATAGCTTCTGGGATTGGTTATTTCATGTGGAATAAAGGGGCAACGTTGGTCAATGTCGGTGTATTAGCGGTAATGAATAATCTATTGATCCCTGCGGGCATTCTTGTAAATCTATTAATTTGGAATCGTGATGCGGATATCTTACGTTTAAGTCTGGGCGGCGGATTGATTCTTATTGCTTTAATCGTCAACCAACAATTAGAAAAAAAACGTAACCAATAACCAACTTTGGTTCGATGTAAAATGGGCATTACTTCTTAATCATAGATGATGCCCTATGTTTGCCTTATTTTCCTGATATAAATTGCTATAAACTGTCTTATTCCCCTCTCTTTCTTCTATAATTTCAAGCCAATATTCATTGATTCACTTTCTTTAAATTACCGTCGTTATTGATGAGTAAATTTTATCCTTACAAGAAAAATTGCTCGTTTTACTTGCTTTCTTTTTAGCCTCATAGTCGCGGAAAATCTACTTCCTATTCATAACTCTGAGGCACTGCGGTGAACACAACTACATCAACTCAATCACAAGCTGGTCTACTGACCCCTGTGGTTGCTCTTTCTTTATTTGCTATAGCATCAGGATACCTAATGAGTCTTATCCCATTGATGTTAAGTCAGTACGGAATGGAGGCAAAATATGCCAGTTGGTTAGCCAGTGCTTTCTATGCCGGTTTACTTGTTGGGGCAGGACTTATCGAACCTTTTGTGGCTCGTCTTGGCCATAAAAATGCTTTTGTTCTCTTTTTAGGCTTATTAGCGGTAACGATCATCATTCTACCTGCAGCTCCTGTGGAATGGGTATGGATGACGGTTCGTTTTATTGCTGGTATTGCTGTAGCTGGCGTATTTGTTGTCGTTGAATCTTGGTTATTAATTGGCGATGCTGAAAGTCGTCCAAAACGCCTTGGTTTATATATGGGTGCACTTTATGGTGGTTCATCTCTAGGACAGCTAGGAATTGGCTTTATCGGTATTGACGGATTACTTCCTTATTACATGATCATTGGCTTAATCATGATGGCAATTGCTTGCCTAGTATTTGGGAAAGGTGTTCAACCACAAATCCAACACCACAATGTATTAAACCTAAAACAAATCCTAAAATTAAACAAAGCTTCTATCATGGGCTGTGTTGTTTCTGGTCTTTTACTTGGCGCCGTTTATGGATTAATGCCTCTAGAACTAAAACACAGAAACATCAATATCACTCAAATTGGTAGCTTAATGGCACTGGTTGTTCTTGGTGGCATGGCCGTTCAACCTCTTGTGTCTTACTTATCTAAGCATTTAGGCAAAACCTTGTTAATGGCGTTATTTTGTGTGCTAGGTGTATTTGCAATTGGTTTAACCACATTAAGTGATAGCACTGCGGTCTTAGCGACTGCATTGGTATTATTAGGTATGGCTGCGTTTGCGTTATATCCAATTGCCATTTCTTTAGGCTGCGATACGCTAGATGAGTCTTACATTGTATCTGCAACACAAGTTATGTTATTTAGTTACAGTATTGGCTCTGTATGTGGCCCAGTACTCGCAAATACCTTAATGAATACTGCTGAAGGCTTAATGAGCTACTTATTTGCTATTTTGCTAGCAACAGCAATTTATATGTTACTAGCAAGTTTGCGTCAACATCGACCAATGGTCGCTGGAGAGTAATTAGTTCTATCTTGTATTAACATTAGGTTCTTAGGGTTCATAGCGATACAATACACCCTAAGAATTCTTTATGAGTAATTACAATGGAAGATGCACAATACGTTGTTGAATGGGGCGAAACAATCACCCTTAATTTTGAAGGTGCCCTAATTGTTTCGGCTTATCATACTTGTCCAGAAGAAGGCGATGAAATTGATCTTGAGTTTGGTGAAGGTTGGTTCCAAGGTCCTGATGACGAAGAATACCGTATCGAATTACAAATGGCGCCCTTCCATCCTTATGATGAAGATCCTGTCCGCCTAGCAAACATCACGATTAATGGTGAGATTGTGAAAATTCTAGAAATTGCTGAAACCATCGATGGTGAGTTTTTTATTGAACCAAGCGACAGCGATTACTAAGTTAGTATCTATTTATATAAAGCGCATTCAACATAATGCGCTTTTTTATTACTATAAAAACCTATTCCCACCATTAATATTCATTTAATGACAATGAGCCTATTATTCGAATGAATCCACACATGATGTTAATTATTTAATCGCTTTTCCATCGATAAATGAGGAATATCCGCTTCAATAAACTCTTCACCGTAGGGTTGAAAACCTAATTTAGTATAGAAGTCGATAGCGTGCTTTTGAGAGCCTAAATACACTCGATCATAGCCCTTTTCTATTGCTTCATCTATTAATGACAGTACAATTTTAGAGCCTAAGCCTTTTGCACGAAACTCTTTAATAATTGCAATGCGACCAATATGACCATCGTCTAAAATTCGTCCAGTACCCACCGCTTTACCATCAAATAAAACAAGTGCATGCACTGCCACCTCATCTAACCCATCAAACTCAATCTCCGGGTCTATTTGTTGCTCTTTAATAAAGACCGTATCACGAACTTCACGAATGGCATTTTTATTATCACCTAGATATTCAACATTTTTAACTTCAAACATGGAATTACTCGCTATCATTATCTTCTGATAAATTAGACATCAGTTTGTTCAGCCTTGCTAAGTCAATCGCACTTGAACGTACCGTCAGTTTAATATGGCTGTATTCATATTCTTCTTTAACGACACTCATGCTTGAACGAATTTCACCAATGATACCTTTTGCGGTATAAGGAACAATGATGTCTTCCTCAATCATTTCATGTTGAGAAACGTCAACGATATACTTATGCAGTTCCGCAATATCAAGAGGATTTCGAGTTGATGTCATCATCGCATCGGGAAATTCTTCCATTAACTCTTCTTGTTGCTCAACCGTCAATTGATCTGACTTATTAAGCACAAGTAGCTTCTTAACGTCTTCTACGCCTACTTCTTTTAATACTTCATGCACAACATCAAGTTGTGTGCGGAAAGACGCATCAGACGCATCTACAACATACAACAATAATGAAGCATCATGTGCTTCCGCTAGTGTTGAGTGGAATGATGCAACCAAATCGTGAGGTAGTTTTTTAATAAACCCAACAGTATCTGATACTAAAATACGAGGCTGAGTAACTGGATATAGTGCACGTACAGTAGTATCAAGGGTGGCAAAAAGTTTGTCTTCTACTAGTACTTCACTCCCTGTAAGCGCTCGCATCATGGATGATTTGCCGGCATTGGTATATCCAACTAAAGCAACACAGAAAAGCTCTGAACGCTGTTTACGGCGGCCCTTCAGCTCACTTTGAACACTTTCTAACTCTCGACGTAATTCAGCTAATTGATCTCGCACTTTACGGCGATCTAATTCTAGATCTGTTTCACCTGCGCCTTTACCCATTTGGCGTTCGTTATCACCAATGGTAGATTCTCTTAATCGTGGAGCTACATAATTAAGGCGAGCCATTTCAACTTGTAATCGAGCGGTTCGAGTACGAGCGTGGCGACTGAATATTTCAATGATGATACCGGTGCGGTCAAAGACTTTTACACCTAATTGGTTTTCTACATTACGTAACTGTGACGGGCTTAAATCGCAGTCAAAAACCACCACATCAGCACAACCAAAAGGTAAATTTTCCGACGGGACATCACCAAAGTCTGTTTCATCAAAGAAGTCTTCAGTGTCTGCGTCATCATTTTCGCCTTGATTACCCGTAATGTGCGCGATTTCAGCCAGTTTACCTGCACCCAATACATTCACTCGTTGGGTTGAGCTTTGTTTTTGTGATTGTGTACCAACAACTTTAAATCCTAAAGTTGTCACTAATCGTCCAAGCTCTGCAAGGGATTCTTTTGCTTCATCACCTTTGAATTGCGGTGTGCAAATAGAAATAAGTAACGCGTGGTTAAGTGATGGTTTCTCTGTTAATTTCATGGTTTTTATCTTAGTGAGCCGAAACCCAAACCTAATTATTATCTAAAGTTACCTTGATCCTACGCTGTTCTGGATAAGCTTTATAGCGAAATAAAAAACTAAATACATATATTACTTTAATTAGTGATAAATCATCGGTATATCACTGCAATGAAAACAGTCTTATCGATCATTTAACACTACCAAGGTAATTGTTCTCCGTTATAAGCCAAAAATGAACCACTCTTTTGCGGTGTACTTGATTCTATCAAACCGATCAGATCATGTGCGACCCTCTCTGGAGTAAATAATTTCCCTTTAGGGACATTCCTATGGAAAGGTTCAGATAATGCGGTATCTGTCGTTCCAGGATGAAGGGCTAATACCACCCCTTCTCTTATCATTCTCTGCCATTCAATTGACATGGTTTTGATGAACATATTTAAAGCGGCCTTTGATACTCTGTAACTGTACCATCCACCCAATTGATTATCTGAAATACTACCAACCTTAGCTGAAATAACCGCAAACTTAGGTTTATCTGCCCGTTTCAATTTTGGTGTAAAGTACTTTGCTAATAATAAGGTAGGCAGCGTATTAATGGTCATCATCTGTTGAAAAAACGCCTCATCTATTGCACTAAGATTTTTCTCTGGCCCTTTATCTGGAGTATGTAGCATGCCAACACAATTAATAACCCAATCAATATCATCGAATCGCTCACTCAATGATTTCACGTCTTCATTACTGCTCGCATCAATTTTGTGCCAAACCACTCGTGCATGGTGCCACTGTGGCTTAGTTTGTCGGTAAGTTGCATGGACCTGAGCATCAGAAAATCTGGTAAGACTCTCTTGCAGCATCGCGAACCCAATTCCTCCATTTCCCCCAACAATCAAGATTTTCATCACATCCCCTCACATGAGTTACGCCAAATTCACAATACTATTTTAAGCAACTGTTTTTATTGCAACTCGAGGATCCCGTTAACCAGTATGAAACGCGATAACGATTTTTGGCAAAACGAAGATAACACCAATCCGCAACTGGCTTGATAGCAGGCCAACGTAATGGAGCATAGAGCCAACCTTTCCCTACTAAACTCCACGCTTTATACGTTACATCTAATCCAAGAAAGAGCTCACCATTTGCATTTAACCCATGCAAAACGGTGTTTGCAGCGTTAGCGTCAATTTGCGGATAAGCAGAAAACTCTTCGCTATAGATATCAATTGTTTTAATCTTTTGTTTATTATCTTGCGCAATAAGTGCATTCATCTCTTTGACACACAACGGGCAAGTTCCATCATAAAAAATCGTTAACTGATACATACCATTCTCTATTTTTTGAATATTACGAAATTCTACGTTATTCGCTGCTTTTTAGATCAAAATAAAAGATTAATGTTTGAAAAGTATTTATTGCGAGGAAGTATAAACAAAGGTTTCTAGGGGCTTAAAACGAAAAAACCCCAGCATTTCTGCTAGGGTTTCAAATGTGGTGGTGAGTGAGAGATTCGAACTCTCGGTACGTTGCCATACACACACTTTCCAGGCGTGCTCCTTCAGCCACTCGGACAACTCACCAAATTGTTGTTCTTTTCGAGACAACGAGCGCTAATTTAATGATTTAGCAGGGAATGGTCAAGGCCTTTCTTTCATTCGCCTTCCTGTTTGCTCTATTTTCACTCTTCTTGGTCGGAATATAAGCATTAAAGCCTACATATTAGGCTTTAACCACCGTCACTAGCCTCTTGTTTCTACTCTTTTTCTGAAGATAACGATATGCAGAAACTGTCGATATACCAATCAAACCAATTAAACTTAGGATTTACATTATCTAATCTAAAAATTTAAAGATGAAAAGCCAACAAAAAGTTGCTGGCTTTAAAAGTTAGATACCGAACTCATTAATGTGCTTTTCGGGTATATCCAGGAACTTTAAACGCTTTACGACAAGCATCAAGGAAATAGCCATAGAAAACACCCATCACGCACGAAACAACGGCATTACTTGAAACGGCAGTAATAATTTGATCTGTACTAGCCCCTACCGTAAATAAAATTGCAGCATAAGCTGGAGACTGAAATAAGACGTATGCAGTTAAGTCTGAAAGATTTTTCATGAAAGAGGCTGACGATACTCGAGAGCCTTGACGCAACATAAAATCCCGAAACACACCATAAGGCCATGCGATAGCAATATTCACTGGTATAGATAAGGTTCGAGAAGCTAATGATTGCTCAAATGTCATCCCAGAAACTAACATTTCAATAAACATGCCCGTAATAAAACAAAAAATCACCATTGCAAATGTATCAGCCGCAGCATTGCGAATACTAAATGGCCCTTTTCTAGACATTTCAGTCCATCTCCAAAAAAATATAAGGTTAATAACACTAGTTAAGTTTTAAATTACAGTCATACGAACTACAACAACCCAATGTAGCAGTAATTATCACTATTAAAACACAACTTAATTAGAATTAGATCTCGAAGTTAACACGATGTAGTAAATTTACAGCTAATTTTTAATTTAAAATCAGTTTAATCAGCTACTTGTTAGAATTCGTAATTAACTTTCACAAAAAAATAACTTAATTGATGACTAAAAATTAAGGCAATATTTCTGTTCAGACAATGTTAAAAGTTCTTGATACAATAGTGGAAACTTTGAATGAAATGAGAACATTATGTCTTTATCACTTACGGCAATTCTTTCAAACCCTGAATTAGAAAACAAACTACTTACTGAAGCGCAAACGCAAGGATTTGTTGCTGCGATGGCAGCAGCTCCAAACCTTATTAACCCAAATGAATGGTTAGCTTTTTTATGGGGTGGAGAAGAAGTATCTCCTTTCACCACCGCTGAAGAATTAGAAGCATATGCTAATGCTGTTGTTAATTTATGGAATGACTACCGCGAAGGTTTCCTTGCTGGTAAATGGCAATGGCCTGAAGCTTGTCAACTTGATGACGAAGAAATTATAACTACGCATACTCGCCAGTTTTCTGAAGGTTTATTACAAGGTTGGCAATTAACTCGTGATGATTGGGAAACATTAATGCCTGAAGAGAGTGAAAATAACGCTCTACTTGGTGGTGTATTATTATCAATAAGTATGCTTTTTGATCCAGAAACAGCACTAAATACACTAAAAGAACAAGGCATTGAAGGCTTGGATGAATTTGTAGAAATCTACAATGCCGTTCCTATGATGCTTTGTGGTTTAACTATGCGTGGTTATGAGCTTGCAGAAGCCGAAGCAAACAGAGAAGCGTAATATATAAACCTAGAGATCGAAATAAGAGTAATAATGAAAATGGCGTCCTATGCGGTCGCCATTTTTGTTACATGCACTTTCATATTAACTGACTAAATCTTTCGTCATTGGCGCTAAATGGTAATTATTATTTCCATTTTCAACGTATTATTCTCTCAATCAAATGACTTCTACCCTGGTTCGGATGCCACTTACGTTGGATACTAAAATGACAATCAATGATTTTAAACACTCTGATTTCTATCACATATTAAAAGTTGCTAAAGAGTTAAGTCTTTCTATCTCACAGTTCGTAATAAGATCATGCTTAAATATTTTTAAAGGGATTGTTTGGGCAAGTAAGAAAACGTATAGCTATGTGATGAGTTAATAATATAAATACTGTATGCATCACGTTA
The DNA here is from genome assembly GCF_001691065.1 of Aliivibrio sp. 1S128. Classification (NCBI taxonomy): domain Bacteria; kingdom Pseudomonadati; phylum Pseudomonadota; class Gammaproteobacteria; order Vibrionales; family Vibrionaceae; genus Aliivibrio; species Aliivibrio sp. 1S128. The sequence goes on along the minus strand of NZ_MAJV01000102.1, from coordinate 107,579 downwards.
CCTTATAAAAATAACGCGGTGCATCTTATAAGATAAGAATTGAATTAACGGTGATTATCTGATTGATTTAATCGACTGCTCACTAGGCTTGCAACCATTATCGCAAGATAAAAACTTCCAGTAAGTGACTCAAGAAAAACAAAAAACTTAGGTATAGGTAGTACAGGAGAAATATCACCATACCCCACCGTTGTTAGTGTTATAAAACTAAAATAAATAACTTCAAAGAGGTTATCAATCCAAGCTTTATCTTCAATCCCATAGAATGACTGCGGAAAAAGCTCTATTTGAATAAGATAAATAATTGCCCACGACACCCCAAGTAAAAGATAAACACAAACCGAACCTACAATCTGATTTCGGCTAACATAATCAGTTAACATAACTTGTTTTAATGCTGCGTAAGTATGAGAGAGTAGAAAAAATAACAGCGCTATTAACGTCACTAATGACAAATCATAACCTTCAAAAAATGAAAAGGCTCCTGAAATACCAGCAAGAGTTAATAGAAACCCATACCAGCTACGATAAAAGGTTTGTTTATGATTTACACCGACAATTGAAAGTGCTAAGCAGGCAATGATCAGAGCCAAAATCATCTTTTGCCCCTCTTCAAATAATTGTTGCATCATTGCGCTAGTAAATAACAAGCCTAATAAAGCAAAAAATAAGAAGTAAAAATTGTCATCTCTTGACACTTTCTTCATCTTTAATCCTCTTTTGCTTCACTGTCTAACCAAACCGTAAATAGCTGATACGTTAAACTCAGAACAACTGCGCCAACAAATAAACCTACAATACCTGACATTGCCATCCCTCCTAATGCTCCTAATAAAATAACCAGCATTGGAATATCAGAACCACGGCTTAATAACATTGGTTTTAATACTGCATCACTACCACTGACAATAATGCACCAAATAAGAAAAATAACCGCCGTTGTCGTTGTATCTACACTGAACACGTAAAAAATTACCGGAAGTAAAGCCAAGATGGGAGGAAGTTGAATTATAGCCACAAGCATAACAAGCAGCATCCATAAACCAAGCGCAGGAACGCCAACAAAAGCCATTCCTATACCTGCCATAATTGATTGTATGAGAGCAACACCAATTACGCCTTGTACAACCCCTCTAACTGTCGTTTTCGACAGTGTGGTTAATGCTTCGCCATGTTCACCCGTTAATCTGTCCGCGATTAAAATAAATGCACGTTCACATTTATCTGCATTTGCCATGAAAGCACCTGCGATAATAGTTGAGATTATAAATTGAATGAATCCACCACCAAGTGACCCGACAAGTGAAGCTAGCTTGCTTACAATCGCTTTAACTTCCTCTCCATACTTCAAAAATACACTTTCTAAATTAGATGATGCTTGAATACCAAATGCATACGCTTTTTCACCAATAACGGGCCAATCAGCCATGCTTGCATCCGGCTTAGGAATAGAAATGGTTCCATCTTGATAACCCGTAATTAACTCCGACCCACTAGTATACAACCCTGTAGAAATAGCAATCAGTGGGATAAGTAAAAGCACAACGCCAATAAACGCCAACCCTCCACTCATTTTACCTTTACTAAATCCAAATTTCTTATTCCCCCACACTACGACTGGATATAAAGCCGTGGCGATAATTCCACCCCATACAACAAGTAAAATAAAAGGTCGTAATATGGAAAAACACCAATAAACTAAAATCACAATCGCTGCAATTTTAATAAATGCATCGATAGCCTGTTTCGAAAAGTCAGTTTCAAATTTCATAAACATACCTTGTTATTTACATGCACACTTAAGCCTGCATATTTAAAAATTTCCAATAACGAGTTTCTAAGAAAAAAGAAACTACTATCATATAAATTCCAATTAAAAATAATTGAAATATGCGTATCAACATATTGCTATCAATATCACCTGAGCTCATTAAAGTACTGCCTAACAAGACAAGTACCGTGCTAAATGCGGTTGCATATATTGGTGCTTTATCTGGTTTAGTGTAAATTTGTGTTGCCATAATGATAGCCACAAATGAAATAAACAAAGTGTAAAACGCAATGTTTGGCACAAGACTTAAAATAGAAAAAACGCCTATCGCTAATAATCCACCAATGCTATTACTAATAATTAAAAATGCACTTAACTTAACGGACTTTTCACCCGTGATCATTAGTGATAATAAAGCAATAAACATCATAGTTAATAATGCTTCAGATATTTGAAAAATAAAGAAAAAACAAACAACAGGAAAAGAAATAATCATCGCTCTAAAAGCCGCATGCCATCGTTGTTGTTTTGATAATGGAGAAGGTTGATAACCTGAGAACGTTGATTCTGGCTCAGGGAAGTAAATATGAACAAAAGCAAAAATCAGTACTGCAACAACCCCTGAACTGCTTAATCCTGTCGCTAAAAAGACAGAGACTCCAGGATTTGATATCGCCATAAAAGGCAACATTAATACAGCAATAATCAATATTGTTGCAAACAAATTCCACTTAGGGTCAGTAAATAAATAATAGCCCCATAACATCATTAACCCGATAATAATTAACATTGGGATTGGGTATTGAGTAATACCGTTTGCTAAAAACAATCCGAGCGCGATAGTCATTACCATTGCGACCATTAGTTCATAAATGGTTTCTTTGTTTAATTCTGGTTTATCTACTAAAAATTTAGCGACAAATACAGGCGCAACAAAAGCAAGTGGCCAATCAATCCAAGCGGCCAAAAATACAGCTAAGCCAACACCAACGGTATATCGAATTATCTTCGTTTGAATTCGAGTATTCTCGATAAGGCTATCGGACATAAGACATCAAGCTCACGAAACGGATCCACAACTTACCAATAGTATTGAAAACAATATTATCACCACTATAAACAATCACATCAGCTTGCCCGCCAATACGTAATAATCCTGTGGTTTGTGAATGTTCAAATTCAATAGCTATCGGTAGCATTTGAGTTTGGCGAAGCCAGCCAGTTTGATTATTGGCTTGTGCTAATTTCCCAGCTTGATTGTTTTGTCCCCAATCAACGCCCCAATCAACGCTAGAAACCGTTCCTTTAATCACCTTTCCTGGCGCAAAATCAAGTGCGATATCAACTTCATCGCCCACTTTAATATTGCCTAAACTGTTCTCACGAAAATAAGCTTCAATCCATATACTTTCTGTTGATACAAAGGTCATGATCGGTTGACCAGCAGAGGCATAGAAACCTTCAGAAAGACTAAAATTAGAGACTCCTCCTGCAGTAGGTGCTTTTACTTCTGTTCGCTCTAAATTAATTTGAGCTTGTTCTAAAGCTAACAATGCCGCTTTAATTTGACTATTGTCTTCACCATCTGCACCCAGTTGGCTTTTCGACTTTTCAAGATCGGCTCGGGCGTTAGCCACATTCGCTCGTGCTGTTGCTATCGTTGCACGAGCCTGATCAGCATCTGATTGAGAAACGACACCTCTTTCAGCCATTTCAAGAATCCGTGCTGACTGTAATTTCACATTTTCTAATTCAACGTTTGCACTCGTTAACCTTGCCTGTGAAGACGCAATCGTTGCAGTTTGTGCCCCTACATTTTGTCCTGCTATTTCTAAGCTTTGTTCTGCTTGTTTTACTGCAATTTGATAATCAACTGGGTTTAATTTAGCAAGCACATCTCCTTGCTTAACTAATTGATTAGGCTGTACTAAAATATCAAGAACCTGTCCAGATACTTGGGGTTTAATTGGGACAACATAACCTTTTACTCTGGCATTATCTGTTAATGGAATCACTCGATCTGAAATAATGCTAAACAATAATAAAACAGAGACCGTAATTAATAAGTAATTCGTAATTTTTCGAACTTTATTTACTTTTTTAGGCGCTTCAACTGCTTGTTCTACTTCATTTTCTTTTTTATTCACGTCTATTTTTTCCGTCATAATTTAACCTACTACTAATTGATTCCATTCATATATATGTATAGTTGTTTTTTGAGATAAATCGAGTAATGCTTGTCAAAATTCACTTATTATTTAATAGTTTATTTATATAAAACTTTATAACGACGGGAATACCCTTACGCATTAAATTTGGGGGTTGTGTCGCAAAGAGAATATAAAAACAAATATATCAGGCTAGATAGGATGAAAACTTACCATTTTGCGCCAATAATTAATCTTACAAGTAAATGTGCAATAAAAAGGATCGCTATCTATGCAGAAAATAGCCTCAAAACCATTACCAATGATCCGCACTGGATATACAAAGATTCTTTTAGACGTGTTTTCAAAGCATGGTATCAACGTACAAGAACTATTAAATGATTCAGGCTTACCACCAGACTTATTTGAAACAGATAAAGATTATTTACCAGTAGAACCGGTTAAACGCCTTGTATATCTACTGTCTTCACAGGTTGGTGTAAATAGTTTTAGTGAATTATTACGCACTGCATTTCGTCAAAGAATAATACCTCAGATACTTAAACAATTTGATAGCACCGTAACCGTAAAGGAAGCACTCGAAAAAGTGAACATCATATTCAACCATGATTCGCCAGGCAGCGAGATTACTTTTGAAAATGAATATGATAAATACTGGCTCTGCCGCTCTGCCTCTTATGAAGATACGATTTATTTTATTTGGGGCGAAGTTTTTGCAGTCTTATATATTATTGAACTCATTCAAGCATTAACAAAATCAGATTGGTTTCCCGAACAAGTAAAGATACAACACGTTGATGATGAGATAATTCGTTCAGCACTAAATCAAAAAACACAATTTTTTATATCTCAAAGTAAAAGTGCATTATTGATTGATGAAAAAATTCTTAACTCTACCGTTAAATTTATTCCATCAGACACTAAACATAAAGAACCACTCGTTGAGTGGCATTCTAGCTTCAGTGATAGTGTTTTCACCTCATTACTTCCTTATGTTCGGGAGCACTCTTTAAATATTAAGCAAGCCGCTAAGTTATTACAAATGACACCAAGGACTTTCCAACGTCGACTAAAAGAAGAACGAACGTCATTTAGGCAGCTAAAAGAAAGTCTTACCTTATCAATATCATGTGAATTAATGGAAGAAGGTCACTCATTGACCCATATATCAAGCCAACTTGGTTATAATAATATTTCTCATTTTTCACGAGCATTTAAACGCATTAGTGGGTTAACACCAAAAATATATAAAAAGTCTATTTTGGGACTGGTGGAATGAATTTACCATTATACGCCAATCAATTTTCTTTCACTTTTAATTTAAATAATATTTAGGCAATATAATAAACATAAAAACATTACATCAATTTAATTAGCAATCAGGAATTATTATGAGCTCAGTAGAAAAAGAATATGGTTTTAATACTCCTCAACGTTTATTTGTCGGCTATACACTAGCAGTTCTTGTTGATTTAACAGTATTGAATTTTTTTGACGAATATTGGGATTTTGTAAACATAGAATCATTTACTATATCATTCGCTGCTGCGATTTTATTGCAGTTATTATTGAAGTTATCGATCAATGCAGAACACCGAATTGCAGATTACTTTAAAAATAAACCAGGTACAGCACCAAAAATATACCGAGGGTTAAGTAGCTATGTGATTTTAGTTGGCAGTAAGTTTATTATGTTAGAAGCTATTAATATTCTATTTGGTGACAAGGTATCGTTTGATGGTCCATTGAATGGTGTAGTGGCTTTCTTCGCTGTAGTGTTTACTATCTTAATTGCAGAAATCACCGTATCTAAAATTTACTTTGCTTTGAGTGAGAAAGAAAAATAATTAAAACCTTTATAAAATAAGAATGCTTAATAAATAAAAATGGCGACCACATAGAGGTCGCCATTTTTTATCAAATCGTTTATTCAATTACTTATTTGCGTTTAGCTGCTCCGCAAAATCTAACATACGATTTAGTGGAATAAGTGATTTTACGCGGATCTCTTCATCAACGAAAATTTCATGATCTGCACCACCTTCATTTAAGGCTTTCTCAATCGCAACAAGACCATTCATCGCCATCCAAGGGCAATGCGCACAACTACGGCAAGTTGCACCAGCACCAGCAGTTGGCGCTTCTAATAACTCTTTGTCTGGCACCATTTGTTGCATCTTAAAAAAGATACCTTTATCAGTTGCCACTATCATTTTTTGTTGCGGTAATTCTTTAGCAGCTTTAATTAATTGGCTAGTAGAACCAACCGCATCAGCTAACTCAACCACACTGGCTGGTGACTCAGGGTGAACTAATACCGCAGCATCAGGATGAAGTGCCTTTGCGTCTTTTAATGCTTTTGCTGAGAACTCATCATGAACAATACATTCGCCCTGCCATAACAGCATATCAGCGCCTGTTTTATTCGCAATGTACGAACCTAAATGGCGGTCTGGTCCCCAGATGATTTTTTTATCTTCATCATCAAGATGTTCAACAATTTCAAGAGCAATACTTGACGTTACTACCCAATCAGCACGGGCTTTCACTGCTGCTGATGTATTCGCATATACAACAACAGTATGATCAGGGTGAGCATCACAGAACTCAGTAAACTTGTCAGCAGGACAGCCTAAATCCAGAGAACATTCAGCTTCTAATGTTGGCATTAAGATGGTTTTTTCAGGCGTTAGAATTTTTGCAGACTCCCCCATAAAGCGAACACCAGCAATCACTAATGTTTGTGCCTCATGACGGTTACCAAACTTAGCCATTTCTAATGAATCACCAACAAAACCACCCGTTTCTTCAGCCAATGCTTGAATTTCAGGATCGGTATAGTAGTGAGCAATTAGTACCGCATTTTTATCATTCAGTAACTGCTTAATTTTAGCTATGTATTGTGCTTTTTCATCAGCACTTAGCTTCGTAGGTTTTGGTGGAAAAGGATATACCGTGTCGACGTGATCTAAAATATGGCCCATTGCTCAGCTCATTAATTTTTAAAAATAATCTGAGCATTATACCCCTTATGGTATAAGCGGCAAGACAGTGGTAATAAAAAAGGAGCTCATGAGCTCCTTTTTACATTGGATTTATAACGACTTCAACTGCTTATCCGCTGTTTTAGCGGTGGTGCTATCAGGGTACTCTTTCAGTACTTTTTGATAGTATTTAGTTGCAGCTGCATTGTTATTGTTACGTTTAGCAAGCTCACCTAATTTCAATAACGCATCTGCGCGTTTATTAGAGTCAGAGTAGCTTACTACCTTTGCAAAACTCTTAGCGGCTTCAATATCGTTCTTTTGCGCAAAATAAAGCTGACCTAGCCAATAATGTGCATTCGAGTTGTAAACCGAATCAGGATAGGCAGCAACAAAATCTTGGAATGCTTTAGTTGCACCTGCATAATCTTTTTTCTTTAAAATCAAATCTACCGCGTTTTGATATGCTTCATTTTCGTTAGTATCAGTAGCATATGCACCTGAAGATGAAGCGTCTGTAGCATCGGTCGGTGTTGCTACAGGAACTGGCTTTGCTGTTCTCAGTGTGTCGATTTCAATATACAACTGACGTTGGCGCTCTAGCATTTGTTCAAGGTCGTAAGTATTACGTTCAACCATTCCACGCATCTCTGATAATTCTTCAGATAAACCATCAAGTTGTTGTTGAAGTTGGAGTTGAATTTGGTTACGACTTTGAATTAAGCGTTCTAAACGCTCAATACTTGAAGAAGATGCAGGAGTAGAAGAAGTCGAAGTCGCATTTAAATCAGTGACTGGAGCAGGAGCGGCGACCACAAGGGTCGCCGCACTCGCCAGCAACGTAAGCGGAATTAATCGCTTAAGGTTACTGTATTTCATATAAGTCTGCCTTATAAACTGTCGATTAGTATACTAATACTGCGCGACGGTTTTTAGCGTAATCTTCAGCAGATTGACCTAATACTAGAGGCTTCTCTTCACCGTAGCTTACGATAGAGATTTGATCAGCTGAAACACCTAGAGCTTGTAGGTATTTAGAAACTGCTTTAGCACGGCGCTCGCCTAGTGCGATGTTGTACTCAGGAGTACCACGCTCATCAGCATGACCTTCTACTGTTACTTTAACGTCTGCATTAGCACTTAAGAAAGCCGCGTGAGCTGCAAGCATATCTTCGTATTCAGAAGAGATTGTTGAGTTATCAAACGCGAAGTAAACAGTTTGAACTTTACGAAGCTCTTGCTCTGCTTGAGCACGAACTTCTTCTTCTGTCATTTGAGCATCAGCGTCGATAGCTGAAACAACTGTTGTATCAGTTTGGCCTTCAGCGCCAGTTGTTTGAGTTTCTGCAGCATTTGTTGATTCTTGGCCAGCAGTACTGTCAGTTGCGCTGTCGCTAGAACTACAAGCAGAAAGAGCAACCACAGGCAGCGCGATTAAAAGACTCTTAAGAAGTTTATTTAGTTGCATTATATTTTCCTTATTTCCTAAATATTTAGTAGCTATAAAAATGGCGACCACGCTGGTGCCCTTACACGTCCGTTTGTCGCTGGTAAGCGAGCTTTGAAACGGCCATCTATAGAAACCATTGAAAGTACATTCTGTTTTCTATAAATGGAACTGTAAATCACCATGCCGCCATTAGGCGCAATACTCGGTGACTCATCCAGTAGTGTCTTAGTTAAGACCTGAACGGCACCTGTTTCTAAATCTTGTTTCGCTAGATTAAATCCAGTCTCTGAGCGATTAACCATAACAATAAATTTACCGTCTGGAGTAATCTGCCCACCAAGATTTTGACTGCCTTGCCAGGTTAAACGTTTTGTTAAACCGTCTTCTAAATTTACTCTATAAATCTGAGGTTTACCACCCCGATCTGAAGTAAATATTAAAGACTTGTTATCAGGAGCCCAAAAAGGTTCTGTATTATTTGATCTTCCGCGAGTTATTTGACGCATTTTCTTCGTCTGTAAATTGACGATATAAACCTGCAAACTCCCAGTTTTTGATAATACTATCGCAAGCTCTTTGCCATCATGTGAGAAGCGAGGGGCTCCATTATGACGAGGATAAGAAGCGATTAGTTCTCTCTTACCCGTATAGATATTCATAATGAATACTTGTGATTTTCTATTTTCAAAACTCACATAAGCCAATCTCTTACCATTAGGAGACCACGCTGGAGACATAATTGGTTGTTTAGATTTCAATACCAAACGTTCATTATAACCATCATAATCTGCGATTCTTAACTGGTATGGATATTGTGCTTTATCACTCACCACAACATAGGCAATACGAGTTAAAAAAGCCCCTCTCTCACCGGTTAATTTCTCATAGACTACATCAGAAATACGGTGTGCGTATTTACGAAGTTGCTTAGTTGATAATGTCGCGACTTTATTAACAAGAATATGGTCTTTCGTTGAAACCAGTTCACCTGCGTTATTTAATGCCTTTGAGTTACCTTTTGTTAATTGACCTCTTACAACGTCAATTAACTTATAAGTTACTTCATATTTACCTTGAGCATTAAGCTTCACTTCACCGGTAACAATCGCGTCTACCCCCATTTTCGTCCAAGCTTCGTAATTAATATCCGAATCTTTATATGGTGTTTGTGGCATTTTATTGGTAACGACTGGACTAAACTTACCACTGCGCTGCAAATCAGATGAAATGATAGCGGAAATATCTTGTGGTAACTTGCCTTCGCCATGCCATTTAAAAGGCACAATACCTATTGGTCTTGCTGAATCAACACCTTCAGTAATGACAAGTTCTAATTCTGCTCTTGCGATCTGACTAAAACTTAAACAGACGACAAAGAGAGTTAATATCCATCGTTTAAACACTTATTCTTCCTTATTATAGTACTACCTTAAGGTTGATATTTGTTAGTTTAGTAACAACATCACCGTCAGTTGGCATTGGGAATACATTGACTTTTGTTGCAGCCGTTTTCGTCGCACGACATACTTGAGCATCACCACTAAGAGTAGTTACATTTAATAACAAACCTGTTGATGATAATTTTATTCTTACGTTACAAGCTTTACCTATATAGGCCTGATCTGTTAATAAATTCTGCTTGATCATCTGAGTATAAATAGCGCCATATCGATTAACTTCATCATCAATATGCTGTTGTTTCGCAGAGCTATTTTGAACCGTTTCATCTTCTAAACCCGCAAAAATATCATTCAACGCGGCTTCTTTTTGTTTACGCTCAGCTTCTGCTTTTATTGCTCGTTCTTTATCTTTACGCGCTTTTTCTGCTGCGGCTTTCGCTTTTGCAACTCGTTCAGCTTCAGCCTTCGCTTTTTTATCAGCGTCTGCTTTAGCCGCTTTTTCTTTGGCTATTTTTTCTTTAGCCAAACGTTCTTTTTCTGCTTTAGCTGCTCGTTCTTTATCTACTCTGGCTTTTTCTGCTGACGCTTTCGCCGCTTTTTCTTTATCTGCTTTTACTTTAGCAACTCTTGCGGCTTCAACCTTAGCAGCAGTCTCTGCTTTACGTTTTCGGTCATTTTCAGCTACGGCTGCTTTTTTTCTGTCATCTTCTGCTTTACGAGCTGCTTTTTTCTCTTTGACTTGCTGCTCTTTAAGTTTACGAATTCGATCTTCTTCGGCTTTACGATTTTTTTCCAATTGATCCGATTGTTGTTTTAATCGTTTTAATCGCTCGTTCTCTGCACGTTCCGCTCTGTCTCTTTCTTGACGAATTTGCGAAGCTTGTTTTGCAATCGTGTTCGGGTCGATAACAACCGCTTGAATGGTATTAGGTTGTTTTTTTTCATCCATAGAAAAATCACTACCCAAAAGCAATGCAGCAACGAGTAGCAAATGCAATACGACAGAAACAATGATGGCAAAAGTGTAATTATTATCCGATTTCATCAATGATTATTCACTCTATTCCTTGAGATCGGTAAGTAATCCAACTTTACTTACCCCTGCACGGCTTAGTTCATCAAGCACTAGAACTATCTCTGAATATGGCGTGCTAGCATCACCACCAACCGCAACGGGTGAATTTGGTTTAATACTCAATTCAGCTTTAACGTTAGTGATCATTTCTTGCATAGACATTGGACGACGCACTTCTTGATTATCCACACTTAAACCAAGATTACCGTCTTTATCAACTTCAACTATGATAAACGTGGCATTTGGGTCTTCCCCTGCCATTGCTTGTGCTGATTTAGTATTCGTCATCTCTGGAAGTTCAACATCAACACCCTGAGTTACAAACGGAGCGGTTACCATAAAGATAATTAGTAGTACTAACATGACATCAATATATGGAACGACATTAATCTCAGCTGTTAATTTTCTTTTCTTCGGTTGATAGCCAGACATTACTTCTCCTGACTTGTCATTGCTTGTCGGTGTAAAATACTTGTAAATTCATCCATAAATGCAGCATAGTTATGTTCAAGCTTACCTACTTTCACACTTAAACGGTTATATGCAATTACCGCTGGAATTGCAGCAAACAAGCCCATTGCTGTAGCAACGAGAGCTTCTGCAATACCTGGAGCAACCATCGCTAGCGTTGCTTGTTTCACTGCACCTAACGCAATGAATGCATGCATGATGCCCCATACCGTACCAAACAAACCAATGTATGGTGTAATTGAACCTACGGTTGCTAAAAATGGTAAATTTGTTTCAAGACTGTCAACTTCACGAGATACAGTGACACGCATTGAACGAATTGAACCATCCATCACCGCTTCTGATGACGAGCCATTTACACGAGATAAACGAGAAAACTCATTAAAACCTGAGTAAAAAATCTTCTCGGTTCCACTAATTCTCTCTTTACGTACTTTAACTTCATTAAATAATTGAGCTAAGTCCATTCCTGACCAAAATTTGTCTTCAAAACGCTCTGCATCACTCCTAGCAACCGCTAATACTTTTGAGCGTTTAAAAATCATTGCCCATGACATTACAGATAAGCTCAATAAAATAAGCATCACGATCTTAACTAATAAACTAGCTTGTAAAAATAGATCGAGAATTGATAGTTCACCTGTCACAAGATATCTCCGATAGTATAAATAATGGTATCGCTGTTGGTTTCATTTTAGCGTTATCAATACAGGCTACCTTAACTGTAGCTTTGCACAATACTTTCCCTTCAAAATTAACCAATAACTGACAAAAGGTCAGTGATACCCTTTTAATTTCTGTTATGAATGTTTCAACAATAAGTTGCTCATCTAGGCGAGCCCCTTGAATGAAGTCCATCGTTACATTTTTAACGACAAATCCTACTGATTTTTCTAATAACACTTTTTGAGAAACACCATGATGACGTAATAATTCTGTACGTGCTCGCTCAAAAAATTTAAGGTAATTGGAATGATAAACAACGCCACCGGCATCGGTATCTTCATAATAAATGGTTATAGGCCATCTAAATGCGCTTTTATTCACTACAACATTTCTCTTTTTATTGAAAAATAATAGGGTAACTATAACTGATAACTTACTATTTTCACTATATGAAATCTGGATTTTGGAGCTAAATCGTCAAAAAAAAAGCGGTTCATTACTTAAAAAAATAATAAACCGCTTAGTATGATGTTCCAATATACGAATTATATGAGGCGCTTAAAGTTACATAAAATACAGGTAACTAAAGTAGCCTAAAAACAATATTGAAAAATACGGACTAAATAACAACTTCCAAATCCATTTTTGCGGAACAAATCCAACAGCAAAAATGAATGCCGTACAGACCGAATAAATCAAGCTAGGGGCTAACAACCCACCAAAGCCACCAATTTGTTCAGAATATACTGTTGGCTCCCACATTAGCATTGCCATGTGGAAAATAGCCGCCCCAACTAATAATAATCGTACGATAATATTATTGATTGGGCGTTGAACATTGTCTATTTTGTCAGCGAGATTACTCACTGTCTTTGTCCATCATTTCTGAATGCTCTAGCCAAAGAGCATTAATGATTGCAAATGAACATGCTAGTAGCACGCCTAGGATCCATGCAAAATACCACATTGTTATGCTCCTTAATAAAGCGAATTTTTGTTTTCTTCAACAAACTTAGTGTCGATACGGCCAAACATTTTGTAATAAGTCCATGCAGTATAAGCAAGAATAGTCGGAACCATTACTACTGCAACTACTGTCATAATATTCAATGTTAGCTCACTTGATGTTGAATCCCACATAGTCAAACTATGATCTGGGTTTAAGCTTGATGGCATTACAAATGGGAACAGTGCAAAGCCAGATGTTAAAATAACACCTGCATTGGTTAGGCTTGATGCAATAAACGCAACCCATGCTTTTTTCAGCTTAGTCGCAATCATAGCAATTACAGGCATAACAACCGCAAGAGCTGGTGCAATCCATAGTAGTGGGTATTCTTTAAAGTTTAAGAATAAAGCGCCTACTTGACGGATAACATCTTTATTTAAAGGATCTGATGGCGCGTTATGATCCATAACACTTGTAATCACGAAGCCTTCAATGCTTTGAGCCCAAAAACCGGCAACGGTAAACAATACGATAATCAATGCTGAACAAATCATTGAAACTTGACTTGCTCGTGCATGAATTTGATCGGTTGTTTTCATTTGTAACCAAGTAGCACCCTGCAATACAAACATTGCAGAGCTTACCAAACCACAAATTAATGCAAACGGATTTAGTAGGTCAAAGAATCCACCATGATACTTAAGCATCATTAGGTTATTCAGTTCAAATGGAACCCCTTGAAGAAGGTTACCAAATGCAACACCAAAAATAATTGGTGGAACAAAGCTACCAATGAAGATTGCAGCATCCCATGCCGAACGCCAGCGCTTATCTTCAATTTTAGAACGGTAATCGAAACCTACTGGACGAAACCATAATGCCGCTAACGTCAGCATCATCGCTAAATAGAAACCAGAGAATGACGCTGCGTAGACTAAAGGCCATGCAGCAAACAATGCACCACCAGCAGTTACTAACCAAACCTGGTTACCTTCCCAGTGAGGAGCGATTGAGTTAATCATCACTCGACGTTCTGTATCTGTTTTACCGATGATAGGCACTAATGCACCTACACCCATATCAAAGCCATCTGTTACAGCGAAACCAATCAGTAATACACCGATCAATGCCCACCAAACAAATCGCAATACTTCGTAATCAAACATTACTCAAATCTCCGTTGTTATACTTCTACTTGGCGAGATAATTTCGCTTCTGAATCTTGACCATCTTGCTCAAAGTGATAACGGCCAGTTTTCAAGCTGCTAGGACCTTTGCGTGCGAATTTCACCATTAGGTAAACTTCAGCAATCAAGAATATCGTGTACAGACCAATAATCATTGCCATTGAGGTTAAAATCTCAGGCACTGTCAATGCAGACGCAGCAACATTTACTGGTAATATTTCACCAACTGCCCATGGTTGACGACCATATTCTGCGACAAACCAACCAGCTTCAATTGCGATCCATGGTAGTGGCATACCAAATAAGGCCGCCTTAAGTAACCATGATTTTTGACCAATTTTCTGACGACACGTCTGAACAAAGGCAAAACCGAAGATAAGTAGCATTGCTACACCACAAGCAACCATGATACGGAACGAGAAGAATAGAGGCCAAACTGTTGGGATTGAATCATCCGCAGCGGCTTTAATTTGCTCTTCTGTTGCATCAACGACATTGTCGGTATAGCGCTTAAGTAATAAGCCGTAACCTAGGTCATGTTTAACATCATCAAATGCTGCGATATTTTCAGGTGTTTTATCACCATTACGTAATTTTTCTAGCAATTCATAAGCAATCATACCATTACGGATACGTACTTCGTGTTGCTCTTTTAGATCACGTAAGCCTGTTACTTGTTTATCTAATGAACGCGTTGCAATAATACCCATAACATAAGGGATCTTAATTGCGTAATCCGTTTCCATTGATTCTTGATTTGGTAAACCAAATACAGTAAATGCCGCCGGTGCTTCTTCTGTATGCCATTCAGCTTCGATTGCTGCTAGCTTAACTTGTTGAACTTCACCCAGTTCATAACCAGATTCATCACCAAGTACCATTACAGATAAAATTGATGCCATGCCGAAAGATGCAGCAATTGCGAATGAACGACGTGCAAAGGCAACATCACGACCTTTTAATAGGTAGTAAGAACTGATACCAAGAACGAACATTGCACCACAGGTGTAGCCTGATGCTACTGTATGTACGAACTTAACTTGAGCTACTGGGTTCAATACCACTTCAGCAAAACTTACCATTTCCATACGCATGGTTTCAAAGTTAAATTCGGCGCCTACTGGGTTTTGCATCCAGCCATTCGCTACTAGAATCCAAAGAGCAGAGAAGTTTGACCCTAACGCCACTAACCAAGTTACAGTAAGGTGCTGACGTTTTGATAAACGATCCCAACCAAAGAAGAATAAACCAACAAAAGTAGATTCTAAGAAAAAAGCCATTAGTGCTTCGATCGCGAGAGGCGCACCGAAAATATCACCAACATAGTGAGAGTAGTAAGACCAGTTAGTACCAAACTGGAATTCCATCGTTAGGCCTGTAGCAACACCTAATGCGAAATTAATACCGAACAACTTACCCCAGAACTTAGTCATGTCCTTGTAGATTTGTTTGTCGGTCATTACATATAACGACTCCATGATAGCCAATAGAAAGGCCATACCTAAAGTCAGGGGAACGAATAGGAAGTGATACATCGCTGTCATTGCAAACTGCAATCGCGATAACTCCACTACATCAAAGATCATGAGAACTCCTTTGTGTCAGGCTGAATGACACAGTGCTTTCACACTTTTGGGTGAGCGTAATACTTTGTATTGGTTTTAATATTTATACCGTATTAATAACCACAAAGTGTTACATGATTGTAATCAAAACGTTAGCTTAATGTTAAGCATAACCTAATATAGAACTTGCTAATATTAATAGGAAACACGATATCTTTCAAAAGATTTGTCTAAAATTTGAAAGTTAATTACAGTTTTTTTTACATAATCTCTTATTTTTCACATTTTACACATTTCTTATACAAAAAAGCGGGTAATTTTGATCACCCGCTTTCATTCTACTTATAATTTTATTAATAAAATATGACAAATTATGAATAATTGTCCCTAGTTTATTTATCTGGTCTATCAATACCAAAATGAGTATACGCTCGATCGGAGACAATTCGACCTCTTGGTGTGCGTTGCAGGTAGCCTTGTTGAATTAAATAAGGTTCAATGACATCTTCAATGGTATCTCTTTCTTCACCAATGGCTGCGGCAACATTATCAAGACCTACAGGCCCACCATTAAATTTTTCCATAATGGCTAATAATAATTTTCTATCCATATAATCAAAACCACGAACATCAACATCAAGCATATTCAACGCTTTGTCTGCAATTTCAGAAGAAATATGACTATCACTCATTACATCCGCATAATCACGTACTCGGCGCAATAATCTATTCGCTATTCGTGGCGTACCGCGTGCTCGTCGTGCAACTTCAAGTGCCCCATCAGATTCCATAGACAGATTCAAACAATCCGCACTGCGTTTAACTATATATTGAAGGTCATCTACATTGTAATATTCTAGCCGTTGCACAATACCGAAACGGTCACGTAGTGGTGATGTTAATGATCCCGCCCTTGTTGTTGCTCCGATTAAGGTAAAAGGAGGCAAATCAATTTTTATTGAGCGTGCTGCAGGGCCTTCACCAATCATAATATCTAATTGATAATCTTCCATTGCTGGATACAGTATTTCTTCAACCACAGGGCTTAATCGGTGGATCTCATCAATAAATAAAATGTCATTTTCTTCTAAGTTTGTTAGAAGCGCAGCTAGATCCCCTGCCTTTTCAAGAACAGGCCCTGAAGTAGTCCGAATATTTACTTCCATCTCGTTAGCAACGATATTCGCTAATGTCGTTTTACCTAAGCCTGGAGGGCCAAAGATAAGCAAATGATCGAGAGGTTCATTACGCATTTGTGCAGCTTTAATGAAAATTTCCATCTGGCTGCGAACATGATCTTGACCACGGTAGTCTTCTAGCTTTTTAGGGCGAATTGCTCGATCAATAACTTCTTCTTCACGAAAAACAGGACTATCTGCGGCAATAAGGCGATCAGCTTCAATCATAAAAAAGCACTCAAAAATTCAATAGGTAAAAAGGACTAAGGTGGTATTAGATCATTGATTTCAGTGATTCACGAATTAACGTTTCACTGGTCATGTCTGGTTTAGCAACTTGAGAAACGATTTTCGATGCTTGCACTGGTTTATAACCTAAAGAAATAAGCGCACTGACGGCTTCATCTTGTGCACTTTGTGGGGACGTTATCAAATCAGAGCCATTATCCATTGGAGCTGAATCCGTTGCTGGAGTAAATAAATCACCCGCGCCCCACCCTTTAAGGCGGTCTTTCATCTCTACGACTAAACGCTCTGCCGTTTTTTTACCAACACCTGGTAATTTAACTAAAGTCGAAATATCTTCACGCTCTACACTTTGAACAAATTGCGACGCTGTCATACCAGATAAAATCGCTAGCCCTAATTTAGGACCAACACCATTCGCTTTAATGACTTCTCTAAATAACGCACGCTCTTTTTTTGTGTTAAAACCATATAATAATTGGGCATCTTCACGTACTACATAGTGAATATAAATGATCGCTTCTGTGCCAATTTCAGGTAACTCATAAAAACAACTCATTGGCATTTGGACTTCATAGCCAACACCACTTACCTCAATTAATAATTCTGGAGGTTGTTTTTCTAATAAATTTCCACGAAGGCGTCCGATCACAATAGATACTCTTTAAAATAATTAACTACATCGAATAGTAATAAAGAACTGGATAGATATCCAGTAAAAGAAATGATAATTTAAGTGTGCTTTAACGATATCGTCCACGTCGAGCACTGGTTGCTTTACCCGCTAATGCGATTAAGGTCTTATTGGTATTAGCATGACAAATCGCAACCCCTAACCCATCAGCGGCATCGGCTTGTGGTTTTGCTGGAAGTTTTAACATCGTCATCACCATATGCTGAACTTGTGCTTTATCTGCCCCACCCGTTCCTGTTACCGCTTGCTTAATTAAACGTGCAGCATATTCATAAACAGGGAGATCGGCATTGACTGCTGCCACTATTGCACTGCCTCGCGCTTGACCTAACTTTAATGCTGAATCTGCATTTTTAGACATGAATACTTGTTCGATAGCGAATACGTCAGGTTGAAACTGAGTAATTATTTCAGAAACACCTGCATAGATTTGTTTTAAACGACCAGGAAGTTCTTTTTCTGACATACGGATACAACCGCTACCTAAATATTGCAAGTGTCGGCCATTTTGGCGAATAACGCCGTAGCCAGTAATGCGAGAGCCGGGATCAATCCCTAAAATGATAGACATAGTAAAACCACTGATTATTTATACATGTATATTAGCTAGATATCCCCATAAACTCAAGGTATTCGTCATGTGCTACTATCTCATTTAAGATAACGCAGATACAAAAATGCCCGCATAAGGCGGGCATTTTTTAATAAAAAGAAAACTTAATTAAGCGTCTTTTTTCTCAGCAAGTTTTACTGCAATTGATAATTCTGCAAGAGAATCAGGGTTCGCTAGGCTTGGCGCATTCGTAAGTAGACACGCTGCTGCTGTCGTTTTCGGGAAGGCAATAACGTCACGAATGTTTTCTGTACCACAAAGTAGCATCGCAAGACGGTCAAGACCGAAAGCAAGACCTGCGTGTGGCGGCGTGCCGTATTTAAGCGCTTCAAGTAAGAAACCAAATTTCTCTTGTTGCTCTTTCGCTTCGATACCTAGGATGCCGAATACTGCAGTTTGCATTTCAGCATTGTGAATACGAACAGAACCACCACCAACTTCATAGCCGTTGATAACCATGTCGTACGCATCAGAATTTGCAGCAGCAGGGTTTACTTTAAGTTCTTCTGCTGTCATTCCTAATGGAGAAGTGAATGGGTGGTGCATTGCATGCAAGTTACCTTCGCCATCTTCTTCAAACATTGGGAAATCGATAACCCAAAGCGGTGCCCATGCTTTCTTATCTGTTAATTCCAAGTCATCACCAAGCTTGATACGTAATGCACCCATTGCTTCAGAAACAATGTTTGCTTTATCTGCACCAAATAGAATGATATCGCCCGTTTCAGCTTCGGTACGTTCTAAAATACCATTTACAACGTCTGCGTTTAGGAATTTAGCAACAGGAGATTGAACACCTTCAAGGCCAGCAGCACGATCGTTTACTTTCATCCAAGCAAGGCCTTTCGCGCCGTAGATACCTACGAACTTACCGTATTCATCAATTTGCTTACGAGATAGCGATGCGCCACCAGGGACACGAATAACCGCAACACGGCCTTTTTCGTCATTGGCAGGGCCAGCGAATACTTGGAATTCTACGTCTTTAAGAAGATCTGCAACATCAACTAATTCTAGTGGGTTACGTAGATCTGGTTTATCAGAACCAAAACGACGAATCGCTTCAGAAAACTTCATTATAGGGAATTGACCAAGCTCAACATCAAGAAGCTCTTTCCACATATCATGAACTAGACGTTCCGTAATTTCACGAACTTGGCTAGATGATAAGAAAGACGTTTCAATATCGATTTGAGTAAATTCAGGTTGACGGTCAGCACGTAAATCTTCATCACGGAAACATTTAACGATTTGGTAGTAGCGGTCAAAACCAGACATCATCAGAAGTTGCTTAAACAACTGTGGTGATTGTGGAAGTGCGTAGAAGCTGCCTTTATGAACACGGCTTGGTACTAGGTAATCACGAGCGCCTTCTGGCGTTGCTTTTGTTAGTACTGGTGTTTCGATGTCTAAGAATAGGTTCTCATCTAAGAAACGACGAACAAAGCTAGATGCACGAGCACGTAACTTGATACGATCACTCATTTCTGGACGACGTAAATCAATATAACGGTACTTCAGGCGTTGCTCTTCTGAGTTCGTTTGATTGAAATCCAGTGGAAGTGCTTCTGAACGGTTGATGATCTCAAGACCTGTCGCGTAAAGTTCAACTTCACCCGTCGACATATCTTTATTTACTTGGCTGTCAGGACGAACACGTACTTCACCAGTAAATTTGATACAGAACTCATTACGCAGTTGGTTAGCGATTGAAAAGATATCTTTCATATCTGGATCAACAACTACCTGAACGACACCTTCACGATCTCGCATATCAATAAAGATAAGACCGCCTAAGTCACGGCGACGGTTTACCCAGCCGCAAAGTTCTACAGTTTGCCCTGCAAGGGACTTGTTCAGGTTACCACAGTAATGGGTGCGCATGATGATTTTCCCAATCTAATATACATATCAATAGTAAATGCAATAAAAAGCCTTACTGCATTTTTCATAAACCGATTTACGCTTGCTAAAATGACTAATAAAACAGCTACTTTGCTGTATTAATATACAAAACGCAAAAATATAGCGCCATTATAAAGGAAAAACATTCTAACGACATAGCACGGAGTAAAAAAAGTTCACTTTCAATTATCATTGGCCTAAAGACTTTAAGATAATAATTAACTACAATGGTGTCATCATGTGCAGGAGAGCACGGATGTATGCAATTCTAGGTAAGTAGAACAAACCAATATTTACCTAGAATTGATATAAATAAGTACGGATAAACAACGTGCCTTTGTGAGAATACCATGGCTAACCCTGATACTATTTTTTCAACACCTATTGATAAAATTGGTGACTTTACCTTTGATGAACGAGTTGCTGAAGTCTTCCCGGATATGATTCAACGATCTATCCCAGGTTACAGTAATATAATTTCAGCAATCGGAATGCTAGCCGAGCGCTATGCCAAGCCTCATTCAACAGTTTATGATTTAGGCTGTTCTCTAGGCGCAGCAACGTTATCTATGCGTCGCCATATCAATCAAGAAGGGTGTCAAATCATTGGGGTCGATAACTCATCAGCAATGGTTGAACGATGTCGCCTGCTTATTAACGCTTATCGTTCAGATACACCAGTATCGATTATAGAAGCAGATATTCGTGATGTAGAAATACAAGATGCTTCTGTTGTGGTGTTGAATTTCACACTGCAATTTTTAGCCCCCGTCGATCGTCGAACGTTATTAGAAAAAATCTATGCGGGCCTACGCCCTGGTGGCATTCTTATTTTATCCGAAAAATACATTTTTGAAGATAACACAGCTAACGAATTACTTATCGATTTACACCATGATTTCAAACGTGCTAATGGTTACAGTGAATTAGAAATAAGTCAAAAACGTAGCGCGATTGAACATGTAATGCTACCTGACCCAATTGATACTCATAAAGAACGTTTTAAAGACATTGGTTTTAAAAGTGCAGAAGTATGGTTCCAATGCTTCAACTTTGGATCTATGTTTGCGATAAAGTAACTGGTTTTGTTTCTTTCTATTTTTTACCTAAATTTATTAACTAAAGATATCTCATGTTAAATTTTGCTAATTTTTATACGCTCGTTTCTCAAGATACCATTCTTCAGCCTTGGTTAAATACTTTACCTCAGCAATTAACTGATTGGCAAAATGCAGAGCATGGTGACATTGAGCGTTGGACAAAAGCGCTTAAAAAAATCCCTGAGGGCTGTGCTGATAATATTGATTTAAAATCATCAGTTACCCTTTCAAATAACACCCCTTTAATTGATGGTGAACGTAAAAAGTTAGAAAACTTATTACAAACCTTTCACCCTTGGCGTAAAGGTCCGTTTAGTGTCCATGAAATTCATATTGATACTGAATGGCGCTCTGATTGGAAATGGGACCGATTACTGCCCCACATTACTCCACTTAAAAACCGCTCAATTTTAGATGTAGGTTGCGGTAATGGCTACCACATGTGGCGTATGCTAGGTGAAGAAGCTCGTCTGTGTGTAGGTATTGACCCATCACACTTATTCTTAATTCAATTCGAAGCCATTCGTAAATTAATGGGCAATGACCAACGAGCTCATTTATTACCCTTAGGCATTGAACAGCTTCCAGAATTAAATGCATTTGATACTGTATTTAGCATGGGGGTTCTTTATCACCGCCGTTCTCCACTTGACCATTTAATTCAATTGAAAAACCAATTAGTCGCTGGCGGTGAATTAGTGCTAGAAACACTGGTTATTGATGGCGATGAAAACGCAGTATTAATGCCTGTTGATCGTTATGCTCAAATGCGTAATGTTTTCTTTTTCCCATCTGCTCGAGCATTAAAAGTATGGCTAGAAAGCGTGGGATTTGTAGACGTTAAAATTGTGGATGAATGCGTTACTACAACAGGAGAACAACGTTCAACGGAATGGATGAAACACAATTCTCTACCAGAATACTTAGACCAAAATGATCCAACAAAAACAATTGAAGGTCACCCAGCGCCTAAGCGTGCGATCTTAATTGCAAAAAAACCTGACTAAACGCTAACATTGTGGGGCTATCAGCCCCTATTTATTTTCGTTATTATGCACATGTTAATTTAACTCAACGGAACATAAAATGATCCAACGAATTCTACCATTGGTTGCTATCCTAAGCCTTTCAGGATGCGCACTGACTCAACAAACAACGCCAGTCGCTTCAGATAATACAGAAACAGTTGCAGCCATTAAGTCTATGGAAACCAATCTAAATACTCGTTTAGGTGGTATGGAAACAAAAATTGAGACACAAAATGATTATATTTCGACATTAGAAAAAGAACTGTCGAATGTATCAGAAGAGCTTTCAATGGTTCGCACTGAGCAAACCAAAATTCAATCGAGTATAAAGCAAGCAACTTCACAGAAAACCCGCCTAGCACCTATTCCTATTTCGATGCAAACCCAATCATTAAAAGACACTCTTATTTTAGGTGCGATTGAAAACGTAGAAATTGCTGATATACAGCAAAAATTCAGTGCTCGTATTGATACTGGAGCAACAACCTCTTCTCTTAATGCCGTTGATCTTCAAGAATTTGAACGTAATGGCACCCAATGGGTGCGATTCCATTTAATAAACCAAGATGCGCAAGAAGATGGCAAATTGGAATGGATTACTGCTCCTGTAATCCGCAATGTTAAAATTCGTCAATCGACAACTGAAGAAGCAGAACGTCGCCCTGTTGTTGAACTGTGGATCAAACTTGGAGCAATTCATGAAAAAGTACAATTTACTCTTGCGGATCGTTCTCACATGACCCATTCTGTTTTATTAGGTCGTGAGTTTATACAAGACATTGCTGTTATTGATGTCAGTAAAGAATTTGTTCAAAGCAAAAAATAACACCCGACTTCAAATAAGCGGTAATTTATTCAATCTCTTAGTAGCAAAAATTACCGCTTGAATTACAATTATACTTATCTTCCACTTATGCCATTACAATGAGGACGTTATGCCATCAAGAGTGCCTTTTTATTTTCTTATCTCACTATTAGTTGTCGCTGGACTTACACTGAGCTGGCTACGCCATGACTCATACGGAGTGCCTTGGACACCAGGAGAAAGAAGCCAAGTTTGGGACGTAGAAGCCCGAATTCAATTTGATGCAGTAAATAAACCTGTCAAGGTATCAATGGCTGCACCACAAACTCAAGCCGGTTTTACCATTGTTGATGAGAGTGCTTCATCTCCAGGTTATGGTATTGCTTATCTAACGACTGATCATGGACGTCGCGCAGAATGGACTATTCGTCAAGCAAATGGCCCACAAACGTTGTATTACAAGACTCAAATTTTAGTTGATCCCCAAGCTCAGGCTACAGTGGAACCACCAAAATCTGATAAACCAGAAGCTGTGACTTTTGAAGGCCCGCATGAAGCTGCAGCGATTTCATTATTAGAGCAAGCAAGAGCACGTTCTTCTGATGACATCACCTTAACCCGTGAATTAATTAAACAATTCAACGATCCTGATAATCAGAATGCCTCTTTACTTTTAAACGACTTAACTAAAGTTCAAGCCGTTTCTAAATTACTAAGCTATGAAGCAATTCATAACAAAGTTGTTGGGACACTTTGGTTAGAAGATGGTCGTCGTCGTCAATCTGTTCAGCACATGGTTGAAGTATGGAGCGGTGAAAAGTGGCAGTTATTCAATCCAGAAACTGGAGAGCAGGGCCAGCCCGCTAACTTACTACTTTGGGATGAAACTAATGTTTCTTTATTAGATGTTGTTGGTGGAAAGAACAGCCAAATTAACTTCTCAATGATTGCACAAGAGATTTCGCCAACAGCCGCAACAGAAAAGAAAGTAGAAGCAGATAACCTGTTAAACTTCTCTATTCACAGCCTACCGCTTGAAGAGCAGTCGATGTTTAAAACCATCATGCTTATTCCTATCGGTGCGCTAATGGTTGTTTTCTTACGAGTCATTGTCGGTTTAAAAACGTCTGGTACTTTCATGCCTGTACTTATTGCCGTTGCCTTTGTTCAGACTCAGCTAGTCACAGGGATTGTCGGTTTCTTACTGATTGTAGGTACAGGTTTAGTCATCCGTAGTTACTTATCCAAACTCAATCTACTCTTAGTGGCCAGGATCTCAGCGGTTATCATCGCCGTTATTATGATTATCTCAGTCTTTACGATTGTAGCCTTTAAGATTGGCTTAACTGCTGGGTTAAGTATTACTTTCTTCCCTATGATCATCCTTTCTTGGACGGTAGAACGTATGTCTATCCTATGGGAAGAGGAAGGTTGGAAAGAAGTGGCAACTCAAGGCGGTGGTTCATTGTTGACTGCAGTATTAATCTACATAGCAATGACGAATCCATTTGTACAGCACTTAACCTTTAACTTTATTGGTATTCAATTAATTATCTTAGCGCTTATCCTAATGCTTGGTAATTATACAGGTTACCGTTTAAGTGAGCTTCGTCGCTTTAAGCCTTTAGCGGAGGACTAATCTATGTTTAGTCGATTTACGTCTCCTTCAAAACTAAAAGCAAAAGGGATCATGGGAATGAATCAGCGTAACGGTGGCTATATTGGCCGTTACAATGACCGAAGCAAGTACCCATTGGTTGATGATAAATTAAAAACAAAAATCATTGCTGAGAAAGCTGGGGCAACCGTTCCTAAGCTTATCGGTGTGATTGATAGTCAAGCTGAAGTAAAGAACATTCACGATATCGTTAAAGATTGGCCTGGTTTTGTAATCAAACCAGCTCAAGGCAGTGGCGGTAAAGGGATTTTGGTTGTCACATCTCATAAAGATGGAATTTATTACAAACCATCTGGTGCAGAAGCGAATAAACAAGACGTCGAACGTCATATTACTAATACATTAGCAGGTCTTTTCTCCCTTGGTGGAAAAAACGATGTCGCTATGATAGAGAATTTGATCGAGTTTGATGATGTCTTTGACGGCTTCAGTTATGAAGGAGTGCCAGATGTTCGTATTATTGTATTTAAGGGCTACCCTGTAATGGCAATGATGCGCTTATCAACCACAAACTCAGATGGTAAAGCAAATTTACACCAAGGCGCTGTTGGTGTGGGGATTGATATTGGTACAGGTAAAGCCGTACGTGCAGTACAGTTTGACTTACCCGTTGAAAAGCACCCTGATACTGGAAAATTATTAAGTACATTAGAAGTTCCACATTGGCATAAATTGTTAACTCTTGCATCAAGTGCTTGGGAAATGACAGGTTTAGGCTACATGGGGACTGATATGGTGCTAGATAAGAAATACGGCCCAATGGTACTTGAGCTTAACGCTCGTCCCGGTTTAGCCATTCAAATCGCTAACGGTACGGGTTTATTACCCCGCTTAAAGCACATTGAAAGCTTAGAAGAGACGGTTCCATACCCAACTCCTGAAGCTCGTGTTGCTTATGCTATGGAACAGTTTGGTATTTATAATAAATAGCACTCTGGGTAAATAAATAAAAAAAGGGAAGACAGCTTAATGCTCTCTTCCCTTTTTTTTATCTTCTATCGTTGCTTTCCAACTCGAGTACCGATCCAGATAGCCGCTATTCAGATAATTACTTTTCCCAACGTTGTGCCGCTGATTTATCCGTATCTCTTGATTCTACCCAGCGAACTTCTTTCGTTGTACGTTCTTTTTTCCAAAATGGGGCATTGGTTTTTAAATAGTCCATGATGAACTCACAAGAATCAAACGCTGCACCACGATGCGCACTTGATACACCGACAAATACAATTTGATCGCCAAGCTCTAAATCACCGACTCGATGAATCACTTTCACTTTAAGCAGTGGCCAACGCGATTTTGCTTGAGCAACGATATCATTCAGAGACTTTTCCGTCATTCCTGGGTAATGCTCTAGAGAAAGCCCTGTAACATCATCACCAAGATTCATGTCTCGAACTTTACCGATAAAGGTAACCACTGCACCTGCGGCAGTACCTTCTGCTAGTAATTGATACTCATCGCCGACATTAAAATCATGCTCTTGAACAGAAATCATATTAACCGCCTGTTACAGGTGGGAAGAAGGCAACTTCATCACCATCAGAAACGGCTGAATCTAAACTTGAAATAGTTTGGTTGATAGCAACCAGTAATTTGCCTTTCTCTAAGGCTAAATCCCATTTACCTTCTTTTTTACTTAACTCTTCACGAATCGCTTCTGCTGTTGCGTAATCGCCAGTAAGTTCCAGTTTACCAGTACCTACTAACTCTTTGGTTTGAGCGAAAAATAATACTGTGATCATGCGTCTGCCTTAAAGTGTCCAGATTTACCGCCAGTCTTTTCTAATAAACGAACTTGACTAATAACCATGTCTTTTTGAACGGCTTTACACATGTCATAGATAGTTAATGCAGCAACAGACGCAGCAGTTAATGCTTCCATTTCTACACCTGTTTTACCTGTTAGTTTACATACTGATTCAATACGAACCATATTTTCAGCTTCAATCGCTTCTAATTGTACTTCAACTTTAGTTAACAATAATGGATGACACAGAGGAATAAGATCCCATGTTTTCTTCGCGGCTTGAATACCAGCAATACGTGCTGTCGCAAACACATCACCTTTATGGTGAGAACCAGAAACAATCAACTTTAGTGTTTCTGGAGCCATGTGAACAAACGCTTCTGCACGCGCTTCACGTACTGTTTCTTGCTTAGCTGATACATCAACCATGTTCGCCTCACCAGAGGCATTAATATGAGTAAAATTTGACATAATTCTTCTTTATTATCCGCCAATAGAGGCTAAATGTGGGGTCATACCTGCATGGCCATCATGTAGAAAGTGGCCTTCAGCTTTATTATCTAACTGAGTTTGAATACACTGAATTAATTCATCCTGCTGTGTGTCTTCTTGCAATAGTTCGCGTAAATCAACACCATAATCACCAAATAGACACATATGCAATTTGCCTTTTGCTGATACTCGAAGTCGATTGCAACTTTGACAAAAATCTTTCTCGTAAGGCATGATCAAACCAATCTCACCCACATAATCTGGATGAGTAAAAACTTGAGCAGGGCCGTCACTTTCACCGCGTGGTTTTAATATCCAATTATTAGCAATTAAATGATTACGAATAGACACACCAGACTGATGATGATTTTTAAAGAGGTCGTTCATTTCACCCGTTTGCATTAATTCAATAAAACGCAATTGAATTGGACGAGTTTGAATCCACTTTAAAAATAGAGGTAATTCGGTGCTATTGAGATCTTTGAGTAGAACGGTATTGACTTTTACCTGCTTAAATCCCACTTCAATTGCTTTATCAATACCAGCCATAACTTCGGCAAATTTATTTTCACCTGTGATCTGATAAAACATATTTGGGTTTAAACTATCAACACTCACATTGATATCGGTAAGGCCTGCTTCTCGCCATTCAGCGACATGCTTCTCCATACGATACCCATTCGTCGTGGTTGCGACTTTAGTAATACCAGGTTGAGAAGCTACGGTACGGATGACTTCTGTAAAATCTTTACGCAGACTTGGCTCACCACCAGTAATACGTACTTTTGACGTGCCACAACGCGCAAACGCACTGACTGTACGTTTGATTTCATCAAGTTCTAGGAAGGACTCTCGTTTACCATTTTCAGGCCTATAACCATCAGGTAAGCAATAAGTACATTTAAAATTACAGACGTCTGTAATCGACAATCGTAAGTAATAAAACTTGCGATTATAGTTATCTTCAAATTGTTTCGCCACGGAACACCTTTCCAAACACGGGAGGCTTGTTCATTTCCAAACAAACCCTTGTGACCGAATTGTCACTGGCTTACGCTACATATTGAGTGTTTCTTAAAAACAACTTAGTAACTTAAGCTCGGAGTTATGGCAACCAAACTTAATCCACACTGATTAAATTGGTGCTCTTATTAAAATACTCAATATTCCTGCTATTTTCCAATTTTTTTGTTATTTCAGCTAAATTACTCAATATTGTTTAATAAATGTGACGCTTTTGCCGTCATTCAATCTGCAAACTGTGATGAATTCAACATTTCACTAATCATTGCTTGTCGTCACTTTCCATATCACCCAAACTATTATTAATTATAATGTGACGTTAAGTATGAATATTATGTATAAGCATCAAATTGTAGCTATTGGCGGTGGACACGGCTTAGGCCGCGTTCTCGCTGCGCTAAGTGATTTTGGTAGTAATGCAACAGGAATAGTCGCGACAACTGACAATGGTGGCTCTACGGGGCGTATAAGAGAGTGCCAAGGAGGAATCGCCTGGGGAGATACTCGTAATTGTATAAACCAATTAATCACAGACCCATCAATCAGTTCAATGATGTTTGAATACCGCTTTAAAGGCCAAGGCGAACTACACGGGCATAACCTTGGTAATTTGATGCTAACGGCACTCGATAACCTGAGTGTTCGTCCACTTGATGCGATTAATCTCATTCGTAACATGCTTAAAGTAGAAACGAATATTATTCCGATGTCAGAACATCCATCCGATTTAGGGGCACTAACGACTGATTTACGTAAAATTTCAGGCGAAACAAATATCGATGATATGGATGAATTGCCTTTACGCCTATTTTTAGACCCAGAAGTACCAGCCACTCAAGAAGCGATTCAAGCCGTTAGAAATGCAGATTTAATTTTACTAGGCCCGGGCAGCTTCTTAACGAGTATTATGCCTCCATTACTGCTTCCTGGTTTAGGTAAAGCAATTGGTGCAAATAAAAAAGCTAAGCTGGTTTTTATTGACAACTTATCAAAAGAATTTGGGCCTGCTGGGAAAATGGATCATCGAATGATGCTTGAATGGTGCGAGCGAGCATGCTCAGGAAGAAAAGTTGATATTATCTTAACAGATAAAGAGTTAGTGGAATTACAACCAGAATATAATTGTAAAACCACCGATCTTGCTTCATTAAATCACGATTGGCGCCATGATAGAGATAAATTAAAGCAAGAAATTATGAATTTACTTGATTAACAACTTACGATAAGCAAGCTCAGTACCGCGCGCAATATTTACAAATTCAGAGATATTGCGCTCAACCCATTCTTGCTGAAGTAGTTTTGCTTTCTCTTCAATATTAATCGCCATTGTCGCTAATTTATCTGCACCAAAACTACCGGCACTACTTTTAAGGCAATGGCTAATTTCCCTTACTTTATCAATTTCAGGGTGAGTCGAAAGTGTATCAATAAACTCATCTAACTCATCGCAAAAAATGCCAAAAAGAAAAGGAACATTCTCATCCCCTACTTCTTGGACTAATTGATTCACTGCTATTTGGTTTATATACTGGCTCACAGTAATACCCTCTGCTATTTATCATCCCATGATTGTAATTTTCTATATAGTGTCGATGGACTCACCTCTAATTTTTTAGCGGCTTGTGGAATATTTCCATCACATAACGTAATTGCAGCTTCAATAAGCTTCTTTTCTGATTTCCAAAGTGGAATAATTGTCTCTTTTTTTAAGTCGGTACTTTCATTAATTGCGTTATCGTTAGATAAAACATAACGATTTACTTTATCTTCAGATGCAATATCTGAACCAAAGTTATGTTCTATGGACAATGGCTGAGGCAACATAGAAAGAATCACTTCCTTTCCCCTATTTAATACCACCACATTTCTAATTACATTTTGTAACTGACGAACATTACCAGGCCAATCATAGTGCAAAAAACGTTCTGTTACTTCTGGATTAAAAGTAATAAATTCACGACCTTCTTCATGCGAAAAATGGCCTAATATTGAATGGGCGATTTCTATAATATCATTACCACGTTCACGTAAAGGAGGTAAGACTAACGGAATTACATGTAGTCGATAATACAAATCCTCACGAAAACGTCCGGCTTGAACTTCTATCCAGGGATCACGATTTGTCGCACATACAAACCTCACATCTACTCGACTCATTTTTGAAGAGCCTACTTTTTGAAACGTTCCCGTTTGAATGAATCGTAATAATTTAGTTTGTAAATCCAAATCCATTTCACACAATTCATCAAGAAATAGAGTCCCCCCATCAGCCTGTTCCGCAGCTCCCTTTCTATCAACCGAAGCGCCCGTAAATGCTCCTTTTACATGACCAAACAACTCACTTTCAATTAAATCTTTTGGTATCGCAGCACAGTTAATTGCAATAAATGGAGCTTGACCTCGCTTACTTGCAGCATGAATGGCCTCTGCACACACTTCTTTACCCGTTCCCGACTCTCCAGTAATAAATACCGTGGCTTTACTTGGTGCTGCAGAATCAATAGTTCGATATACCTGATTCATCTGAGAGCTACTACCAATAAACCCTTGATATTGTTTATTCGATTTTTCAGAATTTTCAGGATTTTCTTTTATTTCGTCGAGGTCTTTTTGAGCTCGACGCAATGCATTATTGACAGTAACTCTTAACCTATCGGCTTCACACGGTTTTATTAAAAAATCTTGAGCCCCAAGCTGCATAGCTTCAACTGCTGCATCAATTGACCCATGAGCGGTCATTAAAACAACAGGGACTTCTTTGTTAAATTTTCTTATTTCAGCTAAAACATCAAAACCAGTCATGTCTGGTAAACGTAAATCAAGCAATACCAAATCGGGAGCCCGTTTAGCCACTGTTTCTATCGCTTCGCTTCCTTTAGCTACAACATTAATTTCAACACCAAGCGGATTCAGATACGAACGATACAACGCAGCAACCGAAGCGGTATCTTCTACCATCAATAAGTATTTCTTTTGCATTATTAAAATATACCACTTGTCAAAAATATGTGAATTCGCATTATGCAATTGCAAAACGCAAATTGCAAATTGCAAATTGCAAATAAAAAGCCATTTTGAACACTTTTTATGCTTAATTACCTTATTTTGGTGCTTTAAAAAGTTGGCACACTACCTGCTATATGTATAGTGACCCTTTAAGCCAAAGGGTCACCTAGCCAACTGACGTTGTTAGTGAAATTTACTTTCACATGAACAATAAAGCCAACCGGTATATTACGGTTGGCTTCTTTTTTTCCTTAAATCAATAATTTACAAAATAGTCATTAACTATTCGTTATAAATTGATGTCTTAGCTTTTCTACCTCATCCCTAACTTGAGCAGCCTGTTCAAACTCTAAATCTCTCGCATGTTGATACATTTTTGCTTCTAATCGTTGCACTTCTTTTTCTAACTTTTGCGGCGTCATCGATTGATAATTAGCGCTTTCCTCTGCCACTTCGGATAACTTCATTTTGGATGCTACTATTTTACGTTTATTCTTAGTCATATCTCCTAACTCAAGAATATCCGCCACCTCTTTTTTCAATGCGGTTGGTACGATTCCTAATGCTTCGTTGTGCAATATCTGCTTTTCACGTCTTCTTTCTGTTTCTCCAATGGCTTTTTCCATAGACCCCGTAATTCTATCTGCATATAGAATAGCTTTACCTTCTAGATTACGAGCTGCACGACCTATCGTTTGAATTAATGATCGCTCGGAACGCAAGAAGCCTTCTTTATCTGCATCTAAAATCGCGACTAAAGACACTTCAGGCATATCTAAGCCTTCACGCAATAAGTTAATACCGACTAACACATCAAACTTGCCTAAGCGTAAATCACGGATAATCTCAACACGCTCAACCGTATCAATATCAGAATGCAAATAACGAACTTTCACCCCATGCTCGGCAAGATATTCCGTCAAATCTTCAGACATACGCTTGGTAAGGGTCGTGACTAACACTCTCTCACCCACTTTCGTACGAATTCTGATCTCAGAGAGTAAATCATCAACTTGAGTTCCAACGGGACGTACTTCAATAATCGGGTCAAGTAAACCCGTCGGCCTTACTAGTTGTTCTGCAATATCAGAACCTGATTTTTCGATTTCATATTTACCAGGGGTCGCAGAAACATAAATCGTTTGTGGAGCACGAGCTTCAAATTCGTCAAAACGCATAGGTCGATTATCTAATGCAGAAGGCAAGCGAAAACCGTATTCAACTAAATTCTCTTTACGTGAACGATCACCTTTATACATTGCCCCAATTTGAGACACGGTAATATGCGATTCATCGATGATCAATAAACCATCTTTAGGCAGATAATCAAATAACGTAGGTGGCGCTTCTCCTTGAGGTCGCCCACTCAAATAACGAGAATAGTTTTCAATACCAGAGCAAAAACCAAGCTCATTCATCATTTCAATATCGAATTGAGTTCGTTGTGAGATCCTTTGTTCTTCAACTAATTTATTATTGGCTAATAATTCTTTTTTCCGTTCAGCCAAATCCACTTTAATCTGCTCAATGGCATCAAGTACTTTTTCTCGTGGTGTTACATAGTGAGTTTTCGGGTAAATAGTACAACGCGGCATGTCTTTAGTTATAATTGAACCCGTTAATGGATCGAACTTGCTAATACGTTCCACTTCATCATCAAAAAGCTCAATTCGGATAGCCTCATGCTCTGATTCAGCAGGAAAAACATCTAGAACTTCACCACGAACACGAAATGTGCCTCGTTCAAAAGCCATGTCATTACGCTTATATTGTAGTTCAGCTAATCGGCGTAAAATATCACGTTGGTTAACGATATCTCCTCGACTTAAATGGAGCATCATACTTAAATAAGCTTGAGGATCACCAAGACCATAAATCGCAGACACTGAAGCAATAATAATGGCGTCTTTACGTTCTAATAATGCCTTTGTTGCAGAAAGGCGCATTTGTTCAATATGTTCATTAACCGAAGAATCTTTTTCTATAAAGGTATCAGTCGTTGGTACATAAGCTTCTGGTTGATAATAATCAAAGTACGAAACAAAATATTCAACCGCATTATTAGGGAAAAACGCTTTCATTTCCCCATACAACTGGGCTGCTAACGTTTTATTGTGAGCCATGATAACCGTTGGGCGGCCAGATTCAGCAATTACGTTAGCTAGCGTAAATGTTTTACCTGAGCCGGTAACACCAAGAAGCGTTTGATGAGCAAGACCATTCTCTAATCCTTCATTAAGCATTTTAATGGCTTGAGGTTGATCACCTGCTGGTTGATAGTTAGAAATTAATTCATACGCGTTGGCCATTTATAACACTCCACATGGACTCATCTTATTTAGGATATACACACTATCAAATCCACTCTTATTTTTATAGAAACTATTAATTATAAAAGTTTCCCCCAATAGTGGTCAAAATACACTCAACTTTAGTCTTTACTCTACAATTTGCACGGAAAATATACATATAGTGTATTCAAACAGCAGCAAAGCTATAACGCATTGATTTTATGCATACAAAACACTCAAAGTAAGAACACTTATACTCCAGAGGCCACGCCACAGCTAGCTTAAAGATAGTTAATCTAGTTTCATTAACATACTTATCCACAGTTTTAGTGGATAACTACCCACAAGCATTGATAAATATAGCTTAGAGGTGCTGTCAATGATTTTTTATGGAAAATAGACTCAATTGATGGCGAAATAATCAAGTCACTTTTCTCTCTTTTTACGCTTGACAGTTTATTTTAGACTCGTTAATATCGTCCGCCTAAAACCGATTCCCTTTTAGTTCAGTTGGTAGAACGCCGGACTGTTAATCCGTATGTCGCTGGTTCAAGTCCAGCAAAGGGAGCCACATTTTAAAGCCTTGTCTAAATGACGAGGCTTTTTTTTGTCTTTTTTTTGCTTAAAGAGTAAAAACCTATTCTTTCTAAGGTTGTTATCAGGCTCTTAAAGTCCGATAATAACCAGATCATCTATTATCATAAAAATCATTGGCATGACTGAGTATCTATTACTGCTTGTTGGTACTGTTTTAGTGAACAACTTTGTACTGGTTAAATTTTTAGGTCTTTGTCCATTTATGGGCGTATCTAAAAAACTAGAAAGTGCAATCGGAATGGGCCTTGCGACAACATTTGTCCTTACCCTTGCTTCTGTATGTTCATACCTTGTTGAAACCTATATTTTAGCCCCTCTTGGCATTGAGTATTTACGTACCATGAGTTTCATCCTTGTGATCGCGGTTGTTGTTCAATTCACAGAAATGGTCGTACACAAAACAAGTCCCACTTTATATCGTGTTCTTGGTATATTTTTACCTCTAATCACGACGAACTGCGCTGTTCTCGGCGTGGCATTACTTAATGTTACTGAGAATCATAATTTCATCGAGTCCATCATTTATGGTTTTGGTGCTGCCGTTGGTTTTTCATTAGTTCTCATTCTCTTCTCTGCTATGCGTGAACGTATCGCTGCTGCTGATGTTCCTTTGCCTTTTAAAGGTGCGTCTATTGCTATGATCACCGCAGGCTTAATGTCTTTAGCCTTCATGGGCTTTACTGGTTTAGTGAAATTATAAACATGAGTTCAATTCTAATCGCCGTTATTGCTATTGCTGCACTTGCCTTAATCTTTGGGTTAATTCTCGGCTTTGCATCAATTAAATTTAAAGTTGAATCAGACCCCATTGTTGAGCAAATTGATGCCATCTTGCCACAGACGCAATGTGGTCAGTGTGGCTATCCTGGATGTAAGCCCTACGCAACAGCAATTGCCAACGGAGACATCATTAATAAATGCCCTCCAGGTGGTCAAGCCACTATTGAAAAATTAGCTGACCTTATGGGTGTCGATGTACCAAGTTCTGACGATGACGTCGTAAACATAAAAACAATCGCGTTTATCCATGAAGATATGTGCATTGGTTGTACTAAATGTATTCAAGCTTGCCCTGTAGATGCCATTGTTGGTGGTACAAAAGCATTACATACCGTCATCGAAGCGGAATGTACTGGTTGTGATTTATGTGTTGCCCCTTGCCCAACTGATTGTATTGAAATGATCCCTGTGAACACGACACCTGATAATTGGAAATGGGATTTGAATACAATCCCTGTTGTTAATATTCCGGCAGATAAGCCATCTCAAGCATCGGAGCTGTAACCCATGTTGTCCATTATCGAACAAATTAAACAAGGTCAACTGTGGGATTTTCATGGTGGCATTCATCCGCCAGAAAACAAAAGAATTTCAACTCAAAACAGAATTCAGCAAGCCGGTGTTCCAAGTGAACTTATTTTGCCATTAAAGCAACATATTGGTAGTAAAGGGGACATTCTAGTCACTGTTGGTGAGACTGTATTAAAAGGCCAACCACTCACGCAAGGTAATATTGCCATGTGTGTTCCTATTCATGCACCAACGTCTGGCACTGTAACGGCAATAGAACCAAGAACCGTTGCTCATCCTTCGGGTTTAACTGATCTTTGTATTGTTATTGAATCAGATAATCAAGATCAATGGATTGCAGATCGAAACCCTATCTCTGATTTTTCCAATCAAGACCCAATAGATCTGATTGAGCGCATTCGTCAATCTGGCATTTCAGGCATGGGTGGTGCTGGTTTCCCTACCAGTAGAAAACTACAAAGTGGTATTGGCAAAGCAGATATATTAATTATCAATGCCGCAGAATGTGAACCTTATATCACTGCCGATGATCGTTTAATGCAGGATCATGCTGAAGAAGTAATTATTGGTATTAAGATCCTTCAACATATCCTATCGCCTAAATTGGCAGTTATTGGTATTGAAGATAATAAACCAGAAGCAATAAAAGCATTAAATAAGGTAATTACTGATCATGATAATATCGTGATCCGAGTAATCCCAACAAAATACCCATCGGGTGGTTCTCGACAATTAGTTAAAATTTTAACTGGTAAAGAAGTGCCTGCAAGTGGTCGCTCTACTGATATAGGCGTTATCGTACAAAACGTAGGAACCATTCTTGCGGTTAAACGTGCGATCTGTGACGCTGAACCTCTAATTGAACGAGTCGTCACGTTGACTGGAAACAGCCTTGATGTTCCGGGTAATTTTTGGGTTCGTTTAGGTACTACCGTTGATCATTTAATGACATTAGCGGGTTATAAAGCCGATAAAAAACACCCTAGAATTATTATGGGGGGTTCGTTAATGGGATTTACTCTCCCACATAAACAGATCCCTATAACGAAAATTACTAACTGTATTATTACGCCAGATAGAAAAGAGCTGCCTCTTTATAATCATGAAATGGCTTGTATTCGTTGTAGTAGCTGCGCTGATGCCTGCCCTGCGGCTTTATTGCCTCAACAATTATATTGGTACGCAAAATCAGAAGAGTTCGACAAATGCGAAGAATATCATTTATCTGATTGTATTGAATGTGGTGCTTGTGCCTATGTTTGCCCAAGTGAGATCCCTCTGGTTCAATATTATCGCCAAGCTAAATCAGAAATTTACGCTCGCAAGCAAGACGCGCAAGCTGCTGATCGTGCCAAAGTTCGTTTTGAAGAAAAAAATGCGCGGATGGAACGTGACAAAGCAGAACGTGAAAACAAATTCAAACTGGCTGCAGAAAATCGACGTAAAGAAATGAAAACAGAAGCCTCTACTGGTTCTGGCAATGATGCAATTGCTGCAGCAATTGCGAGAGTCAAAGCTCAAAAAGCAGCGGAAGAGTCTGGTATAGCTAGTCCTAAACCTGCAGTAGCCGCTGCAATTGCTCGCGCTAAAGCGAAACAAGCAGAAGCGGCAAAAGCTAATACTGCTGAACCTGATAATTCTGAAATGGCAAAATTACGTGAAGAGCGCAAACAACAAGCTCGTGAACGAAAAGCAAATCTTGCTGCAGAATCAAATAATACAGAGTCTGAAAAAAGCGCAGATAGCGCTAACAAGAAAGACGCTGTAGCTGCTGCTATCGCTCGTGCAAAAGCACGCAAAGCGGCACAAGTCGAAAAAGAAACTGAATCAGATCAACCTGTCACTGAAACGACTATTGAAAATGATGATACCTCTGAAACTGCCGACCCTAAAAAAGCAGCGGTAGCCGCTGCAATAGCGCGAGCAAAAGCACGCAAGGCAACTCAAGCTGAAAAAGAAACTGAATCAGATCAACCTGTCACTGAAACGACTATTGAAAATGATGATACCTCTGAAACTGCTGATCCTAAAAAAGCAGCGGTAGCCGCTGCAATAGCGCGAGCAAAAGCACGCAAAGCAGCTCAAGCTGAAAAAGAAACTGAATCAGATCAACCTTTCACTGAAACGACCGTTGAAAATAATGAAGCTTCTGAACCAACAGCCCCTAAAAAAGCAGCGGTAGCCGCTGCAATAGCGCGAGCAAAAGCACGCAAAGCAGCTCAAGCTAAAAAAGAAACTGAATCAAATCAACCTGTCACTGAGACGACCGTTGAAAATAATGAAGCTTCTGAACCAACAGACCCTAAAAAAGCAGCGGTAGCCGCTGCAATAGCGCGAGCAAAAGCACGCAAAGCAGCTCAACAAATTGAAAAGAATAAGGAAGAGTAACAGTGGCCTTTTTTATCACTAGCTCACCACACGCTCACAGTAAAAAGAGCACAAGAACCATCATGAAACTGGTTGCCTTAGCGACAATACCAGGTCTACTCGCTCAAACTTACTTTTTTGGTTGGGGCACCTTCCTACAAGTTTTGATTGCTATTATTACTGCAATTTCAGCAGAAGCATTGGTCTTAAAGTGTCGTAAAAGACCACTTAGACCTTATCTCAGTGACAATAGCGCCTTGCTAACAGGAGTATTACTTGCTCTTGCTATTCCACCACTATCTCCTTGGTGGATAACGGTTATTGGTGTGATATTTGCCATCGTCATTGCTAAGCATTTATATGGAGGATTAGGACAAAACCTCTTTAATCCTGCAATGGCGGCTTATGTCGTGCTGCTAATCTCTTTTCCTGTTCAAATGACAACTTGGTTGCCAGTAAAAGAATTGCTTACCGAAAGTATCAGCTTCTCTGATTCCATATGGTTAATACTTAATGGGTTAAGCCAAGACGGTTTTTCTGTCCATCAACTCACCATGAATGTTGATGGCATGACAATGGCAACGCCATTAGATACAGTAAAAACAGGTCTTAAAGCAGGACTAACAACGAATGAAATTTTAACCGCGCCTATTTTTAATAGCATTGCTGGTTTAGGCTGGTTATGGGTAAATATTGGTTTCTTACTTGGTGGCCTTTTCTTATTACAACAACGTCTTATTCATTGGCATATTCCGGTGAGTTTTTTAGCAAGCTTGTTTGTCATAAGCAGCTTATTTGCTCTTTTCTCGCCAGATACAGCAACATCACCGTTGTTTAATCTCTTCTCTGGTGCAACCATGCTCGGTGCTTTCTTTATTGCTACCGATCCGGTTTCTGCGGCAACAACACCTAAAGGCCGTTTATATTATGGCGCTCTTATTGGTGCTCTCGTTTATATTATTCGTACTTGGGGTGGTTTCCCTGACGGGGTTGCTTTTGCGGTTCTCCTAACCAACATGTGTGTACCTTTAATTGACTACTACACAAAACCAAGAACCTACGGCCATAAAAAAGGGTAATTCTATGCTACAGACAATGAAAAAAAGCAGCCTTGTTTTGGTCTTATTTGCTATTGCTTCAACCGCATTAGTTACCATCACTTATGCATTAACTAAAGATCAGATTGCTTATCAACAACAACAGCAATTATTGTCAGTCTTGAACCAAGTCATTCCAAAGAAGCAACATGACAATGAATTATTTAAAGCTTGTATCCTAATATCAAATGTAGACGCATTAGGCACAGAAGAAGCAATGCCGATCTATTTAGCCTCATTAAATGGCAAGCATTCAGGTGCTGCAATTGAAGCTATCGCTCCTGATGGATATAGCGGTGCGATTAAGATTATTGTCGGCGTTGATGCAGGTTCAATGGTAACGGGGGTTCGTGTACTATCACATCAAGAAACACCTGGATTGGGCGATAAAATTGATACTCGAATTACCCGCTGGGTTGATGGATTCCTAGGAAAAAGTGTTGATTCTGCCGATGACAGTAGCTGGGCCGTTCAAAAGGACGGTGGTCAATTTGATCAATTCACTGGCGCGACAATTACACCAAGAGCCGTAGTTAAAGCCGTAAAAAAAGCAGTTTGGTTTTATAAAACACACCAAGATGAACTGCAAACTCTTCCACTTAATTGTGAGGCTAACTAATGACAACACATAAAGAATTACTAAAAAATGGATTATGGGATAACAACCCTGCCCTAGTGCAACTATTAGGGTTGTGTCCTCTACTTGCTGTTTCAGCAACCGTGACCAATGCCTTAGGTTTAGGGATCGCGACGACTTTAGTCCTTATTGGCTCAAATTTAATTGTTTCACTTGTCCGTCAATGGATCCCACAAGAAGTTCGTATTCCCGTATTTGTGATGATCATTGCCTCACTAGTAACTTGTGTTCAATTATTAATGAATGCTTACGCTTATGGTTTATATCTGTCCCTTGGTATCTTCATTCCATTGATCGTAACAAACTGCATCATTATTGGTCGTGCCGAAGCATTCGCATCAAAAAATGATCCTATCCCTGCAATATTAGATGGATTGTGGATGGGCTTGGGTATGACCGCCGTTTTAGTCTTACTGGGTGCAATGCGCGAAGCTTTAGGCAATGGTACCTTATTTGATGGCGCTGACTTATTACTTGGTGATTGGGCAACCGTATTGCGAATTGAGTTATTCCAAGTGGATAGCCATTTCTTATTAGCGATGCTGCCACCGGGAGCATTTTTAGGTGTAGGTTTTCTTATCGCATTAAAAAACGTGATTGATAAGAGATTAGCAGACCGAAAACCTAAGCAAGAAAAAGAAAAAATCGAACGCGCACGAGTTTCATAGATAAGGACATAAAAAGCAGTATGAATAATATAAAACGACGAGAAATATTAGAACGCTTACGAGCTGATAATCCGCATCCACAAACGGAACTTGAGTGGTCTACACCATTTGAGTTATTAATTGCTGTTTTATTATCTGCTCAAGCTACTGATGTTAGTGTTAACAAAGCGACACGTAAACTCTACCCTGTAGCTAACACGCCTCAATCTATTTTAGATTTAGGCGTAGATGGATTAAAAACATACATCAAAACCATTGGGTTATTTAATACCAA
Source organism: Aliivibrio sp. 1S128 (assembly GCF_001691065.1). Lineage (NCBI taxonomy): Bacteria > Pseudomonadati > Pseudomonadota > Gammaproteobacteria > Vibrionales > Vibrionaceae > Aliivibrio > Aliivibrio sp. 1S128. The sequence continues at coordinate 67,136 of NZ_MAJV01000102.1, read as the reverse complement.
AGCTGAAAATGTCATTAAAACCTGCCGTATGTTGATTGAACTTCATAATAGTGAGATCCCAGAAGATCAAGAAGCATTAGAAGCACTTCCGGGGGTTGGGCATAAAACTGCAAACGTAGTACTGAATACAGCCTTTGGTTGGCCAACCATTGCTGTTGATACTCATATCTATCGTGTCTCTAATCGAACCAAACTCGCAATGGGTAAAACCGTTAATGATGTTGAGAAAAAACTGGTTAAAGTGGTGCCAAAAGAATTCAAATTAGATGTTCACCACTGGTTAATTCTCCACGGACGTTATACTTGTATCGCTCGCAAACCACGTTGTGGTAGCTGTATGATTGAAGACCTATGCGAATTTAAAGAAAAAACAGAAGTTTAATACTGATCTGAATAATTAAATTAAAAACTGGAGCAAAACAATGGCTAATGGACGCATTTTACACACGATGATCCGTGTAGGTAACTTAGATAAATCAATTGAGTTCTATACAAAAGTAATGGGAATGGATCTTCTTCGTCAAAACACAAATGAAGAATACAAATACACCTTAGCTTTTCTTGGTTATGGTGATGAATCTCAAGGTGCCGTTATTGAATTGACTTATAACTGGGGCACAGAGGAATATGATATGGGTAATGCTTTTGGTCATGTTGCTATTGGTGTCGACGATGTCTACCAAACTTGTGATGTGATTAAAGCAGCAGGCGGGAATGTCACTCGTGAAGCAGGCCCAGTAAAAGGCGGATCTACGCACATTGCTTTTATTAAAGATCCTGATGGCTACATGATTGAACTGATTCAAAATAGCAGTGCTTCTGCAGGCTTAGAAGGTTAATACTTTCAACTCTGATTAAAATCATGGGCAAACTATTTAAAAACCTGCGATCTGTGCAGGTTTTTTTATACCAAATACTTTTAATGATAATGATTCTCAATTAATCTATTATCTCACTCACCTCCTCACGGAAATATCATGATAGATCTTTGGGAAAAACACACAATATTGGCAGAGCAATCCTTTAAGAATGATGACTCTTGGCGTACGATCCTACATTATCAACAAGCGTTTGCAATTGCTGAAGAGATCACAAAAAAAAATGACATTAGCCTCATTGAGCAAACGACAATATCTGTCATTTCATGCCACAACTTAGCCCAATTTTGGCGAAGTCAAAATGACAGCCGCTTTGAGTTAAAATACCTAGAATTAGCCTCTGAAAAGATCCTTACTCTTGTACCTCAATGCCCACGTAGTGATTGTGAATCTTTTATATCTAACTTAGGTTGTTGTAAAAGTGCATTACTGGATTTTATGAAACGTCACCCTAATCCAAAGATCGCCCGTCATATCCAACATATTGACACTACCGTTCAATGTGAACTTATCGCTAGTTTTAAATTACAATAAAAAAGGCATCCAATTTGGACGCCTTAAAATAATGACTAAATAATAGTTCTACCTAAAGAAATAACCACTCTTCGGTTTTTATTCTTACCAATTGGTGTTGAGTTATCGGCAATTGGTCGACGTTCACCATAAGAATGCACTCGGATCCTATCCGCAGGCAATCCTATTGATTCAAAATAATTCTGAAGTTTTACAGCGCGTCTTTCTGAGACTTGTTGATTCACATTTTTTGCGCCACTTGAATCGGTATAAGTAGCAACAAGCACTAAATCGACATCCTTTGTGTATTTAATAAAATCGGCAATTTGTGCTAAACGCTTTTTCGACGCTTTATTTAACTCATCACTATTTTTATCAAAATGTAAAATAGTAAAAGATATATCTTCAAAACTATAAGGTAATAAATTAGCAATGCACATGCTAAAAACATTATATTGTTCTTGAAATACTACTGGTGATAAAGCTACTTCAATTAACTGTTTAGGGCTTTGCCAGTCAGCATAAGTAAATGTAGGAAAACGACCATTCTCTAATTCAGCTAACATTGACCATGCAGTTGAACCTCCCACATAACCATCGAACTGCTTAAAGAATTTTAAATTCATCATTGAATCAGCACTGTCGCCTGGCATCCAACGAGCTGGCATTGAGACTAAATTAACAGAACGAGTTTCCCCCATTGGCCGATTCATCTTCAATTCAAAATCTAAATTCATCTTTTTATTGGCATACGAAGAGAATTCTCCAGAGCCATAGTTTGGAATATTATGAGATAAACGACACTCCAATGGTGAATTTTGTAGCATCACCCATTTTGATTGATCAGGCTTAGCAACATAATTTCGATTTGCTAATGCTGGTGTTGTTAACAATGAACTGACTAGCAAAGCTGAAGTGATAAGTGTTTTTTTCATAATACCTAAATCTGTGGGTCATGCCGTTGACGATAAGCTATTACAAAGCAAAAACTGGACCAATAATAAGTGTTATAAGTCAGTCAGCAATGAAATAAAGGCTTCATCACTAAAAATATATCCATATCACACCTTATTTGCAGTTTTTATGCTATGGATAATCTGTAATAATAGCTGCAACATTTTCTTACGTACCGAATAATGAGCGAAGTAGAATTACATAATCAACTGAAACAACGTTTTCGTGGCTATTTCCCTGTCGTTATTGACGTTGAAACCGCTGGTTTTAATGCCAAAACAGATGCGCTGCTTGAGATATGTGCAGTGACATTAGCAATGGATGATCAGGGTTACTTAAAACCCGCAACAACAATCCACTTTCACGTAGCTCCTTTTGAAGGCGCTAACCTTGAACAAGAAGCATTAGACTTCATCGGTATTCGCGACCCATTCAGTCCTTTACGTGGTGCAGTAACAGAAGATGTGGCTTTAAAAGAAATTTTTAAACTCATTCGTAAAGAACAAAAGCAACATGATTGCCGACGCGCTATCATGGTGGCTCATAATGCCAATTTTGATCACAGTTTTGTAATGGAAGCGGCTTCGCGAACAAAATTAAAACGCATTCCTTTTCACCCATTCTGTACTTTTGATACCGCTGCTATCAGTGGCCTAGCTCTTGGTCAAACCGTATTAGCGAAAGCGTGTAAAACGGCAGGAATGGATTTTGATGGCAAAGAAGCGCACTCTGCTCTTTATGATACGGAAAAAACAGCGGAACTGTTCTGCCATATCGTGAATAAATGGAAAGATCTTGGTGGTTGGCCTCTAGCGCCAGAACCAGAAAATGATACTAATAATAAATAACAGGCTACTTTACTAACAACACAATATTTACAGGGAAACTAAACAAAATGAATCCAATCATTCTTTCTGTTTCAGTAATGCTTATCCTCGCTTTGCTTAGAGTTAACGTTGTCGTTGCCTTAACGTTCAGTGCACTAATCGGTGGATTAGTAGGAGGTTTATCATTATCTGATACAATTTCTGCGTTCGAAGGTGGTTTAGGCGGAGGTGCTACCATCGCATTAAGCTATGCCATGCTAGGCGCTTTTGCTGTTGCCATTTCAAAATCAGGTGTGACTGATTTACTGGCTCACAGTGTAATAAAACGCATTAATGGCCAAGAAAATTTACACGCTGCCACAGGTCTAAAATACCTTTTACTTTGCTTAATCTTGTTGATCACTATTTCATCTCAAAACGTCGTACCTGTACACATCGCGTTTATTCCAATTTTGATCCCACCACTAATCCAAGTGTTTAATAAATTAAAATTGGACCGTCGTTTGGTTGCATGTGTATTGACGTTTGGTTTAGTTACACCATACATGATCCTTCCAGTCGGTTTTGGTGGTATCTTTTTAAACAACATTTTGTTAAAAAATCTTCATGATAACAACTTAGATGTAGTAGCAAGCCAAGTTCCTCTAGCGATGGCTCTGCCTGCTCTAGGAATGCTAACGGGTCTTCTTATTGCTGTATTTATCTCTTACCGTAAGCCACGTACTTACGCGGATATTGATAATGCTGAAATGCAAGCGACAAATGCGACGCCTACATTCAATAAACGTCATATCCAAATATCTATTGTTGCTATTGTTGCTGCTCTTTCTGTCCAGTTAGCAACAGGATCAATGATTGTTGGTGCATTAGCCGGCTTTATGGTATTTACTTTTGGTGGTGTTATTGCATGGAAAGAGACTCAAGACGTCTTTACTCGTGGTGTTCATATGATGGCGATGATTGGCTTCATTATGATTTCTGCCGCGGGTTTTGCTGCAGTAATGAAAGCAACTGGTGGCGTTGAAACCCTCGTTCAAGCATTATCCACCTCCATTGGTGACAATAAGCCTCTTGCCGCTCTATTAATGCTTATCGTCGGTTTATTAGTAACAATGGGTATCGGTTCATCGTTCTCAACGATCCCAATCATAGCTACTATTTATGTTCCTCTTGCCGTCGCTTTTGGTTTCTCACCAATGGCTACCATTGCGCTAGTCGGTACCGCAGCCGCACTCGGTGACGCAGGTTCTCCAGCTTCAGATTCAACATTAGGTCCAACGTCAGGTCTTAATGCCGATGGTCAGCATGAGCATGTCTGGGAAACGGTAGTTCCAACATTCCTGCATTATAACCTGCCATTAATTGTATTTGGCTGGATAGCCGCAATGGTTCTTTAGTCAATTAACATACTGGCGATTAACCAATTATATTAGTTTCTTAGCTAACATTTATATAAAAGCGACGGGATATCCTGTCGCTTTTTGTATTAAGATCATATATTTCAGCTCTTCTATTGTTAGTTTTATCTATATTTAATTAAGACAATTGCTATACTCGAGCGCTGTTTTATTACCGCCTACTGCTTGCATGAAATTAATTAAGCTCTCTTCTTATCTCATTATTGACGATAGTACTGTCATTCAAAATGCTATTAGAGCATTGCTTAGCCGTATTGGGGTGCTAACTAACAACATTGTCTGCTGTCCAACAGCTGGAGCCGCTGTAGGTAATTGCAAACAAAAAAAGTTTGATGTGCTTTTTGTTGACCACAATTTAGGTCATGGAAGTACAGGGCTTCAAATGCTAGAACAATTGCGATTACTTAAATTAATAAACGACAATACACTTGTTTATATCATTACGGGCAATGAAGACCCACAAATCGAATTAGCTTACAGTGATTACAAGCCTGCTAAATACATACAAAAACCAATCCGACCAGAAGAAATTATTACCGTTATTAATTATGATTTAATTAAACGTAAATTCTCAATGGGAATGATTGCGGCCTACACAAAAGATGGGCTAGCGGGTGTAAAACCTCTGATCTTTAAATCTCCAAATAAAATCATTCTTAAAGATTCAATGCTTAAACTGGCGGCTCGTTTAATAAGAGTAAATCGATTAGCGGAAGCTCTGAGTGTAAATAAAGCATTGCTGTCTATCATCAAAGAATCGCTAGAAGCGGAACTGCAGCAGATCGAAATCTATATCGCTCAAGAAGATTTTGATACTGCAAATCAACTTACCGACTTATTACTGCCAAAACATGAAACCAGTAATCTTCATCTTCTCGATCTAAAAGCCGATATTGCCTTTCGTCGAAATAATTTATCTATTGCCACTCGCTATTGGAAAAAAGGCTTTGAACTCGCTCCTTATTCCTACTTACGCTTTAGTTATTATACTTGGTCATTGATAGCAAAAGGCGATCGTTATGACGCATTTGATCTACTAACAAAGTACGCTTATTTACTGCCAAACTCGGCTTTTGATTCTGCAGGAAAACGCTCAATGGCTGCTTGGGGAGATCTCTTTCTTGCCCCAGAAGACGTTCTGCAAGAATGGTCACCAGAAAGTGCATGGCAACGAGTGAGTGCTAAATTAAAAGGACGACTGCGTGGTATTCCATGCATCTCAGCACAACGAGCATTATCCGCTTTATTTCAACTAAGAATGAACCGTTATGGTGAAGCAAATCGATTAATCTCTGATATTCAACATGCTGATATTACAGATTATGAAACCGCTTATATCGTTTACTTAGTGTATTGTGAGATGAAGCTAGATGATGAAAGAGAGTATATTGAAACAAAATGGCTCGCTAGATTACAACAAGGGAAATCAACCCTCGCAAAGCTCCAAACTCTTGCCTTTGAAAAAGCTAAGGCATCCGGATAGATAATTTATTTACTCTTAAGATGAGAATTAAATCTATAGCGATTAAAAAAGCCACGTATTATCAAAATACGTGGCTTTTTAATTAAACAAATCATAAATAAATTATGACTGTTTTAATTCTTACTCAGCTTCAGGCGCATTGCGTTGTGCTGCTTCTTGAACTAACGGCTTTAATTCGCCCTTTTGGAACATTTCAAGAATGATGTCACAACCGCCAATTAACTCACCTTCTACCCAAAGTTGTGGGAAGGTAGGCCATTGTGCGTATGCTGGAAGTTCAGCACGAATGTCTGGGTTTTGTAGGATATCTACATAAGCAAATTTCTCACCGCAGTTCATTAATGCTTGAGATGCTTGAGATGAAAAGCCACAGCTTGGAAGCTTAGGTGAACCTTTCATGTATAGAATGATGTGATTTTCAGCAATTTGTTGCTTGATCTTATCGATAGTTTCCATTGTATCCTCTAATGGGTCGACACTAAGTTGTATCCATTCTACTTGTTATGCTCTCAGAAAAAAATACCTAATATTTGTAGTGGTATTATTTATTGAAAATTCACCACTTTTTCTTTTAATAAAATCAAAACTTGCTAGAATCAAATCGAAGTCAGATAAAGCTCTACGTTCAATAGAGCAAATATTTTTGGAATTTAGTGAGGCGTAGACCTCTTATTAAATGGAGACATGAGCAATGTCATTTGAATTACCAGCTCTACCGTTCGCAAAAGACGCATTAGAACCACACATCTCAGCTGAGACTTTAGATTTTCACCACGGTAAACACCACAACACTTACGTTGTTAAGCTAAATGGCCTTATCCCTGGTACAGAATTTGAAGGTAAAACATTAGAAGAGATCATTAAAACTTCTACTGGCGGTGTTTTCAATAACGCAGCTCAAATCTGGAACCACACGTTCTACTGGAACTGTCTAGCTCCAAACGCTGGCGGCCAACCAACTGGCGCTGTTGCTGCTGCAATCGATGCTGCATTTGGTTCTTTCGAAGAATTCAAAGCTAAATTTACAGATTCAGCAATCAACAACTTCGGTTCTTCTTGGACTTGGCTTGTTAAAAACGCTGACGGTTCTCTAGCTATCGTTAATACATCTAACGCAGCTACTCCTCTAACAGATGAAGGCGTTACCCCACTTCTAACTGTTGACCTATGGGAGCACGCTTACTACATCGATTTCCGTAACGTTCGTCCTGATTACATGGGTGCGTTCTGGGAATTAGTAAACTGGTCTTTCGTAGAAGAAAACCTAGCTAAATAATCATATCCTTTGAATGACTGTTTTATAACAGTCATTATCAAAGCAAGAAGGTCAGTATTTGTACTGACCTTTTTTATTCACTCAATTTTGCGGTAACACTTTGCCCTACTTCTAACATATTTTCAAAAACGGCAATTAATTTCCTAAAAAAGCTAAAGGTTTTCAATTCTTTTCCGATAAGTATTTATCATCAAGAGGAATTGATTCATGAAAGTACATACTTTAGATAAAGCCGAGTTAATCAGTGAAATTCAATACGGTTCAAACCTAAACCATGCAATGGAAGCAGGTCGCCGTGCAGATTTCGCCTTAATGATGTCTTTACTATCTAATGACTTACGTGAAAATACACCCGTTGAAAAAATAGACGAGAAAAAAGTAACCGAAGATCTACTTCGTCAACGCTTTCAACTTGCAGACGCTCAAATACTACGTAGCAATGAAGAAAGTTATTCTCGAGCAGCTTCACAAGCCAACCAATTTCATAACGGTGGTTTAGCTAGTGCTAAATTGCAATATGGCTTAGCGCCTGATGCAATGGCTTATATGCCTCAAGATACGTGTGATTTACCAGAAGATGTTTACCACAATCTATCTGGGCACCAACGCCGTCAATTAGAATCAGGTAACGAGATCTTTAATGCTATCCCTCAAGATCTTTACAATGAACTAGTCACAGCTAAACGTCATTCAGAAATGAATTTGTACGTTTAAGCCGAATCATACGCTTTCTACCCTCTATTTATGCGTTATCAACATTCCTAATTTTACGCATCACTCATTCATAATGATTATGTGAGTTAGTGCATAAATCCTGCAATTGAATACAAATTAATCCGCATTTCTCGTCAAGCTCACAGCAGATGTCATATTTCTATCCCATTATTAAAGCACCTTACTCAACAATAATAACCAACGCTTTAGGGAAGGAATGCTATGCAAATTGAACATTCAACGATTCTTATTACATCGGCTGGCAACTTTATGGGTCGAGACATTGCATATCATTTTGCCTCCCTTGGAGCTTCTCTCATTATTACAGACTCAAATCAAGACGACCTTAATGAGACCTACCGATTATGCGCTAGAATCAATTCTAATGTCGTTTGTTTTCCACAAAAAGATCGTTCCTTGGAAAGCATTCATCACTTATTTCTGACTATTGATAAAAAATTTAGTCGTGGAATTGATGTATTGATCAACAATTATACTGACGTAGCACTGCCAAGTTTATTGGCTCCATATAATAAAGAGTGCCCATTTCAATTAACGGAATTAGCCGCTACCTTATTTACTTATGGGCAATACGCTGCTCAAAATATGAGAGACCATTGTAAAGAGGGAGTCATTATCAACTTGGGTTATCACCAACATTCAACCCAAGAGCAATGCCAAGACACCTCAACCCCCCTACTCGCGGGGTTAACTAAAAGCTGGGCTAAAGAATTAAACCCATTTAATATTAGAGTTGGAGGTGTTACTCCTCGCCTTTCTAACGAAAATTCCGAACCAAATACTAACTTAATCAATCAAGAGCTCATCAAAAATACAGAATATATTCTTCAAAATGAATCTTTTAATGGTCGGATAATTGAAGCCACTGCTTAATTTTCTTAAGCTCTAAATCTTAAAAGCAAAAAGACTCAGACATAAAAAAACCACCTTATCAATAAGGTGGTTTTTTATTATTTCAATATTTTCAAACTATGAATGAAAATACCTTAACGAATTAGCATCGAATTACTTCTTTGCTTTTTTCGTTTTTGTTTTTTCAGCTACTACAGATTCGCCTTCAACAAATGCTTTACCGTAGTAAGAAGCGATTAATACTTCTTTAAGCTCTTTGATCAATGGGTAACGTGGGTTAGCACCAGTACATTGGTCATCAAATGCATCTTCAGCTAATTTGTCTACTTTAGCCATGAATGCTGCTTCATCAACACCAGCGGCTTGAATTGACAGTGGAATATCCAATGAAACTTTAAGCTCTTCTAACCAGTTAAGTAATGCATTAACTTTAGTTTCAGTATTACCGTCACGGTAACCTAAATGCTCTGCAATCTCAGCGTAACGAGCACGTGCTTTAGGACGGTCGTACTGAGAGAACGCAGCTTGTTTAGTTGGGTTGTTAGTCGCATTAAAACGAACAGTATTCGAGATTAATAACGCATTCGCAAGACCGTGTGGAATGTGGAATTCTGCGCCTAATTTATGCGCCATTGAGTGACACACACCAAGGAAAGACTGCGCAAAAGACATACCAGCGATAGTTGCTGCATTGTGAACTTTCTCACGAGCAATTGGATCTTTCTTACCGTTAGCGTAAGAGCTTGGTAAGTACTCTTTAAGCATCTTAAGTGATTGCAGAGCGTGGCCGTCTGAGTATTCGTTTGCAAGTACAGAAACATAAGCTTCTAATGCGTGCGTTACTGCATCGTAACCACCGAATGCACATAAAGACTTAGGCATATCCATTACTAAGTTAGCATCAACAACAGCCATGTTTGGCGTTAGCTCGTAATCTGCTAATGGGTATTTTTGACCTGTTTTTTCATCGGTTACAACAGCGAATGGTGTAACTTCAGAACCAGTACCTGAAGTAGTTGTAATACATACTAGCTCAGCTTTTGAACCCATTTTAGGGAACTTGTAAATACGTTTACGGATATCCATAAAGCGCATAGATAGATCTTCGAAATCAGTTTCTGGATGTTCGTACATCACCCACATAATTTTCGCAGCATCCATTGGTGAACCACCACCAACCGCTAAGATAACATCAGGTTGGTAGCTTGCACATGCTTCTGCACCCGCTTTAACTACTGCTAATGTTGGATCCGCTTCTACTTCATGGAACACTTCAACTTCCATGCCTTTCTCTTTCAAGATTGAACGTAGGTCGTCGATGTAACCGTTGTTGAATAAGAAACGGTCAGTCACGATTAGTGCACGTTTTTTACCTTCAAGATCGCTCATTGCGATTGGCAAACAGCCGCGACGGAAGTAGATAGATTTTGGTAGTTTATGCCACAACATATTTTCTGCTCGCTTAGCTACAATTTTCTTGTTGATAAGGTGCTTAGGACCTACGTTTTCAGAGATAGCGTTACCACCCCAAGAACCACAACCTAATGTTAATGAAGGAGCCAATTCGAAGTTGTAAAGGTCGCCAATACCACCTTGAGATGCTGGCGTGTTTACAAGAATACGAGCGGTTTTCATTTTGTCACCGAAGTACGCAATACGCTCTTCGTTGTTATCTTGGTCTGTGTAAAGTACTGACGTATGACCAACACCGCCTATGTCTAATACGATACCAGCTTGACGCACTGCATCTTCAAAGTCTTTCGCTTTGAATAGACCTAATGTAGGAGATAGTTTTTCATGAGCAAATTCGTCATCCCATGAAGCTTCTAAGCCTTCACCGATAAGAATCTTAGTAGAAGTAGGTACTTTAACATTTGCTAGCTCAGCGATTTTGTATGCTGGTTGGCCAACGATGTTAGCGTTAAGTGCGCCATCAATAAGCAGTACTTTACGTACTTTATTTGCGTCTTCTTTGCTTAAAACAACAGCGCCATATTTAGCGAAACGTGCTTTAACTTCGTCGTAGATTGACTCAACAACAATTGCAGCTTGCTCAGAAGCACAGATAACACCGTTATCGAATGTTTTAGACATTAAGATAGAAGAAACAGCACGTTTGATATCAGCAGTTTCGTCGATAACTACAGGCGTATTACCCGCACCAACACCGATTGCTGGTTTACCTGATGAATAAGCCGCTTTCACCATGCCTGGACCACCAGTAGCAAGGATCATGTTGATGTGTTCATGTTTCATTAGTGCATTTGATAGTTCAACAGATGGTTGGTCAATCCAACCAATGATGTCTTTTGGTGCGCCAGCTTTAATTGCAGCTTCTAATACGACTTTAGCGGCGTAGTTAGTTGCATTTTTAGCACGTGGGTGCGGCGAGAAGATACAACCATTACGTGTTTTAAGACAGATTAGTGCTTTAAAGATTGCTGTTGAAGTAGGGTTTGTTGTTGGAACGATTGCACAAACAATACCTAGAGGTTCAGCGATTGTGATCGTGCCGCCTTCATCGTTACGATCGATGATGCCACACGTTAGTTCGTCTTTGTATTTATTGTAAATGAACTCAGAAGCAAAGTGGTTTTTGATTACTTTGTCTTCCATGATACCCATACCAGACTCTTCTGCAGCCATTTTTGCAAGTTCGATACGAGCAGTTGAAGCAGCTAGAGACGCAGCACGAAATATTGTATCAACTTGTTCTTGTGAAAAGCTTGCAAATTCTTTTTGCGCCGCTTTAACACGTGCTACTAGAGCATCAAGTTCAGCTAAATTCGTTACAGGCATATTGTTTCTCCTAAAAATAAAAATTATAAAATTCATTAAAAACTATTTAGTAAGGACTCTGCTTTATATCCTTATTGGCAGTTAAGCTTAACCATTTCCTTGGTTACCTTGCTTTACTTTCTTAGTAAATTGCTTTCAAAACTGATTATATTCTTTCACAATTTGAAAAGTATTGATTCAGATCAGTTATGATAATTTATTTACCACTTTCGTCTTACACTGCATAAACACCTCAATATAAATGTGATTTAAATCACATAGTTATATCAAGTTATGATCTAGTTCAAAATCACTAGCAATAATATAACCATAACCACACTAAATAAAAGTTGTAATAAAGTTACACAAGCGAGGCTAAAAATGACAAATTGTGGCGAAATAATCGTGCCACTAAAGAGTAGTATAACTCGAATCATATTTACATCTTTTATCATTAAAATAACCTGCTCTAGATCACTTTATTATTATTCTTTTCGTGTTTCATAAAAAAGAGATGAGCCAAATTGTAAATATATAGTGGAGAGTCATCCTTTTTTTCATTATTCTTATTTAAGACCAATAAGTTGACAGTGTAACGATAGCCATGAAAACAAAACGTTTAAAACATTACTTGTATACCACTATTTTTGGAACACATACCAAAGGTGGTAAGAGATTTGATATCGCATTAATCGCATTAATCCTTACCTCACAAGCGACATTAATTTTAGACTCCATGAGTTCTGTCAAAGCCGAATATGGGGATTTATTGTGGCGCTTAGAATATATTTTTACTGCAATTTTTACTCTTGAGTATTTGTTGCGACTTTATTGCTCACCAAGACCAAGCTCGTATGCAAAAAGTTTTTATGGTGTTATTGATTTATTAGCAATACTACCGACTTACCTCGCTTTGTTTTTCCCTAGTGCCAGCTACATCGCTATCATTCGATTACTTCGTGTAATGAGAATTTTTAGAGTATTGAAACTCGTTCGCTACCTACAAGATTCAAACATACTTTTACGATCCTTATTAATGGCAAAAAGAAAAATTCTTATCTTTTTTAGCACCGTTGCTATTCTTGTTTGCGTATTTGGTTCTATGATGTTTGTAATAGAAGGGCCAGATAATGGGTTTACTAGTATCCCACAAAGTATTTATTGGGCAATTGTGACAATCACAACGGTTGGATATGGGGATTTGGTACCTCATACTGCATTAGGAAAAGCAGTTGCTTCTTTGACTATGCTACTTGGTTATTCAATTTTAGCGGTTCCAACAGGGATTATTACCGCGGAATTAAGTCAAGAAATGAGCGCGCACAGAGATTTAGTACTTTGTCCAAATTGTGCAAAAGGCGGGCATGAATCAGATGCAATACATTGCAAGTATTGTGGTGGCGAACTTCCAGAACCAGATAAAAGAATTGTAAACACAAGTCCGCATTAATTTATTAGGAATAAGAGAGAATACTTATTCTGAATAGAGCGTTAACGAACCTTGTGCTGTCGTGTTTTCAGTACCGTTTCCAAGAAACTTTGGTGCTGCAATGACAGCAAGTAATACAAATACCGCAGCAACGGCTGCAAATTTAGTAAGGACTTGTCCTTTAGTCTTCTTCATTTTCATTATCGTTTTCTTAATTTATCAAATTGTCGATAATTTACGCGAGTAAAGCCTTATCGACAATTTTATAGATTCTTTTTGGGATCAATGTGGCATTAAAAATCTTATTATTGAGATATTAAACTAAAAAAGATTAAATCAGTCAGATGATACATTTACACGAACAATATCTTCTTGCCCTTTAGTAAATTGCTTTTTTAATTCAGTTTTTGATTTAAAACTAATCTCTCCACCTTCTGCTACTGTCATATGCTGAGCTTCTTTATTATGCTTTGATTGGTATAACATCATTGCTTGCATGCAAGTACTTCTCTGCTCAGTAGACAATGGAGTGCCGTTATGCCATTTCCCTGTCTCGACGGCATATTGCAAGTTTTCGAAGACTTCAGGTGTCATTGATTCTAATAATTTATTAATGTCCATTATTCTCTCTCAGTGTTGGCTACTCTCAAACGATATCTTTTCATTAATGTTAGTCAACAAAGTGCCGATAAATAGGAGTAATGGATCACGTTTACTTTTTTCAATCTATAGGATCATCATGTTTTTAATTATTCAAAGACTTTCTCTGCTTATTATTTCCACTCTTTTACTATCAGCATGTTTTGATTCAACACCAACAACAGAAAAATTGTGTGAAGCACATACAGGATTAGAATGTAATCAATTAAATATGCGAGATGGTCAATGCCGACACCAGCGTGATGCTCTTATTTTCAGCCGTTTTGATCAATTAAAAAATGACAGTGATTTAAATAAACTTAATACAATTAAAGCAACTCATGTGTATCAAATTTGCTTAACGTCTGCGGCACAAATTGAACCTATCACAGCAAAAGAAATTAAATCTAAACGCAGCGAAGCATTACTTCACTCTTACGATGCTATTGATGCCCTATCGTTAGATCTACAACATTCTAAAGAACCTAAAGTGCTTTTCTACCTTTGGACTACTGGTGATAAAAATGCCTTACGTGAGTTTTTGCAATTAGAAGGCAGTAAAGATCTCGAATCAACCGAAATGCAATATGCGCTTGCGACCTTTTATGCGCAGCGTGATGGTAATAAAACCATTTTAATTTTGAATCACTCATTAGAATTATTAACTGACCAAAATTTCAAAGATGGATTACATACCATGATAATAAAATCATTGGCTAGTATTAACCATAGACAAGAGAATAAGAAACTTGCTTATGTGTGGGCTTTAGTTGGTAAAGATTTCAAGTTACAAGTTGCCTCTAAAAAACAACTGGATTTGTTATATCAATTTTCTGATACCGAAAAAACACAACTAAAACTAATCAGTGAGGTAATAACAGAGAATATTGAAAAACAAACATTCAAATCCTCATTACTACCAAATTTGAAATAAACAATTCAATTTAAAGGCATTCATTTACATACAGTATAAAGGAGCACAATTACTCCTTTATACTATTTTAAATGTTCATTATTGTTCATCACTGAAGCGTAATGAAATTGAATTCACACAAAAACGTTCGCCTGTCGTTTTAGGACCATCATTAAATACATGACCTAAATGACTACCGCACTGACGACAACGGATCTCTGTTCTTTGCATACCATGACTATTATCTTCTATATATAAAATAGCCTGATCATTCGCTGGTGCATCAAAACTTGGCCAACCACACCCTGAATCATATTTATTATCAGATTCAAATAAAACAGCCTGACAGCAGGTACATGCATAAGTACCTGTCGATTTATTATGCAATAGCTTGCCAGAAAAAGGGGCTTCTGTGCCTTGTTTTCTGCAAATATCAAACTCTTCTTGAGTCAATTTATCTCGCCAATCTGCTTCTGTCAGATCAGAAAACGATTTTGATTTATCCATCTGTCCATCTACCCCTTAATACTTATTTAAATTAAACCTTGCTAACGATCACCTTTGTAGCACATAATTTGCTGAAGTAATTTTACAGCAGCCGTGCAAAATAACATTAATAGTTATGTAGCTTTTTTTCATAACATGTCATTAAGGTCATTAAATAACCGACTTTTCTATTAATTACGTAAGATTTTTTCTTTATGTTAACAGAATATGGTGTTTTTTTTGATTTTAAACAAGATAAATGGCATTTTTGCTTGCAGGTTGGCTCAGGATTTTGTAATTTTACTACCAGTTAATTTAAACCTGAAAATCAAATTAAGTTGTGGAGCAACATATAATGACTATCAAAGTAGGTATTAACGGTTTTGGCCGTATTGGACGTTTTGTTTTCCGTGCATCTGTAGAGCGCAACGACATCGAAGTTGTTGGTATTAACGATCTTATCGACGTTGAATACATGGCTTACATGCTTAAGTACGACTCAACTCACGGTCGTTTCAACGGTACTGTTGAAGTAGTTGACGGTAACCTAGTAGTAAACGGTAACACAGTACGTGTAACTGCTGAACGTAATCCAGAAGATCTTAAGTGGGATGCAATCAACGTTGACGTTGTTGCTGAAGCTACTGGTCTTTTCCTTACTGACGAAACTGCTCGTAAACACATCACAGCTGGCGCTAAGAAAGTAGTTCTTACTGGCCCTTCTGGTGACGTTCCAATGTTCGTTATGGGTGTTAACGCTGCAGAATACGCTGGTCAAGATATCGTTTCTAACGCTTCTTGTACTACTAACTGTCTTGCACCAATGGCTAAAGTTCTTAACGACAAGTGGGGCATTGAGTCTGGTCTTATGACTACAGTTCACGCAACTACAGCAACTCAAAAAACTGTAGATGGTCCTTCTGCGAAAGACTGGCGTGGTGGTCGTGGTGCTTCTCAAAACATCATCCCATCTTCAACTGGTGCAGCTAAAGCAGTAGGTAAAGTAATTCCTGAGCTTGACGGTCTTCTAACTGGTATGGCTTTCCGCGTACCAACTGCAAACGTTTCTGTTGTTGACCTTACAGTTAACCTAAAAACTGCTGCAACTTACGCAGAAATCTGTGCTGAAATGAAGCGTGCTTCTGAAAACGAATACGCTGGCGTTCTAGGTTACACAGAAGAAGCTGTTGTTTCTCAAGACTTCATCGGCGAAACACAAACTTCAGTATTTGATGCTGCTGCTGGTGTTGCTCTAACTGACAAATTCGTTAAGCTTGTATCTTGGTACGACAACGAAATCGGTTACTCAAACAAAGTTCTTGACCTAATCGCTCACGTTTCTAAGTAAGCATTAGTTTAGACTTTCTTTGAAAGCTAACTTAAAAGGTTTCAACATCTTTTAAGAATGAAAGGCGACTTAATTGTCGCCTTTTTTGTATCTGTAATTTGTACCAATGCCATAATTACCTGTGCATTATTACCTTGAACTAAGTATCTATTCCTTTTCGATAATCGACTATCACTAATGTTTACAATTAGCTTGTATAAACTATCTAAAAAAGAATATGTATTTATTATTTTAGGAGTTACCTATGAACCTTACTCACCTTCCAACCATCAGTGTATTATCTGATAGCGTTACGATTGCCCAACTTGATGATGTAAAGATCGTACGCATCATTCACAATAAAGCAGAAGCCGCTATTTCATTACACGGTGGGCACGTATTATCTTTCACACCAAAAGGTCAAGATGACCTGATTTGGATGAGTAAAGACGCTATTTTTAATCCTGATAAAGCGATCCGTGGCGGCGTTCCAGTATGTTGGCCTTGGTTTGGCCGTATTGAAAATCCAGCTCATGGTTTTGCTCGTAATAGTGCTTGGGCATTAATCGAACATCGTGAGAATGAACACGGTGTTATTGTGGTTCTTGGTTTAAAAGCATCAGAAGAAACTAAAGCTATTTGGCCTTTTGAGTTTGAAGCACGCTTAACTATCGAAATTAGCGATGAATTACTTATTACTCTAGATGCAAAAAATACAGATGATAAAGCATGGAATTGTTCTGGTGCACTTCATACTTATTTAAATGTTGCTGATATTAACACGACAACAATTACCGGTATGGGATCAAGCTATATTGATGGCTTACTGGAAGGAAAAGTATGTTCGGGCGGTGATATATTATCGATTGATGCGGCTGTTGACCGTGTTTACACTCAGCCAGAAAACACAGTCCTAGTCTCTGATACACAACGTACATTGTCTGTTACTAATTCAGGGCACAATGCAGCGGTTATCTGGAATCCATGGATTGAAGGCGCTGAATCTATGGGTGACATGAACAATGATGGTTATCAAACTATGGTGTGTGTGGAATCAACCTATCATGCAACAAGTCTTGAAACCGCTAAAGTTATCCCGCCTAATGAGTCGTTTATATTAACAACTAAAATTAAAGCTTAAGATAATATACTTAGACGCCAGAAACAAAAACGGAAGCACTTGGCTTCCGTTTTTTATATCATCTATTTTAATAATAAGTCGATGCTGAAATTATCTTTCCCAGTACGACTCTTCTAACGAATCTTCACGCTCTGGTAAACCACGAGATAAACGTGGTGAATGCTGAGCTAATACTTCAAAACTTACGCGGTTTGAGTACTTACATACCTGAGAGAACGAAGAGTATGTTAGGTATGAGTGCTGATGCTTACTTGAGTTAGGTACATTATTACGGTGATAATGGTTTGCTGCCATATCGTGTAATAAAGCCGACAATGCCCCATCACCTGCCCCATTGGTATTCTTGATTTTTTCTGGGCCACCCATGTATGGTGAAATATGAGAATACACCTTCATTGGATTTTCACAGCTTTCTTTAATCGCAGGACGACTAAATTCATATTGGTTGAATTCCGCAATCGTACCAGGAAGCAATGGCAAAGAAGTTTCACGCTTTGCTTCGTCTTCAGTATAACCCGCCATATACAGCCCTACAGGGCCTGCTGTGCACAATACAAGATCAACCCATTCAAGAGCCTTATCTGCTGCTTCTAGAGGATCTGAAGCGCCAGTAAGCGCCTCTCCTTCCTCTTCATTCATAGCAACCACTGATACATGATTTTTTAGAAAGTCACGCCAGTATTGTGGGTCATCTTGAACAACAAACTTAGTGCCCATAGTCAATACTACTGGTACGTCATGCTTTTTCGCGTACTCAATAGCTTGCATCGTAGCAGCTGGCATTGGGTCGCCATCTTTACAACGAACTAAATAAGCAGTCAGTACTAATGCAGACGCATTTTTAAAGATTTTCTCTGGAATGCTTTCTGCACGAAGTTGGTTCATGTCACCTTCGCTGATCGCAAACGTACGCTCACCGTCTTGGCTAATAAGCGCAAAGCAACGACCAATTGCACCAGGAACGGGTTGAAGATAGTTCAGATCCATTCGGCTAGACGTATTACATAGGTAACGGTATGAATAGCTACCAATATGAATGTCTTCACTCATCACACCTAACAGTGTCGATTTATCATCCGCTAATACTGAATAGTTGTGAAGTGTGTTACCAATTGTACCACCAGCAAATTCATTGGTGATCATGTTGTTATCTTTAAGCTCGTTATAAAGCATTTCCGCTTTATCATTATCGATAACCAGTGAGTGTCCTTTACTCAAGCCATACTTTTCAATAAAAGCATCGTCAATTCGAGCTTCAATATCCACTAACGTTTGATCAATACCGATAATGTGCGTACGCGACATTTTTTTGGTTTCTTGAGCTTGGCTAACTAATGGATCACGAGCGTGAACTGGGAAATAATGCTTGGATTTACGCTGACCTGGAAATTTCATAAAATAATCATTCAACTGGCTAATGGAAGAAGTGCGAAGTTTAGCCGCTGAATAACTCTGCCGCAACTACTGATATTAGCCTCAACGAAAGGCAAACGTTTGCTCTTTCTATTTGTTGATAGCTCTAGCCTTATAGAGGACATTCGTGATAATTTATGAGCGTATTTTTTAAAGGTAACCACCATGACAACTGAACTAATTAGCTACGATGATGTAATTGAAGTCGCTTACGATATTTTCCTTGAAATGGCTCAAGACAATCTTGAACCTGCAGATGTTGCACTATTCACTCTTCAATTTGATGACCGCGGTGCCGCTGAAGTTGTAGATACTCGTGATGATTGGGCTGAGCACGTTGGCTTTGATGTTGATGGCGAAGTATACGCAGAAGTTCTAATTGGCTTAGTCAATGAAGAGTCTGACGTATTGGATGATGTATTTGCTCGTATGCTAGTAAGTCGTGATCCTGAACACAAGTTCTGCCACATGTTATGGAAGCGTGATTAATCTCACCAAGCTTAGCATTTCATACTAAGGAGCATTTATTTGCTCCTTTTTTATTACTCTTTCTAATTGAATATCTCACTTAGCACCCCCATTATTTCTTTATGCTCACAAACTGCTGATAGCAGAAAATAATAAAGGAATACCATGTCTCAATTTCAATCTCGATGCCCATCGTGTAATGGACTCAATCGCCTTCCTATTGAACGTATTAATGACACAGCTACATGTGGTCGTTGTAAAGAACAACTATTAGATGGAAAACCATTAGAGGGTACGTCTGATAATCTCGCCGCTTTAATGAACAGTGATAAACCTGTTGTTATTGATTTTTGGGCCCCGTGGTGTAATCCATGTGTTGGATTCTCTCCGGTATTTGAAGACGTTGCAGCTGAACGCAATGGCCAAGTTCGTTGTGTAAAAGTAAATACGGAAGCTCAACAACAAATTGCTGCACAATATCAGATCCGCTCTATCCCTACGATTATGGTCTTTAAGAACGGCCAACGTGTAGATATGATTAATGGTGCATTACCAAAAGGTCAATTTGATCAGTGGCTAAATCAAGCACTGCTTAAATAGCCAATATAAAACTTAAACAGCAGACAAACAAAAGCCGCTTTATGACTTAGCATAAAGCGGCTTTTTAGTGTTTATCTAGTCTATGTTATAGAACAGATTAACCGATGAATTCTACACCGTTCATGTACTTACGTAGTACTTCAGGGATAGCAATCTTACCATCAGCTTGTTGGAAGTTCTCTAGGATAGCAACCATTGTACGACCTACAGCAAGACCTGAACCGTTCAGTGTGTGAACCAATTCTGGTTTCTTCTCGCCTTGACGACGGAAACGCGCTTGCATACGACGAGCTTGGAAATCCCACATGTTTGAACAAGAAGAAATTTCACGGTACGTTTCTTGTGCTGGAACCCACACTTCTAAATCGTAAGTTTTACGAGAACCGAAGCCCATATCACCAGTACAAAGTACCACTTTACGGTATGGAAGTTCTAGTAGTTGAAGTACTTTCTCAGCATGACCTGTTAGTTCTTCAAGTGCTGCCATTGAATCTTCTGGTTTCGTAATTTGAACTAATTCAACTTTGTCGAATTGGTGCATACGAATAAGACCACGAGTATCACGACCGTAAGAACCCGCTTCAGAACGGAAACATGGTGTGTGAGCTGTCATTTTCAGAGGTAGATCAGCTTCTTCAGTAATGGTATCACGCACCATGTTTGTTACTGGAACTTCAGCTGTTGGGATAAGTGATAGCATCTTAAGAGGAACATCACTTACTTGCTCTGTTAATGGGCTTGTGTGGAATAGATCTTCACCAAATTTTGGTAATTGACCTGTGCCATATAAGCTATCGTGGTTTACTAAGTACGGTACATACATTTCCATGTAACCGTGCTCTTCAGTATGAAGATCAAGCATGAATTGTGATAAAGCACGGTGAAGACGAGCAAATTGACCTTTCATTACGATAAAGCGAGAGCCTGAGATTTTAACTGCGCTTGCAAAATCAAGACCATCAGCCATTTCACCCAGCTCAACGTGATCTTTCACTTCAAAGTCATACGCTAGAGGATTACCCCAACGCAATACTTCAACGTTTTCTTCTTCATCTTTACCGTAAGGTACAGAATCATCTGGAAGGTTTGGTACAGACAAAGCGATAGTTTCGATTTGTTGTTGAAGATCAGTAAGAGCTGCTTTTGCTTCATCTAGATCAGAACCAAGTGTTGCAACGTCAGCCATAATGCGATCGGCTTCCTCGTGATCGCCCTTCGCTTTTGCTTGACCAATGGACTTCGAACGGGAATTACGCTGCGCTTGAAGCTCTTCAGTTTTTACCTGAAGGGACTTACGTTGTTCTTCAAGATTGCGAAGTGTCTCTACGTCTAGCTTAAAGCCACGACGTGCCAGTTTCTCTGCTGTTTCATCCAGCTCTGTACGAAGTAATTTTGAATCAAGCATTTGTAATCCTATGCCTTATGGTCATTGTGCGTTCAAAGTAAACGAACTCACTTAATAATAAAATTTTGTGCAGTTTTTAATTCTAAACTGCGATTTGAATAAGATACCGAAAATGCCCTTTTATTGGTAGCGTTTTAAGGTACTGTTTTGATCTAATTTGGCTAAATACTCTAGCTTTTCGCTAATTTTGGTTTCTAGACCACGTTTTGTTGGAAAGTAGTACTTACGATCCTGCATTTCAGGCGGAAAATAATTCTCTCCTGATGCATACGCGTTAGGTTCGTCATGCGCGTAACGATAGTCAGCGCCATAGCCCATATCTTTCATTAATGACGTTGGTGCATTGCGCAGGTGATTCGGCACATCGTAATCTGGCGAGTTAATCGCATCCATTTGTGCTTGTTTCCATGCCGTATACACTGCATTACTTTTCGGGGCACAGGCTAAATAGACGACCGCTTGAGCTATTGCCCTTTCGCCTTCGGCAGGACCAATTCGAGTAAAACAATCCCATGCATTCAAAGCGACTTCCATTGCTCGCGGGTCAGCATTACCAATATCTTCGGAGGCTATCGCTAGTAAACGACGAACGACATACAGTGGATCGCCACCAGCCGCGATTATACGAGCAGTCCAATACAGTGCTGCATCTGGATTTGAACCACGAATTGATTTATGAACGGCAGAGATTAAGTCATACCACATGTCCCCTTTATTATCGAAACGCGCTAGCTTTTCACCCGCAACTTCCGCTAATAAAGGTAAACCCACCACTTTTTTACCTTCGTGATTTTCTTCTGCCATATCATGCAAAAGCTCAAGGTAATTGAGTGACATACGAGCATCACCTGACACTAAGCCTGCCAGTTGTGACTTCACATCATCAGGAAGTACAAAATTATCATCATTTAAGCCACGATCTTTATCTAAAAGCGCTTGGTCTATTATCTGAACGATATCTTGTTTTTCTAATGATTTTAATTTGTATACTCGCGCTCGCGATAGCAATGCGTTATTGAGCTCAAAAGAAGGATTTTCCGTCGTTGCGCCAATAAAAGTAATCGTGCCATCTTCAATATGCGGTAAAAAAGCATCTTGTTGGCTTTTATTAAAGCGATGGACCTCATCCACAAACAGGATAGTTCTGCGGCCTGTGGTTTGATTCTCTTTCGCTTTTTCGATTGCAGCACGGATGTCTTTTACGCCAGAAGTGACCGCCGATACTCGTTCCACTTCTGCGTTGGTGTAATTAGCAGCCACTTCCGCTAATGTTGTTTTACCGGTACCTGGAGGCCCCCATAAAATCATTGAGTGGATTTGACCAGCTTCTAGCGCACGACGTAGCGGTTTACCAACACCTAATAGATGTTGCTGACCAATGTATTGCTCAATATTTTGAGGGCGCATTCTAGCAGCAAGGGGACGAAAATCGTCCCCTGCTGAAAAATCTAAACTGAAGTTACTCACGTTTATCCTTTATCTATCATTAGCGTTGATCATCAATATCAACACCCGCTGGCACAGTAAAACTAAAATTACTTTGTGCTGGTTTTTTCGCTTCAAATTTCGTAAAGCTAAAGTCACTACGTTGTCCATCTTGCTCTACAACAGAGAAGCCAGTGACACTGCCTGATGACTGTATATTCACAATAAAGTCGCTTTTTACTGCTGAATCAGACTTTGGAGACACCGTAAACGCATCACCGTTTTGTGTCACAGAATAATCATCCCAATCAGAAGACTTATTACGTGTTAATAATACAAATGGGGTCTGTGTCGTCGCTTTTTCAAGTCCCATCAAGGTAACTTGTTCAACAAATGGATTGTAATACCATAGTGTTTCGCCATCAGTGACTAACAAATTCTCATCGGGAGTCTGTGTATGCCAACGAAACAAATTAGGACGTAGAATTTTCACATCCCCTTCGCCTTGCATTAATACATCCCCTTCAGGGCTCACTACTTTTTGAGTAAATACCGCTTCAAAGCCAGCATTTTGATTCAAACGCTCAGTCAATTCACTTTGAGGAGACGCCAACGCTGCTGCGCTAAATACGCCAGAACTTAACAAACACATAGAAACTAAAAACTTTTTCATCAATAATTTTCACTTATCTAAATAGAAATAATGCCAATTCGATTAATCGCCACTGCCTACTGGAGGTGGGGCTATCACTTCACGGTTACCATTATGGCCCGGAGTACTTACGATTCCATGCGCTTCTAATTGCTCAACAATACGAGCGGCACGGTTATAACCAATTCTAAATTGACGTTGAACCCCAGATACTGAGCCTCTTCGAGACGTCGTTACAAACTCAACCACTTGGTCAAACAATTGATCAAGCTCTTCTTCGCTGTCCGATTTTTCTCCCGGCAGTAATGATTCAGCACCTTGTTCACTTTTCGTAATTGCCTCAATATAATTTGGACGACCTCGTGCTTTCCAATCATTTACAACTGCATGTACATCATCATCAGATGCAAACGCACCATGAACACGAACCGTATGATTAGAACCCGGAGCTAAGTAAAGCATGTCACCCATACCAAGTAGTGACTCTGCACCACCTTGATCAAGAATGGTTCTAGAATCGACTTTCGTTGATACCGTAAATGCAACACGTGTTGGGATGTTTGCTTTTATCAAGCCAGTAATAACATCAACAGAAGGACGCTGTGTTGCAAGAATTAAGTGAATACCTGCCGCACGGGCTTTTTGAGCCAAACGAGCAATCAACTCTTCTACTTTTTTACCCACCACCATCATTAGATCGGCAAATTCATCAACGATAACAATAATAGAGGGTAATTTTTCTAGCAACGGCGGCATCTCATCCATACTGTCACCCGGTTTCCATAACGGATCATGGATTGGGTGACCTGCTGCTGCTGCCATTTTTAACTTATCATTAAAGCCTTGCAGGTTACGAACCCCTAACGCTGACATTAATTTATAACGACGTTCCATTTCACCAACACACCAACGCAATGCATTACCCGCATCTTTCATGTCAGTTACAACTTCAGTTAATAGATGTGGGATTCCTTCATAGATAGAAAGTTCCAACATTTTTGGATCAATCATGATAAAACGTACATCTTCTGGGGTCGCTTTATACAACACACTCAAAATCATGACGTTTACACCAACCGATTTACCAGAACCCGTCGTACCAGCAACTAATACATGAGGCATTTTAGCTAAATCAGCAATAACCGCTTCACCAGCAATATCAAGCCCCATCACTACCGTGGTTGGCGATTTAGCATTTTGAAATATTTCACTGCCAACAACGTCAGAGAAGAAAACAGTTTGACGATTAAAGTTAGGAAGCTCTAAACCTACATAAGGTTTACCCGGAATAACTTCAACAACACGTACCGCCATTGCCGATAAAGAACGCGCTAAATCGGTTGCAAGGCCTGAGATACGGCTAACTTTAACACCCGGCGCTAAATCCAATTCAAAACGAGTGATTACAGGACCAGGGAAAATATCTACCACGCGAGCTTTGATCTTATAATCAGCTAATTTTGCTTCAACTAAGCGAGCAGTATGCTCTAGTGATTCACGAGATTCCATTTCAGCGCGAGTGTTTGGAGAATACAATAGCTCCAGAGTCGGCATTGGTGACGTTGGTTTTGGTAAATTAGGTTCAGAGTTAACTAAAAATGGATTTTGCAATGCCGCTTGTGTCGCTTTCTCTTTTGCGACTAACGCTTGGAATGCCGCTATATCTGCATCTGAATGCGTTGGTTCATCTTCTGCAAAAACCTCTTCAATCACAACCTCACGGTTGAAAGGTATCTCTTTTATATCTTGAGCTGTTTCATCATCCTCAAAAGAAACGTCAACCGCACTCATGTGTAACTCTTCGGCATCTGCAAGTTCAACGGTTTCTTCAATGGCATTAAACGTTGGTAATATAGGCTCTTCTGTCGATTGAATTGCCATTTCTTGTTCTGAGCTCTCAGTTAATGACTCAAGCTCTGGAGATAAATACGCTTTTTCCTCATCACCAATTGAAGGCAAGGTATCTTCAGATAAAATATCAGAACCTAGGTCTTCATACTGGTCATTTTGTTGTTCATTATATTGCGCACTTAGTGATTCAAGATTCTGAGCCTCTAATGTGGTCTCTGAAGGCGCTTCAAATTCAGGTAAATCAATAATACCAATATCTTCAGCACCTACTGCGACTGTGGCAATAGTGGAGGTATGAACAAAAGCTTGTTCTGCATCAATTTGGTTCAATAACGGGTCTTGGTCCAATGCTTCTGTATCTAACTCTGAAATTGTTGCATTGCTACGCATCGCCAAATCAAGGCCATCTTCTAATTCTTCAGGTTCATCTATTTCTTTAAGTAATTCAGAAACCGTTGGTTTGTTAATCACCTCAGATTGGTCTCGTATTTCTACTAGCGGATCTTCTTGTATAGGTGCAAATTGATTTAATTGAGGCTCTGTCACTTGCGGTTCAACAGTATCTAGACTAGACATTGAAAACAAAGGATCATTATCATAATGCTCATTCACTTCAAACGTATTAATGTGACGTTCTTTCGCTGCATTTGGCGAATTAGCAAACATTGACAGTTCACGAGAAGAAATTTTTGGCGTTGCAAACGGGTCGACATCTATATCTACCGCTATATCTTGATGCTCACTTACAACCGTTTCAAAAGAAGTCGCCGGATCACTAGAGACACTTTTATGTTCTACTTGGTATGTTTCATCTTCTGTTTTTCTGAGTTTATTAACTAATTTTCTGACTGTTTCTAAAGTAAAGTCACCCAAATTATCAACAATTGTCAGCCAAGATACCCCAGTAAAAAGCGTAAATCCTGCGCCCCATAAAAACATAAAGATAAGTGTTGAGCCCAGTAAATTCAAAACAGGTGTTGTAATGCTAGTGAGTACATCACCAACAACCCCACCAGATGAGAAGTACCAAAGATCATCGAAATTAATATCAGCCAAGGCGCAGCTTGTTAGGAATAAGATTAACAAACCAAGAATACGTGTCCCAATCATCATCAAATCAAGTTCTTTATCTTGGTCTTCGTCTTTTTTACGAAAAGCAATCCATGTACAACCTAGAAGAACCACGGGTAATAAATAAGCCAATGAACCAAAAACAAAGAAAAGAGTATCGGCTATCCATGCACCAAAAGAACCTCCTGCGTTTTGGACGGTTCCAGCCCAAGAGGTTTGTGTCCATGATGGATCGGCAGGATCAAAGCTAAATATAGACATAGTAATGAAAATAGTGGCAAGTAAACCAACAATAAACAATGCCTCTTGTAAACGTTGATTACCATTCAGTCGTGCCTTCTCTGGCTCTGCAACCGATTCTACTTTTAATGTTGTTAGCTGCATCTTTCGTTCAGCAATTTTTTCTTTAATCTTTGTAAACAAAATACTATCCAATATTACAGTGCTTAGATTTAGTCATCCCTCTTAATATGAATGCATTCGAAGAGAAAAGAAGTAAGGATCACTAAATTTATGAAAATTAAAAACAAGTCGAGCGGCATAACGCCGCTCGTCAATGCTCAAATGCGTATTATAGATAGAATATACCTAATAGCCTTTAAGCTCTTCAAGGTTTTGTAAATTAAAGAATGAAAATTCTCTAATTTAAACCTTTATCCAATTAGCGAGTTTTAATCACTAAATGATTGGTCTGTTTTACTTCTTCCATTACGACATATGTACGAGTGTCATTAACTCCAGGAAGACGTAGTAGTGTATCACCAAGTAATCGGCGATAAGCACTCATATCTGATACCCGTGTCTTTAAAAGATAATCAAAATCACCTGAAACAAGGTGACACTCTTGAATATCGTCTAATAGTTGTACCGCTGTATTAAATTGCTCAAATACATCTGGTGCACCACGATTAAGAGTGATCTCAACAAAAACGAGGAGTGATGCATCAAGATATTGCGGATTCAACAAGGCAGTATAGCCATTGATGTACCCTTGACGTTCTAAACGACGAACACGTTCTAAACATGGAGTTGGCGATAAGCCTACTCTTTTAGATAATTCAACATTCGAAATTCGTCCGTCTTTTTGGAGCTCATTCAAAATATTGCGATCGATACGATCCAGTTCCTTGGATGGTTTCTTATTATCTACCATTTTTTATTCCACCTTATTACTTCCTTGCAAAAAAATATACTACAACTTTTTAATATTTAGCATCAAATTTTGCCAATTACAATCTATACTAGATAAAAATTCGAAACAAAAACCCTACAAGCAGTCAAAATAACTATAACATAGAAGGAAATCAGGATGATCATTGGAGTACCTAAAGAAATAAAGAATCACGAATACCGCGTTGGTATGATCCCAGCAAGCGTTCGAGAATTAATATCTCATGGCCATAACGTTTTTGTCGAAACAAAAGCGGGTTCAGGCATTGGTTTTACCGACGATGATTATATCGCGGTAGGCGCATCCATTCTTCCTACAGCTAAAGACGTTTTTGCTCAAGCTGATATGATTGTTAAAGTTAAAGAGCCGCAAGCAGTTGAGCGTGCAATGCTCCGTGAAGGGCAAATTTTATTCACGTATTTACATCTTGCACCAGATTTTCCACAAACAGAAGACCTAATCAAGAGTAAAGCTGTCTGCATCGCATATGAGACTGTAACAGATTATATGGGTCGTCTGCCACTATTAGCACCAATGTCTGAAGTTGCAGGCCGTATGTCTATACAAGCAGGCGCTCAAACTCTTGAAAAATCAAACGGGGGTCGTGGCTTACTTCTTGGTGGTGTACCCGGTGTTGAACCGGCAAAAGTCGTTATTGTTGGTGGTGGTGTTGTTGGTGCTAATGCTGCTCGTATGGCTGTTGGCATGCGAGCTGACGTCACTATTTTAGACCGTAACCTCGATACTCTACGATCTCTTGATGAAGAATTTCAAGGCCGTGCAAAAGTCGTTTATTCAACGGTAGATGCGATAGAAAAACATGTATTAGAAGCAGACCTTGTTATTGGCGCCGTTCTTATTCCGGGTGCCGCTGCACCTAAACTCGTTACCGCTGACCACATTAAACGCATGAAACCAGGCGCTGCCGTTGTTGATGTTGCCATCGACCAAGGCGGTTGTTTTGAAACCTCTCATGCAACAACACACGCTGACCCTACTTACATCGTCGATGACGTGGTTCACTACTGTGTCGCTAATATGCCCGGTGCGGTTGCTCGTACATCTACTTTTGCTCTTAATAATGCAACACTACCGTACATTATTAAATTGGCCGATAAAGGCTATAAAGCTGCACTTCTTGAAGACAACGGTTTTCTTGGTGGCTTAAATGTGATTCACGGAAAAGTAACGTGCAAAGAAGTCGCAGAAAGCTTTGATTTAGAATATGTTGCTCCAGAAACTGCACTAAGCGCGTAAAATACATATCCTATAACAAAATCATTTGAGGGCACCCATTGCGGTGCCCTTTCTTTACGTTAATAAATTCCCTACAATCATCCCATACTAAGGATGACGAACGCTTCTTGTTCCCACCCTACTTCTGTTTTTTTGATTTTAGCTCGGAGATCCTATGAGCAACGTTAAGCATTCTAAATTATTGATCCTTGGTTCAGGTCCTGCTGGATATACTGCTGCCGTGTATGCTGCACGAGCAAATTTAAATCCAGTGATGATCACTGGTATGCAGCAAGGTGGACAATTAACAACGACAACTGACGTTGAAAACTGGCCTGGCGGCGCTGCAGATATGACAGGCCCTGGCTTAATGGAAGAAATGAAAGCACACGCTGAACGCTTCAATACTGAAATGATTTTTGACCATATCAATGAAACTGATTTCAGCCAGCGTCCTTTCCGCTTAAAAGGCGACTCTGCGGAATATACTTGTGATGCGTTAATCATTTCTACCGGCGCTTCTGCAAAATACTTAGGTTTAGAATCTGAAGAAGCATTTAAAGGCCGTGGCGTTTCTGCTTGTGCTACCTGTGATGGTTTCTTTTATCGTAATCAAAAAGTAGCGATTGTTGGTGGTGGTAATACTGCTGTTGAAGAAGCATTGTATTTATCAAACATCGCGGCTGAAGTGCATTTGATTCACCGTCGTGACACCTTCCGTTCTGAAAAAATCCTAATTGACCGTTTAATGGATAAAGTTGAAAACGGCAATATCATCCTTCATACCGACCGTACGCTAGATGAAGTACTAGGTGATGAAATGGGTGTTACCGGTGTTCGATTAAAAGACACAAAATCTGATGCGACTGAAGATTTAGAAGTAATGGGCGCATTCATTGCTATTGGACACCAACCAAATACGGCAATCTTCAATGATCAACTTGATATGGAAAATGGTTATATCAAAGTAAAATCGGGACTGGAAGGTAATGCTACTCAAACAAGTATTGAGGGTATTTTTGCCGCAGGTGATGTAATGGACCACAATTATCGTCAAGCAATCACCTCTGCGGGCACGGGTTGTATGGCTGCATTAGATGCTGAACGCTTTTTAGATGCGTTAGAAGCAAAAGAAAGTTAAACTGTCTGTCGTTAACGTTAAACCCGAGGTCAGCCTTCGGGTTTCTTTTGCTCATCTTATTTTGTTGATGTGCCTATGATTTCTTATATTCTGATAATAAAAAGAGAAACTCTAGTGCGTGCAAAATAATACAAAACGTAAGCCTTCATATTATGGATAAAAAACAACAACGCGAGTTAGGACAATGGCTCAAGAGTCAAAGTAAGCTTGCAAAAAAATGGCTAACCCTTTCTATTGGGCTTGGTTTCCTTTCTAGTATTTTCCTTATTATACAAGCGGCATTGCTTGCTGATATCTTGCATCAATTAATTATTGAGCAAGTTGATAAATACGATCTTCTTTCGCATTTCATTGCCATTTTCGTTATTGTCGGGATCCGAGCTGCTTGCAGTTGGGGCCGTGAAATTGCAGGCTATCGATGCGGTGAGCATATCCGTATTCATATACGCCAATTAATATTAAATAAACTCCAAGAATTAGGCCCTGCTTACATTAAAGGCAAGCCAGCCGGTACTTGGGCAACCTTGTTATTAGAACAAGTTGAAGATATGCAGGATTTCTTTTCTCGCTATCTGCCCCAAATGTCACTATCCGTATTAATTCCATTTGTCATTCTTATCGTTGTGTTCCCTCAAAACTGGGCAGCAGGTTTAGTATTTTTACTTACCGCACCGTTAGTGCCATTGTTCATGGCACTAGTAGGAATGGGAGCCGCTGATGCTAACCGTCGTAATTTTAAAGCATTGCAACGTTTATCTGGCCACTTCTATGACCGTTTACAATCAATGACCACCATTCGTTTATTTAATAAAACGGCACAAGAAACAGAACATCTTCATGGCGCTTCAGAGATTTTCCGTAAGCGTACAATGGAAGTTTTGCGATTGGCTTTCCTATCCTCTGCAGTATTGGAATTCTTCACTTCGATCTCAATTGCTATTGTTGCTGTGTATTTTGGTTTTACTTTTATCGGTGAGCTTGATTTTGGTCATTACGGTACAACAGTAACGCTATTTACTGGTTTATTTATCCTTATTTTAGCGCCTGAGTTTTATCAACCATTACGTGATTTAGGTACTTTTTACCACGCAAAGGCTCAAGCCGTTGGTGCTGCTGAATCTATTGTTGAGTTCTTAGCTATTGATAGCAACACTCAAGACAATGATAAAGTTCAAAGTCAAAAAGTATCTCAATCCACCACGCTTGATATTGAAGTCACCGACCTCATCGTGACAAGCCATGATGGCAAAACATTACTTGGACCAGTTAGTTTTCATCTTCACGAAGGTTCCCAAACCGCACTGGTGGGGCCTAGTGGTGCAGGTAAAACCAGTTTAATTAATGCCATTCTTGGTTTTTTACCTTATCAAGGCAGCATTAAGATCAATGGCTCTGAACTCTCTGAGTTAGATAAAAAACTCTGGTATCAAGATATCAATTGGGTTGGACAAAACCCAACATTGGTTCATGGAACCATTGAAGAGAATATAACTCTTGGCAAACAAGGGATATCTCAAGAACAATTAAAGTTAGTTAGCCAACAAGCCTTTGCTAATGAGTTTATTGATGAACTGGGTTATCAACACCAAGTGTCTGATCGTTCTGGCGGACTGTCCGTAGGGCAAGCACAGCGATTGGCGTTAGCAAGAGCATTATTGCAGCAAGGTCGCTTGTGGATCTTAGATGAACCAACAGCCAGCCTAGATGCAAAAAGTGAACGTCTGGTAATGAAAAGCCTTAATGAAGCAACTCAAGGTCTAACGACATTAATGATCAGTCATCGCTTGGATCAACTCCATGCTATGGATACGATTCTTGTCATGGACAAAGGCCAAGTCGTTCAGTCTGGTTCGTTTGAAGAAATTAAAGACTCTGGTTTATTTTCAACCATGCTGACTGCAAAACAACCAAAGCAAGGTGATCTTGATGCGTGATTTATTACCGTATATTAAATTATATAAGAAACATTGGTTTGGCTTAACATTAGGCATGATATTAAGCTTCGCAACCTTGTTTGCTTCTATTGGATTACTGACCATTTCTGGTTGGTTTATTTCAGCCTCTGCCATTGCTGGATTAACAATAGCGCGAGAAACCTTTAACTACATGCTTCCAGCGGGTGCGGTACGAGGTTTTTCTATTGGCCGCACTGCTGGACGATGGGGAGAGCGTGTTGTAAGTCATAACGCAACATTTAAGCTATTAACTGAACTGCGTATTTTCTTCTTTAAAAAGTTAATACCGTTAATCCCTGGACGTTTTTCAAAACTGCGTGACGCCGATTTATTAAACCGTCTTGTCGCTGATGTTGATGCAATGGACCACGTATATTTACGTCTTATCAGCCCAATAATTGTTGGTACATTAGGCATTATCGGATTAACCGCTTTCCTTGCGTGGTTTGACGTCGCAGTTGGTTTAACGCTTGGTGCGATTTTATTTTCTCTATTATTAATTTGGCCTACGCTTTTCTATAAGCTTGGTAAAAAAAATGGTGCTGAATTAACTCAAAATAAAGCCACTTTACGCATAAAAACATTAGATTGGTTACAAGGTAATGCTGAACTACGTATCTTTGGTGCAGAAGAACAATACCAACAGCGTATTCTTGATGCTCAAGTAGCCCTACTTTCCAATCAACGCCACATGGCAACATTAACAGGTTTAGCTAATGGCTTACTATTGTTGGCTAACGGTTGGACATTACTATTAATGTTATGGATTTCTGCCGATGGCATTGCAGGAATGACCCCCGACCCAATGGTCGCTATGGTTGCTTTTGCCACAATGGCAAGTTTTGAGTTATTAATGCCTATTGCAGGTGCTTTCCAGTATCTCGGTCAAACATTAAGCTCAGCTCGTCGCTTAAATGAAATCATTACCGCAGAACCTGATACTCTCTTTGATGAAAACGGAGTGACTCAAGAGGTAAAAGGTAACCTAACAATTTCAGATGTTAGCTACCAATACATGGACGCAGAAACTGATGCCGTAAAGCATATTTCATTAGATTTAGTGGCTGGTCAAAAAATGGCGATCGTTGGGCAAACTGGCTCGGGTAAATCCACATTACTGCAACTTATTACTCGCCAATGGGACCCAAAATCAGGAACAATTTCTATTGATGGCGTTCAATTACCAAAATGGAAAGAATCAAGCTTACGTAGTTCAATGTCTGTTGTTAGCCAGCGAGTCGATATACTTAATGGGTCTTTGCGCGATAACTTGAAGCTTGCAAATGATTCAGCCTCCGATGACGTATTAACCCAAATACTTGAGAAAGTAGGCTTACATGATCTCCTCGCTGATGACGGATTAAGTGCATGGCTTGGCGATGGTGGACGCCAACTTTCTGGTGGTGAACGTCGCCGAATAGGTATTGCTAGAGCTCTACTACACGATGCCCCTATTGTTTTATTAGATGAACCCACTGAAGGGTTAGATCAAAAAACAGAACAACAGATCATGTCGGTATTGAATGAACATATTCAAAACAAAACCGTGGTATTTATTACTCATCGCTTAGTAAATTTAGAAGCAATGGATCAAATCTGTTTGATGGACCATGGTGAAATTGTAGAGCAAGGTACGCACGAAGAATTACTTGCGGTGAATGGTGCTTACCATCAATTATGGCAACGTTTTTAATCAATAATCAGCCTAAATAAAATCTTATTTAGATTGATATAAAAAAGCCGATACTGTTTATTCAGTATCGGCTTTTTAGTCTTCGTTTATCGACAAATATAAGGTTACGCGTATTGCGCTTCAAATGCTTTCATAAAATCAACTAGCGCTTGAACACCTTCTAGTGGCATTGCATTATAGATAGACGCTCGCATCCCACCCACAACTCGATGTCCTTTCAATGCTTTTAAACCCGCTTCATCTGCTAATGTAAGAAACTGAGCATCTAGCTCTGAATTCGCTAATTGGAATGGAACATTCATTAAAGAGCGGTTATTCGTATGAACCTCGTTACGATAAAAATCAGACTGATCGATATAATCGTATAGTGCAGACGCTTTCTTGCGATTACGCGCCTCCATCGCTTCAATACCACCATTTAGTTTTAACCACTTAAAAACCAAACCCGCTAAATACCAAGCATACGTAGGGGGAGTATTAAACATCGACTCTTGATTTGCTAACACACCATAGCTTAATACACTTGGAAGTGCTTCAGCAGCGAGATCGAGTAAATCATCACGTACAATAACAATCGTTAACCCTGCTGGACCAATGTTCTTTTGGGCACCAGCATAAATAACGCCATATTTAGATACGTCAATTTGACGAGACAAAATCGTCGAAGACATATCTGCAACAATAGGTTTATCTGTTACTGGTAAATCATTAATTTCAATACCATCAATGGTTTCATTTGGACAAAAATGTACATAAGCAGCATCGTCACTCAATGGCCATTCTGAAGCGGGTTTTACCGCTCGCTTGCCATCAAGCTCAGTAATTGCATCAATAACATTTGGTTGGCAATATTTTTTTGCTTCAGTCACTGAGCTTTGAGCCCAATAACCCGCATCAATATAATCAGCCTTAGTATTATTGCCCAATAAATTTAATGGTACTGCAGCAAATTGAGCACGAGCACCACCTTGGCAAAACAACACTTTATAATTATCTGGAATCGATAATAAATCACGTAAATCTTGTTCAGATTCCTCCGCAACTTTAATAAATTCTTTACTACGGTGGCTAATCTCCATTACGGATGTGCCTAAACCGTTCCAATTCACCAATTCCTTTTGAGCTTGGGCTAGAACGTCTGCTGGCAGCATTGCTGGACCAGCACAAAAGTTAAATACTTTTTCCATGTTTCTCAAAGGCTCCTGCTATTTATAAAAATCAATCATATCAACCTAGATAAATCACTGATTAAATATCTATCTAGGTTGCTATCAGTAAATATTGTGTAGAAATTAATACCACCTTTTCTCTTACAAATAAATCAGAAAGTGATCTAATTCACTAAATAAAAAAATAGCTCACCTTAGTGAGCTATTTTAACTTAATGTGTCCGGTATTAACCTAGGTAACTTAAAAAACCTAGTAACATAAATAGCGGCATTTTCTGTCCATTAAGTAATTCAATTTGTCCATCAGCAATCTTAGCCGACAAGCGGTAATTATCACCATCTTCTACGGCAAACTCATTGACTAATAGCTCATCCATTTGCATACGAAGTTCTGGTGTTTCATCAACTAATTTTTTCGCTATAACTAATTCACTGTTACCTTGTAAGGTTTGAATTAATTTATCTGCATTTTGTGACGCTCTTGCTGTTCCAGCAGGTAATGTCATCAGCACTTTACTATCAATTTTACTGCCTAACACATTTGCACTGAATTTATTAATATTCAATGAAAAACCTTTTGCTGCCAACAAATCAAACGACAGCATTAATTGCTCCATGTTTTCATTTGTTAACTCTTGCTCTTGAAGCAAAGGAACTAGTTTAATAAGTGCGTCATAATTTAAATCTTCAAAGCTAATATCAAAAACACCATCTTTTAACACACCAGAACTTGTTATTACTTCTGCAAGTTCAACCGTATTTTTAGATGAAAGCGTATTTTCTTCCGCTTTATCTTTTACTTCATTAATGTGGTTAGTACTTGTGTATTTGAACCCTTTAACTTCATTATTAAGTTGGCTCTCACTGTCTTTCAATACTAAATTACCAAAACCAACAATTGCCTCTCCAATAAAGATATCATCAGTATAATGTCCAACACTTTGGCCTGATACTTTATCAATAACCATTTCAGACTGGTTATCTAGACGTAATTCTGCTTTAGGTAACTGATAAGACAATCTAAACTGCCCATCTTTTTCTACTGTCGCCGAAACTTGGCTTGCCGCTAAAAATAGCTTTTCTACGCCTTGAGCTTTTAAGTCTTCTGTTACAAAATCAGTATCCTTACTGGTCAACAATAAATTCGTCGTGCCCGTTAATTGACTTTCTGTTGTTAAGGTTAACCCTTTAACAAATTCTGATATTTCTTCGGTACTACTA
Organism: Aliivibrio sp. 1S128; assembly: GCF_001691065.1. Taxonomy (NCBI): domain Bacteria; kingdom Pseudomonadati; phylum Pseudomonadota; class Gammaproteobacteria; order Vibrionales; family Vibrionaceae; genus Aliivibrio; species Aliivibrio sp. 1S128. The sequence continues at coordinate 31,016 of NZ_MAJV01000102.1, read as the reverse complement.
AATGTTGAAGTAGAAGAAATAGAAAATAAACCATGAGAAATATCGTGATCTACAATAAGTTCTGTTGGGTAACCCGCTTGTTTAAGCTCAGCACTCAAACCTTTATCAATAACATGAATGCGGCTCTCTGCGGTAGAACTTAAATAACCACGATCATAAGAAACCGATTCAACCTCAATAATAGAATTACTGTATGATGCAATTCCATCTTTAAAAATAGCTTCGCCTATCTTCCCTGTAGCAAATGGCCAACAAGCTACAACGGCAATTGCACCACCAATAGCAGCATATTTTCTTAATTCATTCATTTCATTATCCATTATTAACGATTTAAATCAGTTTACCTAAGACAGTAAGATCAATACAACTCTATTTATAAGATAAACGAACTTTAAACCAATACAATAACTTAACTTGGCTTATATTTTGCTTAATAAAAAAGATATAAATTGCACGCTAATTTTTTGACTAATAGTTGCTGCTCCAAATTTTGTAGACTCCCTTCTAGCAAAAATACACATTTCTGTTAGAATTTAAGCATATTTTGGTACAGCACTCAATTTGATAGGTTTCAAATATCATGATCCGTAAGACACTTTTAGCTTCAAGCCTAATGTTTATTTCAACAGCATCAATGGCTGCAGATAATGATTCAAATAATGCCATCATGAGCAACTTCAGCTATGACTATGTTGAAGCTCGCATTGGCTTCAGCCCTTCAACATTTGGTGCTGGATTTAGTACATCAATCCACCCTAATGCTCACGCTATTGTTTCTGTTGATTCAGAATTGGATGGTGACTACGATTTAGCGGCTGGTCTAGGCTTTCATGCTCCAGTAAATAACTGGGCTGACATTACTGGTGAAATGCTAGTTCGTGTTGTTGATGATAACAAACACTACAAAAATGACACCGGTATGGAACTTAACTTAGGCGTGCGTCAATGGTTAGGTCCTCAGCTAGAAGTTGGTGGTAAAGTGGGTTACTTATCTATTGAAGATAATGACGACACACTTTTCTCTGTTTACGGTCGATTCCACTCAACAGAGTTGTTCTCTATCGGTGCTGAAGGCCGTTTTAACGGTATCTATGGCGACCAACTACTATTAACTGCTCGCTTTAAATACTAATTAGATTTAGTAAAAAAAAACCTCGTTATACCTTAGACAACTCAAGGAATAACGAGGTTTTTTTATTTACTCTACACTTGTTGAAGTAAGGCTCTTTTCATTGGTTCTTGTAATAACGTCCAATGAACACCTGACTCCGCTCCTGCAAATTTCCACAGAAGTTTCACATCAACATCACCGCCATAGGTAGTATTTACTTTTTTAAATACATCAACAGCCCCGATCTCTAGAAAAGAATCGACATCCGGAACTCCAGCTTTCTTTACCATTCTCTCTAATGTTAATTGCATATTTGGCAAATCACGTAATCGACGATTCTCTTTTGATTTTTTAAATTCTCGTTCTACACGTGAATTTTCCATCACATCTTTAATGATATCGCTCAATAACGTTGGTTGCTTCTCAAATAACTCACTGATGTCGAAATAATTAACGGTCGCGATTGTCGTTTTTTTCACGTGCTTATAGCGTTCGCATCCTAATTTTTCAAACTGTTGATCGACGAATCTACCACCTCGAACGTATAATCGTCCCTCAGTAACTAATGAAAACATCGCATCTTCAGTAAATAAACCGACGCCACCAAACATAGAGCGTTTGTTAAATTTACCTAGTTTTTTTACAAAATTAAAAAAGCGTTCCTCTAAATGGTTCATCTTGATCTCCTTGATCTTAAACTTACGACCCCCGTCCCTGTCAGAAAATTGACATCAAGCAATTGAATATTAAACACACAATAAATAAGTTTCTAGCCTTTTTACATTAACTCCTGAATCTACAACCTTTTTCTTAAGTTCGATCACACCTTTAAGTATTGTTTTATGTAACGAACGAAGTTTTTCTTCAGGTTTCTATCACATTATAGTCTCACAAACTCACTCATTGATTTATTGACCACGCTCACAAGAATCATTTAGCACACCAATAATTTGACTCTTATTTATCTATCCGTAATAACTTTTTTGACAATTATGGTTAAAAAATCGTATTTTTTCCGAAAATGATCTCATTTTTTTGACTTTTTTCTTAGAAAATAGAAAAACGCTGTATGATTAATGCATTATTTAAAAGTATGAATTAACAATGAATCATTTATCGTTCTTTTGGCTATCCCACGATAAAGACAAAGTACTGGCTGCATTAAGAACTGAATTTAGCCAATTAACTTCGAAAAGCATCTCATCTGGCAAGATTCAATTGCCTCCTATCCCTGATGTGGTACTTAAAATTCAGAAGTTATGTACTCTTGAAGGCACTATAATCAAAGATATCTCAGATACTTTATTAGAAGACCCTAGCCTAACTGCTATTGTTATACGAATGGCAAACTCCGTTGTATTTAATCGTAGGAACATAACTTGCACTGATGTACTTACTGCGGTTTCCCGATTAGGGATTTTCCGTGTTCGAGATATAGTAACTGCTCAAGCAATTGAACAACTAAAGCATTCAAGTAACTTAAACAAGGAGTGCAATACACTTCTTCGTAAAAGTGCGGCAAAGTCACGTGAATTCGCAGCCGTTATGACAATGATCTGTGAAGAGTTAATTGTAGAATGTCAGGATAACTCACTCGATTACCTTGAACCAGAAAAGGCATTATTAACAGGGTTACTTGCAGACATAGGCCTTTTTTGCCTTATTAAAGAATATTATGATTATCTTGAAAAAGGTAATTACCTTGATCTCGAATTAGCCACCTATATCTTTAATCATGAATGTAATGCAACAAGCTACCATGTGTTAAATCAATGGCAATTTGATGTGGATTTCTTAGCCGTTGCAAAGAATGAACACACATATAGAAATACTGACCATCCAATTGATTATTTAAATATTGCACGTATCGCTAGTCACCTTTTAATGTTTAGAAATAAAGACGATGCGATTGATGAACATGACATAGAAATTACACTTGAAGGTGCTGGAGCTCTCTATACATTGACTAATTTGTCTAATAGCCAATTTAACAATCGTATTAAAGGCACACTCAGAAGTAGTGGTCTGTAATTTAATTACAGTAAAACGAATAACTTATATTGATGTCATTCCTAAGCCTTGATATTCTCTGGGTCTTCTTCATGGATGAGGTTTACATCATGCTTTCTGGAATGTTATTTGTTTTTTTACCGCTACTTTTTGGCTACTTAATTCCACTTCATTCTCAAAAGCCTCTTCAACATATCAATGCGGCAACGAGTCATTTGGTTACCATTATTCTTGCGCTAATGGGACTAAGCCTCGCAGCCCTAGATAATCTCGCTCAAAATTTAAATCAGATCGTAACTATCACTGCGGTTTTCTTTATTTCAATTAGTGTATGTAACTTATCGGTTCTTCCTATTATCGATAAACTTTTCCCTCTAAATTCAGAAGGAAACAAAAATACACTGCCTCTGTTTAAAATGATCTTAGAGTCGGCAAAATTATTACTTGCCGTGGCTGCTGGCCTCGCTTTTGGTTTACTTAGTGGGATAGACCTCACTTGGGTTGAAAGCGCTAGCGAAATTATTCTATTAGCTCTTCTTTTTCTTATTGGTATTCAATTACGAAACAGTGGATTGTCCCTGCGCCAAATCCTTCTAAATAAGCATGGAATAATAATTGCGGGTGTTATTTTATCGACATCATTAATTGGCGGGCTTATTGCTGCCCTATTTTTAGATATCCCTCTTAATCATGGTTTGGCAATGGCCTCTGGATTTGGTTGGTATTCCCTTGCAGGGATCTTAATGGGCGACGCTCTTGGTCCTGTTTATGGCGGCGCTGCTTTTTTAAACGAATTAATGCGTGAACTGGTTGCTCTTTTATTAATCCCAACCCTTATTCACCGTTACCCAGTGACCTCTATAGGCTATGCTGGCGCAACAGCGATGGATTTTACATTACCCGTAATTCAAAACTGTGGCGGTATTCGTTGTGTTCCGATCGCGATAGTTAGTGGTTTTATTTTAAGTTTGTTGGTTCCTTTTTTAATGCTCTTTTTTGTATCCTTATAATACGATAAAAGGGGAAACATCACATTGTGAGTTGTTTCAATTGCATTTAGTTATCTGATGCCTACAATCACATTCAATAATAATGATTCATTCCTAAGGATTTGTAATGAAACTAGCTGCCCTTCTTTTGCCTTTCACTTTGTTCACAGCGTCTGCTCACGCCGCAAATACAGAGTGCTTAAGCAATCAATATAGCCAATACGTTGATGCTTCTTTAACATGGTATAAAGAACTAATTTCTATTACAGTTAAAAAAGATCCAAATTTAAAAAGTGTTGGTAATTGGTTTTTAGAAGGGCGTAAACATCATTTTGAATTTAACCGTGCCGCTGTAGATTTCTACCTTAAAAACGACCCATCAAAAGTAAAAACGAACCAATCTATTGAATCGTGGTTACAGTTAGACCAAAAAGAAATAAAAACACTCGCTTCAAATAATGATGCCTTAGGAAAAGTAGCAAAAGTGACTTTTGATGATCGCCAATCTCAACCTCACAAACAAAATTATGAACTACGTTCAGCATTCGCAGATATTTTAAGTCATCCAAAAGAAATTGATGCTCCATTAAATGCATATAATCAAAAGATGAGTGGAATTAGCGAAATAAACTGCCTGTAAGCTGTCTGATATTTAACCAGCCCTGCGTGTTTTATAGCTATTTCCCCTCTCAAAAATAGATGTGGTACATTTTAGACGAGACATTTACGTGATTTTGTTCTAAATTGTGCCCTTATTCACAGGTAAAGAGAACGCCCACTTTGCTTTTCAATCATCAACAGAATAGAACAGATACCATGGTAACAGACAACAAAACAGCAGATGCCAACCTAGAAAGCATGTTGCGAATTTTTACTGTTCCGGAAGCTCCCGATTCGACTCTTGGTAAAATTGAACAAGAACTCTCTCAAAATCTGAATAAATTCTTAAGAGAACATATCGTCGCTGAAGAGAAGCCACTCACTGAAATTGAAAAAGATTTTACTGATTCTTCAATGCCAGAGCATCCGACTTATGTTTCAGAACATACTGAGCATTTATTAGATACGGTAGTCTCTCAATCTGTCCATACTTCGGCTCCCAGCTTTATTGGTCACATGACATCGGCATTGCCTTACTTTTTAATGCCGTTATCAAAGATAATGATCGCTTTAAACCAAAACTTGGTAAAAATTGAAACCTCTAAGGCTTTTACACCATTAGAGCGCCAAGTTTTAGGTATGTTACACCGCCTTATTTATGACAAAAAAGACCATTTTTATGCGCATTGGATGCACAGCGCCGATCATTCTCTTGGTGCTTTTTGTTCTGGTGGGACAATTGCAAACATCACCGCATTATGGGTAGCACGAAACCGCCTATTACAGCCACAAGGTGATTTTGAAGGCATTGCTAAGCAAGGTCTTTTTGCGGCACTAAATCATTATAAATATAATGGACTTGCCATCTTTGTTTCTGAGCGTGGCCATTATTCTGTTAAAAAAGCAGCTGATGTATTAGGCATCGGTCAAGACGGTGTTATTGCGGTAAAAACTGACAACAACAATCGTATTTGCTTGGCTGATTTGAACAAAAAAATTGCCGCAGTAAAAGTAAAAAACATTAAACCATTAGCTATTATAGGTGTTGCTGGTACAACAGAAACAGGCACGATAGATCCACTGCGCAAACTGGCTCAAGTCGCGCAGCGCGAAGGCTGTCACTTCCATGTTGATGCAGCTTGGGGTGGTGCGACATTAATGTCTAATACCTATCGACATTTGCTTGATGGTATTGATTTAGCTGATTCAGTCACTATTGATGCACATAAACAACTCTATGTTCCGATGGGTGCAGGGATGGTTATCTTCAAAGATCCTGAATTAATGTCATCGATTCAACATCATGCTGAATATATTCTACGTAAAGGGTCTAAAGATTTAGGTCGTCATACACTTGAAGGCTCTCGTAGTGGTATGGCAATGCTACTTTACTCTTGCTTTAATGTGATTAGCCGCCCAGGTTATGAACTACTAATAAATCAAAGTATTGAGAAAGCTAAATATTTTTCAGAGTTAATTAAGCAACAAGATGACTTTGAATTAATCTCTGAACCAGAGCTCTGCTTGCTGACCTATCGATACGTTCCAAGTAACGTAAAAGCCGCTTTATTGCTAGCCACACCAGAGCAACGAGATGAATTATATGAACATCTCGATAACCTCACTAAATACATTCAAAAAACACAACGTGAAACAGGTAAATCCTTCGTATCTCGTACTCGTTTAACGCCTGATGCCTATCAGTCTCAACCAACGATTGTTTTTAGAGTAGTGTTAGCCAACCCGCTTACTACCAAAGAAATCTTACACAATGTTCTTATTGAACAAAGAGAGATAGCGACAAGTAGTGAAATTTCGTTGCCTCAGCTTCTAAAACTCATCGACTCAATTCTAAAATAACGTACTTCTCTTCTAAAGCAGATTGTTTTATAAAATAAACAATCTGCTTTTCTGTAATTATTTTCCTTAAAATCTGAAACTTAATCACAGAATTTCAAGCAAAATGACAATATTCTTATATTTATAAATACAAACACTTTCAATTTAGAAAGTTTTTTTAGAGTTCTGTCATACTATTGTTATAAAAATACAATCAAAACAGCCGTTTGTTAGAGGCAAGCAACACAAACGTATATACTTAGTTTATGTTAAATATTGATAGCGTTAACCAGAGTAACCGATTAATTATTCTGGTTAAGGTTATTGCAAATAGAATCTATGAAGAGCGCATATGAATACCATTGAGAAGATACAAAACAATTTAGACAACTTCAGTAAGTCAGAGCGCAAAGTCGCTGAAGTTATTATGGCTTCACCACAAACAGCCATTCACTCTAGTATTGCTACCTTAGCTAAAATGGCAGATGTGAGTGAACCTACCGTTAACCGCTTCTGTCGTCGATTAGATACCAAAGGTTTCCCTGATTTTAAACTTCATCTAGCACAAAGCTTGGCAAATGGTACACCTTATGTGAACCGTAATGTTGAAGAGAATGATGGCCCAGATGCTTATACGCATAAAATTTTCGAATCAACAATGGCTTGTTTGGATGTCGCTAAGAACAGCTTAGATCCTATGCAAATAAATCGGGCTGTTGACCTACTAACGCAAGCAAAAAAGATTTCATTTTTTGGCCTTGGAGCGTCCGCTTCTGTTGCTCATGATGCAATGAATAAATTCTTCCGCTTCAATATTCCAATCACATGTTTTGATGACATTGTTATGCAACGAATGAGCTGTATTAACAGTACAGAAAATGATGTTGTCGTATTAATTTCTCACACTGGAAGAACAAAAAGCTTAGTTGAAGTAGCAGAACTTGCTCGATCAAACGGCGCGACAGTTATCGCTATTACAGCAAAAGACTCACCTCTTGAAAGAATGGCATCACTAGCAATTTGTTTAGATGTTCCAGAAGACACGGACGTTTACATGCCAATGGCAAGCCGTGTAGTACAAATGACCGTTATTGACGTCTTAGCGACTGGATTTACATTACGTCGCGGTGCTGGATTTAGAGATAATTTAAAACGAGTAAAAGACGCACTCAAAGATTCTCGTTATGAAAAAGATAATTCACTTTAATCTATTTTTAACTCTTTAATTTATATTAAGAACCGGTTTTATTTCCGGTTCTTTTTTTATAAATCCAAGTCATCCCATCTATTTTACTTCCTTAGATATAATTAACATAACCAATAGGTTTTAACTATTAATCAAAAAGGTAAAACCCTCTTTACTTTATTTTTTACAGTAGGCATAGTGTACCTATTGATTGCGAGTAATGCGCATCCCTTACTATTTGGAGTAAAGCTATGTTTGTTGTGATTTTTGGTCGTCCTGGTTGTCCATTCTGTGTTCGTGCAAAAGAGCATGCTGAAACACTAAAAGAAAAACGTGAAGATTTTAACTACCGTTATGTAGATATTCATGCAGAAGGGATCTCAAAAGCAGATTTAGAAAAAACCGTAGGTAAGCCTGTTGATACCGTTCCTCAAATTTTCATCGACCAAGACCATATTGGTGGCTGCACAGAATTTGAAGCATATGCAAAAGAAAACCTAGGCCTTTTTGATTAATCTATAGCCTATACCGATGTATTCTAAATCACTGCTCTTTAGCGGTGATTTTTTTTCATTTTATTTATAAATATGGTTATACATTCGCCATTTTTAAGTTAGACTTGCATCACATTTCCTTCTTCCATATTTCAGGCAAAATACAGTGAACATTGATGTTGCGACCTTGTTATCGCAAAACGATATATTACTTTTATTCGTTGTTCTCGCTCTTGGCTTATTTATCGCTAAAGTTAAAATCGGTAGCTTTCAATTAGGCAGTTCTATTGGTGTTCTTATCACCGCCCTCTTTATGGGAAGCCTCGGCTATACCTTTACTGCTGATTCTCTCAATATTGGCTTTATGCTTTTTATTTTTTGTGTCGGCATAGAAGCCGGTCCAAACTTCTTTGGCATATTCCTTCGTGATGGTAAGCACTACTTATTACTCGTATTGGTTGTGTTAATTTCTGCTATTTCCCTCAGTTTCTTAACTGGTTATTACTTCGAGTTAGATTATGGTCTTTCAACCGGAATGATGGCTGGCGCTCTTACTGCAACACCCGTATTAGTTGGTGCAAAAGATGCCTTAAACTCTGGTCTGGCGGTTTTACCTGAAGGTGTCGATTTCAGTAAAGTCATTGATAACCTCAGTGTCGGTTATGCCTTCTCTTATCTGATTGGTCTAACTAGCTTAATTTTATTGGCTCGATTACTACCGCAGCTACAAAAACAAAACCTACAAGACAGTGCAATGCAAATTGCTCAAGAACGTGGCATTGGCAGTGCAGGTCAGCGTAAAGTCTATCTACCTATTATTCGAGCTTATCGTGTTGGGCAAGAATTGATTGATTGGACTGATGGTAAAAACCTGCGTGAGCTAGGAATACACCGTCAAACAGGCTGTCACATTGAACGTATACGTCGTAATGGTATTCTTGCTAATCCTGATGGCGATTATATTCTTCAACAAAGTGATGAGATTGCGTTAGTGGGTTATCCTGATAGCCATGCGCGTTTGGACCCAAGCTTCAGAAACGGTAAAGAAGTATTTGATCGCAACCTATTAGATTTACGCATTGCAGAAGAAGAAATCGTTGTAAAAAATGACAATATTGCGGGCAAACGTCTTTCGGAATTAAACCTTTCTGAATATGGTTGTTTCTTAAACCGCGTAGTTCGAGCTCAAATTGAAATGCCAATTGAACATGACATTGTTTTAGCGAAAGGGGATATTCTTCAAGTCAGTGGTGAAAAGAGTAAAGTTCACCATATTGCCGACAAGATTGGTTTCATCTCTATCCATAGTCAAGTTTCAGATTTATTAGCTTTCTGTAGCTTCTTTATTCTTGGCATTATGTTCGGCATGATCACAATGAGCTTTGGACAAGTTACTTTTGGTTTAGGTAATGCGGTTGGCTTATTGATCTCAGGTATAACCTTAGGCTTTTTAAGAGCAAACCACCCTACTTTTGGTTATGTTCCTCAAGGGGCTCTAAACATGACTAAGAACCTGGGTTTATTAGTGTTCATGGTCGGTATCGGCCTTAGTGCTGGTGGAAACATCACTGAGTACTTCTCTGAAGATGGTTTAAAAGTATTAGTTGCAGCTTTGATCGTGAGTGTGGTTCCTGTAATACTTGCTTATCTTGTTGGTGCTTATATTTTAAAAATGAACCGTGCATTATTGATTGGAGCTATCATTGGTGCTCGTACCTGTGGTCCTGCAATGGATGTTGTGAATGAGCATGCTCGTAGTACCATCCCTGCACTTGGTTATGCTGGTACTTATGCGATTGCAAATATCCTGATGACCGTCGCTGGTACTATTATGATTTTATTAGCCTAATCAATTAAGATTTGTTATTGCCTTTCTTTGTTAAAGGCAAATAAAAACCCCAGAATGATCACTCACTCTGGGGCTTATTTTTATTCGCTATTATTGATTAGATATCAGCAACATCAAATTCAACCATTGGGTTCACGTCAGCGTCGTAATCAACACCATCAACGCCAAAACCAAACAATTTCAAGAACTCTTCTTTATACTCAACATAATCAGTTAAGTCTTTTAGATTCTCAGTCGTTACTTGTGGCCATAGCTCACGACAATGCTTTTGAATGTCTTCACGTAATTCCCAATCATCTAAACGCAGACGGTTTTGCTCATCAACTTCAGGAACTGATCCATCTTCTTTATAGAGACGTTGACTGAACATACGCAGGATTTGCTCTTGGCAACCTTCGTGTACGCCTTCTTCACGCATTTTCTTAAATACCATTGCGATATAAAGAGGCATAACCGGAATTGCAGAGCTTGCTTGAGTCACTACTGATTTAAGAACAGCTACGTTTGCAGTGCCGCCTGTCGCTGATAGTTTTTCGTTTAGCGCTGTCGCTGCACGATCTAAATCCATCTTAGCTTTACCTAGTGCGCCATCCCAATAGATAGGCCAAGTTAACTCAGTACCGATGTAGCTATAAGCAACCGTTTTACAACCGTCAGCTAAAACGCCAGCATCAGATAATGCACTCATCCAAAGTTCCCAATCTTCGCCACCCATTACAGTAATCGTGTCTTGGATCTCTTGTTCTGTTGCAGGCTCAACTGATGCTTCAATGATTGCATCTTTATTGGTATCAACTGCTGTTGCTGTATACGTTTCACCAATTGGTTTTAGTGTAGAACGGATCACTTCACCTGTTTCAGGCATTTTACGTACTGGAGAAGCCAGAGAGTAAACAACCATATCAATCTGACCTAGGTCTTCTTTGATTAAGTCGATAGTTTTTTGTTTTGCTTCATTAGAGAAGGCATCGCCATTCAAGCTTTTAGAGTAAAGGCCTTCTTCTTTTGCTAATTTGTCAAAAGCAGCTGAATTATACCAACCCGCAGTACCTGTTTTTTTCTCTGTCGGTGCTTTCTCGAAGAAAACACCAATAGTTGATGCACCCCCACCAAACGCAGCAGTAATGCGAGAAGAAAGACCATAACCACTTGAGGAGCCAACAACTAATACACGCTTAGGAGCATTAACAATTGGGCCTTGTGCTTTAGTTAGGGCAATTTGTTCTTTCACGTTGTTCTCACAGCCAACAGGGTGAGTGGTTGTACAAATGAATCCACGAATTCTAGGTTTGATGATCATGTTCAACTTTCCTTTTAATAATTACCTCTAGGATAAAAGGTTCTTATCCAATTCGCATCCCATTTATGACAATTTTTGTCAAAATAGTGAGTGGTTGGAGGTGTCAGAATATATTTCAATAAAAAAATAGCATTCTCTTCGCATTTTTTTGAACTATCTAAATAAAGTGAAGTCTGATGTTATGTTCATAATTCCACTGCTTTTTCTTGATTCATTCAAGTAACCCGTTATCTCGCTTTTAGCGCTTATAGATAACGGGTTTTTCTTTTTTAGCCATTATAAAAAAGAAAAAGAAAAAAGTTGAACTAACTTAACTATCGCAAGTCTGAATAAGTACCCGTTGATGATTAATGATTGAAATTTAGCAGGCCGCCAAGTTTTCTATCATCAACTGCATAGCTTTTTCATAATTCCTATATTCCTTTGCCCAATCTATTTGTTTGGGCTTTTTTTTACCTGAAACAAACCTAAGTTAATAGAAATTAACATCACTGAGCAAATAAATATACCGACAAAAAAATACCCCGCCTAAGCGAGGTATCTAATCTAAATCAAACTAACATTACGCTTTCTTTGGTAGTGAAATACTTAACAAGATATAACCAACAACAGCGGCTAATGTTGACCCCATTAAGATACCAAGTCGAGCTAACTTATCAAACTCTGGATTCGCACCACCAAATGCCAGTGATGAAATAAAGATCGACATTGTAAAACCAATACCACAAAGAACTGAAACCGCGAAGATGTGCTTCATGTTCACGCCGGTAGGCAGCTTCGCTATTCCTGATTTTACTGCAATATAACTAAAACTAAAGATACCTAATGGTTTACCAAGGAACAAGCCTAACGCAACACCTAGTGGTAACGTTGTTGTTAAACTATCAAATGATACGCCTTCTAATGAGATACCCGCATTCGCAAATGCAAACAGCGGTAATATACCAAATGCAACGTATGGGTGCAGAGCATGTTCCATGTGTTTCAACGGAGAACGTTCACCTTTATTCCCTTTAAGTGGAATAGCAAAACCGAGTACAACACCGGCTAACGTAGCATGAACGCCAGACTGTAAAACACTAACCCATAGAATGAAGCCAACAAGTAAATACCAACGGATCTTAGATACATGTTTTGAGTTTAGTAGGAATAAAATCCCTGTCATTACAAAACCAATCACAAGCGCTAACACTGATAAATCACTGGTATAGAAGAAAGCAATAATAACAACAACACCTAAGTCATCGATGATTGCAAGTGCCAGTAAAAATACTTTTAAGCTTACAGGTACTCGGTTACCAAGTAATGCCATGATACCTAAAGCAAACGCAATATCAGTTGCCGCAGGAATAGCCCAACCAGATAAGGCTTCAGGGTCACCCATATTAAACGCAACATAAACCAGAGCTGGAGCAAGCATGCCACCAACAGCGGCGATAGCAGGGAAAATTGCCGTTTCTTTCGACTTTAACGCACCTTCAAGAAGTTCACGTTTTACTTCTAAGCCAATCAATAAAAAGAACACAGCCATCAAGCCATCATTGATCCAATGTGAAACAGACATACCACCAATATAGGTATGTAAAAAAGTATCGTACATTGGAGCAAAAGAAGAGTTCGCGATCATCATCGCTATAGCTGCAGCAATCACAAGAAGGATGCCGCCAGCTGATTCTAGTTTAAAAAAATTCTTAATAACATCACTCATAAGATGTCCTTCACTTATAATTATAGTTTACGGAAAAACGAAAAATAAAGTCTAACCGTTGTTTAAGACCAAGAATAATCGCTTGTTCAGAGTTAAAACATCGGAAATACCGAAGTGTTGACCGATATCCTCAGATTTATTCGTATCGATAATGCCATCCTTGTATCAATACCCTGTTAGTTGCATAAACCCTGTTACTCGATGAGAACCTGTTGTTGTTATCGGTCCTTGCCAATAAGGTATATATGTATCTAACCATTGATCATTTCTAACCACTTGCGTAGTTAGATTAATTTTGTATTTTGGTGCGTTTATTATCCATTGAAGCGGTAGTTTACGTCCGTTACTCAGTTCACTAACTGGCAAAGTTTGTAACGTAAAATCAGCATCACTTAATGCAACTGAATTACCATTTTTATACAATAAAGCTCCATACTGGTAAGAAAGTTGTTCTTTATGTCTATATTGAGCCACAAGAAGCTTACGGTTTTTATCTAAATTAATAATAAACCAATCCCAACCTTGTTGATATTCATCTAGAAAACCACTAGCCCATTCATGTTCTAAAATTGCGTCACCAGAAACCGTATACGTTTCATTATCTAAGGTCATCTTTCCATGAGCAGTAAGAAAGGGGAAAATATACTCATAAGAAGCAACTGGAAGCAAATCGTGTTTTTTAGAGTAACCATGATCACCTAAAGGAACTGGTTTGCTATTTGAATTCATCGATAACGTTAAAGAAAAGTCCTTTGCTGTAACTGATAATATCCCAGGGAAAGGAGCCTTACCTAAACTTCGCCACTGCCAGTCATCAATCCAAACCCGGTAAGGTCTCTGATTAATACCTGCCTGTCCAATTCCTCCACGAGCTAAACGCTCAGCTATCCATTTTTTATCCTTTGTTGTAATAATCACTTTAGCTATATATAAACGAGGATCTAACCACCCTTTTGTTTCTCGATCATCACTTGATATACGAAATATCGTCCACTGAATTCCAACACTTTCCCCTTTCTGATTAAAGGCATTTACCGTCATTACCCATTTTTCGTGTTGGAAATTAGCATGTTCATAAAAATCTTTGGGAAAGCTTAAAGGTGAATCCGGAAGGACAGGTGCAAAATATGAATAATCCGATTGAGAAAAAATGTTATTAATTTCATTATATTCTTTCGTATCTGCATCTTTCCAATTAATGTAATAAACAGCAGAAAACCCCAAAATCAACACAAATATAAAAAGCGATACTTTAATGCTACTTTTATTTAAATTATTTGATTGCATTACAACGATTCCCTAAGTGAAACAATCGCTTGTCGTTTTGTCACTCTCCACACCGTTGCAGAGCCAGCAGCAGTTAATGCCAGTAACGTCCAGAAGAACGTGGTGATATATTCTACAGGGAAATAATTGATTTCCATTGTCCAACCAAACGCGTATTTCATTACGATATCAATTAATAACTGAGAAAGAACAAGGCCTAATGGCAAAGCGATAAGCATCGTAAACACCCCAATCATCAATAATTGTAAGCCTCCCAATAAAATCAATTCTTTTCCAGAGAGTCCCAGGCAACGCAATAATGCAGTTTGCCGTTGTCGTGATACCTCACCAACTAAAGTAGCAAAAAACAAACCAAATACCGCAATAACTAAGGTTAAATTACCCAATGTTCCAGTCACTATAAACGTACGGTCAAAGACTTTCATTGCTTGAGTTTGGATATTATTATTATCGTTAATTTGCTCAATAGGCAGCCTGTACTTCTTCAAAATACGTCCGATAAGCTCTGTTCGCTTATCTTTATCCGTTAAAACAATTCCTATCCCTGTTTTACCTTGCCCGCCAAATACTTTTAGCCAAGCATGGTGAGAAAGTAATAGCTGATTGTAAGGATTACCATAATCATAATACACACCTGAGATCTGCCAATTGTCACCCATTGGCACCGGTAAATCTAAATAATCACCCGGTTTTAAATCCCATTTTAATGCCATCGATTCACTAATCAATACACTACGTTGGTGGTGAAGTGAATACCAAAAATCAGGGATGGCGACCTTCATTGTCAACGCGCTTTTTTCACCCAATGTAGAACCGGTACTTAAAATTTCTAATTTTCCATATTCGGTTGGATAATCGATGGTCCACTGTCTCCAAACCGATTCAACCTCTGGTTGTTTTTCTAACCAATAACTTATTCTACTTGCAGATGCTTTACTTGGCTGAATATAAACATCAGCAGCAAGACGTTGCTCAAGCCAATTGTTAGTCGTAGATCTAAAACTCCCAACCATTGTCTCAACGCCAATATTAGAAGAAAGAGCAAGCATGAAAGCCATTGCAGCAACACCACGATAGCTTAAGCTTGCTGCAGAATCAGAGAAGAACCATCGCGCTTTAGCTGAAGGTAAGCGATAAGATAGCCAATCAAAAAACGTCCATAAAATATAAGGGGTTAATAATCCTACGCTGATCATTAAAAACCCAATCAAAATAAATCCGTTTTCATGATTTTGGGGTAATAAATTAACCACATAAGCCGCCACACAAAAAACGCATGCAACGATTGCTTGAACTTGAAATTCCTTGCCAGCAAAACGAGCTAAAGACAAACGAGCAGTCAAACGAATGGGTTCAATACTGAGTAAGCGATAAAGTGGCCAGCCACACGCTAAAATACAACCTAAAACAGCCATCCATAAACTTTGGTAGCTCCAACTCCAGCTCCAAGTTATCAAAAGGTCCACATTAGCGTTGTATAGTGAAGATAGACTGTTTGAAACAGCAGGTATGAGCTGATTGGCTAAAAGTAAACCGAAGAAATTGCCGCTTAACCAGCCAATGATAGCCCATAAGCCCACTTCAATACTCATCGCAAAAACAAGTTCTTTTGTCGATACACCAATTTGTCTAAGGGTGCCGACCAATGGTTGTCGTTGGACAAACGAAAGTGACATAGCTTGATAGAAAATAAATAAACCAACCACAAAAGACAGCATTCCCATCGCCAATAAATTGGTATGGAATGCTCTTGTTAATGCAGTAAGCCCTGATTCTTTATGGGTATCTAATTGCAACCCTCTAGGTAACATTCTCTCAAGACGTTTTATTTTAGCCTCTGACATTGCACCGCAAAGTATGAGATCGAAACCCGGTTTATGCCCTAACATTTTTGTTAACGCTATATCAGAAAAAATGTTAGAACCAGATAAACGTTGGTCCTTATCAACAACTACAGGCCCTACATTTGATTGGTTTTCAAGTTCAATGTAATCGCCATCATCAAGGTTAAAATAAGAAGCCAGTGGCTGACTAACAATGATAGGAAAAGGTGGATGCATTAATGCCAACATATCCGTGGTACTTGCCAGGTTATTCGCTGATATCTGCATTAAAGCGACCGGATCTATCCCTATCAATGAGATGTCTATGTCGTTTTTCGTTGCTAGATGCAACGTTTGAATTGGCATACAAGAGGTATAACCTGCACGGCGCAAGTTAATATAAAACGCCTGAGGAACAGAGATATTTTCTTGAATCGCACGAATACGATGGGGAAAAGGATTTGAAAATAATTTTTCACCCTCGCTATAACTACTTTTAGCGTGATGATTAATAGCAAGAACACCAACAAGAAGTGCCACACCAAGGGTTAAACCAAGCCACACTAAAAATATTTGTAATGGGTGTCTACGGTAGTGTCCAAAGAGAGCTTTAGCTACCGGAAATAACATTTAATTGTCCTCCCTGAAGCCTCACTAACCCATCCATATGACCTGCCACTTTCTCACTGTGTGTCACTAACAATAGCGTACAATGAAGATCACGAGATAATCGAGTCAACAAACGCATTACTGCTTCAGCATTTTTTTCGTCTAAGCTGCCAGTCGGTTCATCGGCCAATAATAACTTTGGTTCCATATACAAGGCACGAGCAATCGCAGCACGTTGTTGCTGACCACCAGATATTTCTTCAGGATAACGGCCTAATAGAGGCATAAGATCTAACGCTGAAATAATTTGACGCCACAAAGCATCATCGTCTCTCAAGCTTTTGAGTTGACGACAAAACCGAATATTATCAGCAACAGTTAGCGTTGGAAGTAAATTAAACTGTTGAAAAACAAGTCCAATATTATTTCGACGATAAGACGTTCGAGAGCTTTGCTTTGGAGAGTGCATAGCAAAACCAGCAAGATCTATCTCTCCACTGTCCACACTATCTAAACCTGCAATAAGATTTAAAAGGGTACTTTTGCCTGAGCCACTTTCACCCATTAAAGCAATTTGAGCGCCTTGCTCAATTGTTAATTCTGCACCTTGAAGGATTGGATGAAATTCTCCACCATCCAAATATCCCTTATTCAGGTTTGTCAGTTTTAACATGTCCCCTCTCAAACGGTGTTTTGTGATATCGGTTACAGAACTTACACTATAACCCCTCTTTCATAAAGCTTTTTATACCTTAGGGGGGGACGGTTCACCGATACCACTCAAAAACCGAAGTTTTGTTACGCATCTACCAGATTTTTAATCCATTTTTTTGATTTCATTCGAGAAATTGAAGCAAACCATTTCACTATTTCTTCCACAACAAATAGAGCATAAACATACTCAGGAGGAAATCCTAAGACTAATGCACCAATTGCTACTATTGGGATCCCTATAAACCATTGAGATACTATGTCTTGATATAAGCAATATTTAACATCTCCACCGGCACGTAATACCCCAACAATAGCCGTAAGTGGCACACTGCGGATCACAATAATAATCGCCAAAATTGCCATGAATTTCTCAGCAATCGCACGAGTTTCTTCCGTTAACGCCGGGAACATATCTAGGATCTGGTGTTGGAAAACCATAACAAATAACGCAATAACCATACTGGTCGCGACGCTTAACGCAAGTACTCCCCAACTTTGGTAATAAACAGCTTCATATTTTTTTGCACCCAATTGATTACCGATCAATACCGATGCCGCGCCTGCAGCACCAATAAGGAAACTCAGCGCAATAGATTCTATAGGTGAAATAACAGATAACGCCGCTAAACCTTGTACACCTGATTGACCCATAATTGCATGGTAAGTAAAAATACCCGCAGCCCAGACTAAAAAGTTAAATGTTGTTGGCAAAGAAAGGGAAAGGAACTTAGAAATTTTAGGCCAATTCAACACTGCTTTTATTTCTTCTAAACCAAAGCTTAATAAATGCGAGCGACTATAGAGATAGCTATAAAGGAAAATAATCTCAATAACGCCACTGATCAATGTCGCTAATGCTGCCCCTTTAATTCCCATAGCAGGAGCGCCTAAATTACCAAATATTAATACCCAGTTAAAAAAGACATTAGAGACAATACCAATACCACTAAAAAATGTACTTACTCCTGGCTGATGGATAGATCGCAAGCCAACAGCCATACTACTGCCACAAGACACAACATACATGGTTAACGCAGTGATAAATAAATACTCTGCACCCAAATCGATAACTTCTTGTGAATTGGTCGCCAATGACATTATTTGATGAGGGATAAGCAAAAACAGCACAACAGGAACCGTTGCCATGGCCATACTAACCATCCAAGTTAATGCTGTACTTTGACGTACACCTTCTTTATTTTGTGCACCCCAATATTGAGCGGTTAATAAAGCACCACCGGTAGTCACGCCCACTAACATAATAGTCGTAACAAACGTCGCTCGGCTGGCAACGCCAACAGCCGCAATCTCGGCTTCGCCTAATTGGCCAAGCATGAGTACATCAACAAGTCCTCGACTTGAGAACATGATATTTTGCAGTGCAATCGGGATTGCGATCATAATTAATCGCTTAAGAAAGTCACCTCGAGTGTGACCAATGACATTAGAAAGAAAAACAGACATGAAGAACCTCAAATAAACAACAAATTAACTATTTGCACTACACAAGATCCATTAGGTATATGCCTACAAATTGTACTAGAATCAAACCGTAATTAATATTTATATTCACAAGGTAAAGGAGCAATCTTGAATAAAAAAAGCACAATCCTAATCGTTGGTGCCTCAGGGTATGTTGGCTCACAATTAATCCCACAATTATTACAACAAGGGCACCAAGTCATTGCCTGTGCTCGTAATATTGACTATCTACTTGATAGGGTTGTTGACCATCCAAATTTGCAATGTTATTACCTTGATTTAGAAGACGCAGGTTCTATTCTTCCTATGATGGAAAGTTGTGACATTGCCTATTTTTTGGTTCACGGAATGTCACATGGTCATGATTTCATTGATTATGAAGTCTCTCTTGCTGAAAATTTCAAAACCGCTGCTGAGCAATCTTCTCTTAGAAAAATCATTTATTTAAGTGCATTACAACCTGAAGGCTATCAATCTCAACACTTACTGGCTCGCAAGAAAACAGGAGAGTTATTACGCTCAACAGGTATACCCACGATTGAAATAAACTCAGGGATCATTATTGGTACGGGATCTGCCGCCTTTGAAATAATGACCGATTTTGTCAATCATTTTCCTGTATTGATCTGCCCTGTTTGGATTAACTCGCAAGCCAATCCAATTGCGATAGAAAACCTCAATTATTACTTAATCCAATGTATTGATTATCCTCTGACCGAATCCATCACATTTGAAGCGGGTGGACCTGAAACGGTTAGTTACCAATCCCTATTTCAGCTTATTGCTACACGAAATCACCGTTCGATTAAGATTATTCCTACACGCTTTATCAGCCCTTCTTTCGCAGGCTTATGGCTTGGTATTGTTACTTCTGTTCCTTCCGATTTAGGCCGAGCCTTATTAGCCGGAATTGATCATGACCTTATTGCTGATAATACAGACATACAACGTGAATTCCCCCAACCGTTACTCTCGTTATCTAACGCCATAAACAGAGCACAAGAAACCAATGATGAAACCATCAAAAGTGAGATATGGGGATTTGACCCAAGTGCTTTAAAGCGCTGGAAATCCGACTATGGATTTTACCCAAAACAAGCTGGCGCAAGTTTTACCACAACCGCTTCAGCTCAACAGCTTTGGACTGTAATTGAGCGCCTAGGCAGTAAAGAAGGTTATTTCTTTGCTAATGCATTATGGCGAACCAGAGAATGGTTAGACCCTTTACTCGGCGGTTCATTTCCAATCAGAAGAAGACCAGAGTCAGGTAAAGTTCAATTAGGCGACCATATTGATTCATGGAAAGTGATCCGCTGTGAAGAAAATAAATTCTTATCTCTACTTTTTGGGATGACCGCTCCAGGGTTAGGGCGACTAGAATTTTCGATCAAAGAACTGGAGGGTAACCATCGTCAACTAGATGTTCGAGCATGGTGGCATCCAAAAGGATTCTGGGGATTAATGTATTGGTTTGCTATGTTTCCTGCTCACCTATTTATTTTTAAAGGTATGGTTAAAGCCATTTGTAAAAAAGCTGAAGCTGAAGAATAAAAAGCAATTAAGAAACGCTCACTATCAAACATAAAAAAAGCGCAGAAGATCTGCGCTTTTCACTTTTATAAATAAACAGAAAAATAAATTCTATTTTTTCACATTAAATGAAAATGGAGTTTCACCTAACTGTAAACCATGATTATTCGGGAAAATCAGGTACTCACCGTGATATTTCACTTTTGATTTATAATCAGAACGTTTATGGACCATTAAACCATGCTCAAAAGCCGATTCAACGAACTCATGGTGATTACCACGCACATAACACGTTAATGGTTTAACTAGAGATTGGTTCTCTTCATCATCACCTTCAAAACAAGAAGCCAATTGCGTAGCACAAATAATTAAAGAGTGATCACCGTCTGAAAATAAAGACGCCTTTTCTAACACTTCATAATCTGTCGTTACACACCAATCTTGTTCTTCCAGTGACTCACACCACGCCATCAATCCTGATGTTGTAATCGGCGTTACTGTCTCAACTGGAGCTAATGCTGCATACAAACGAGAATAATGCTCAAAACGAACTGGTAATTGAGTGCCAGTTCCTTTAGTGCGGCCTTCTTTCTGCCACGTCATCAAATCTTTTGCGACACAACGTGAAAAACGTTGAGACTTAATCGCAGTTGTCACCCAGCGAATTAAAAAGTGATTTGCGCTCACCGGATTCTTAGGTAAACGTCCGCTATCCTTACTTTCTTGTAAGTCTGTTAACGCTTCATTCACTACTTTTTGAATTTCTTGATAATAATTCACTGTGTTTGTTTCTTTACTCATTTACGCTTTACGTCCAAAAACAAAATAAAAACCAAAAGATAAGATTGAACATGCTGCCATGGAACTCACCATAGGCCAAGCAGAATCAGCAGGAAACATTGCGATACACGCACCGACAAGTGAACCAGTACCAAATCTGAGTGTACCTGCTAATGATGATGCCGTTCCTGCCATTTTAGGGTAATGGCTTAATAATAGCCCCATGGTATTACTGCCAATTGTAGAAATACAACCAACAAATAAAACAACAGGAACAACCGTACCCCATAAGCCCCAATTCAATAACTGCCCTACCATCATTAAGACACCAGCGAATAACTGAATTGAAAGCCCAAATTTAATCATATTATGTGACCCCATTCTCTTAACCATACGACCATTAATCGTGGTCATTACAATTAAGAAAACGACGTTCAAACCAAACAGGTAGCCAAAGTTAGAAACACTGACACCATAAATATCAATATAGACAAAAGAGCCTGCGGTTAAAAATGAAAACATCCCAGCAAAAGAAAAAGCACCAGAAAAAATCAAACCAAGAGACACCGGATTCTTAAACAATGAACGGTAGTTTCTTAATGAGGTTACCAGATTAAACGGGGAACGATTTTCTTCTGTTAGCGTTTCAGGAATGCGCCATAAAATCGCAAAAATAATAAGAACCGCAAAAATAGCCAATAACCAAAAAATTGAACGCCAACCAAACCAGACCGCCATGTGTCCGCCAATCATAGGCGCAACCAATGGAGCTACCGTCATCACAAGCGTAATAAACGCCATCATGCGAGCAAAGTCTTCTTTATTAAACATATCTCGAACAATGGCTTGAACCACCACCGCAGATGCCGCACCAGCAACACCTTGTAATACACGAATATACATTAAAGATTCAATGCCATCGACTTGCGCGCCGATCACTGCACAAATCGCAAATAAGACCGTACCTATTATTAATATTGGACGTCGGCCATAACTATCAGCGAGTGGTCCATGAATTAATTGGGCGATTGCAAACCCTGCCGTGTAAGCCGTTAATGTCATTTGCACCGAACCCGCAGACACACCAAGATCGGCCGCTATACTAGGCATCGCAGGAACATACATATCAATAGCAAGAGGTGTAAGCGCAGAAATAGCACCTAAAATGATGATCAATAATATACTTAATGTAGGCGGTTGAGGTTGATCGGTAGCAGTAGATGGCATAGGGCAAGTGACCAAGCAATAATTAGAAACAAGATAGGATTGATAATATTATCATGCTCTATTACAACATGCTTTTTATATTCGAATTCTTTGCAAGAATTTACACAAAAAGCGGTGTGACATCGCTGCCACACCGCTTTTTATTATCACTAATAATTAGTATGAATTATTTACTAAATACCAATTCAACTTCTTCAGCCGTTAAATAACGGTATTCACCTGGCTCAAGTGAGTAATCTAAACCTAGACCACCAATTTGAGAACGGTGTAAACCTTCAACTTTATTACCAAGCGCTGCGAACATACGTTTAACTTGGTGGTACTTGCCTTCTTGAATCGTTAATAGAAGCTCGTTTTCGTCTTCATTAACGATTTCCATCACTGCTGGCATCGTTAACCCAGTTTCACTTTTAAGTTGAATGCCTTCTGCTAATTGCTCAGCATAATCTGCACCAATCGATTCATCTAACCATACACGATAAGTTTTTGGACACTTACGTTTTGGTGAGGTGATCTTATGTGACCACTGGCCGTCATCAGTAATTAGGACTAATCCTGTAGTATCAACATCAAGGCGACCCGCAAAATGCAGTTTTTCTACATTCACTTCATCTAATAATGTTAATGCCGATGGGTGCGTACTGTCTTCATGAGAACATACATAACCATCTGGCTTAAATAGCATAATATAACGAGGACCATGAAATTTAAGCTCGCGGCCATCCAACTCAACGGTTGAATCATCCGTTACTTTTACTGAAGTAACTTTTGTCTTTACGCCATTAACTGTGATGTTACCACTTTTAACAATTCGAGTAGCTTCGCTACGGGTAGCACCTAATGTTTCGCACAAAAATTTATCTAAACGCATGAGAACCTCATTTCAATATTCAGCCGCATTATACCCAAACCACCTAAAGAAGCGAGCGCACATAAAAAATTAATGTGCCCCACCTGCCATTGAGCCCGGATTAGAATTAGATTTAACAAAAAACATCATAAATGCAGCAAAAGCTAAGAAACACGTCATCATTAAAAACACATCGTTATACGCCATAATTGCCGCATCTCGCTGCATGGTCATCGTTAATGAAGCTTTAGCTTGCAACATCGCCGTAGCAGGATCACTTCCTTTTGAAACAAACATCGCCGCACTTTGCTGTAATTGATACCAACCGTCAGTACTTACCGTCGTTAATGTTTCTTTAATATGGCCTAAATGCTCACGAGTTTTGTTATCAAGCATTGTCGCTATGATAGCAATACTAAATGCCCCACCTAAATTACGCAGCACATTAGTAATGGTTGAGGCATCAGATACTTGATGTTGTTTAATCTCTTCCATCGCAACTAATGATAATGGCACCATAATAAATGGGCTACCAATAGCACGCAGTAGCATTGAAAAAATCAGTTGATCACCACCAAATAAATAACTCATGTGCGTATTCACAAAACAACTGATGCCGAACATCGAAAATCCAAAGAACACCAAATACTTAGCTTTAATAATTTGCGTTAATTTAGGCACTAATGGAAAGATTAATAACTGAGGGAACCCCATCCACATTAATACTTCGCCAATTTCTAATGCGTTGTACCCTTGAATTTGGATCATATACATTGGCAATACATAAATAGAACCCAGCAACGCCATCCCTAAAATCAAATACGCCACACATGACATTGCAAACTGGCTTTGTTTCAGTAGCCGTAAATTCACTAAGGGGTTCTTATGCTGCAATTCATTAATGACAAAATAAATCAAACTAACGGCTGAAATAATAGATAAGGTAACGATGAAACTAGAGCTAAACCACTCTTCACGATTCCCCTCTTCTAGTACGACTTCTAAGCAACCAAGACCAATCGCCATTGTCGTAATACCAAACCAATCCGCTTTTAATAAACTGTCTAATTTTAACGGTTCATCATCAAGGCCGTAGTTAACCATACAGATCAGTGCGATAGCTGGTGGAATATTAATATAGAAAATATAGTGCCACGAGAAATTTTCAGTTAACCAGCCACCTAATGTAGGACCAATTGATGGCGCAAACGTCGCTGTCACCCCAAATAACGCCATCCCAACCGCACGTTTATTTAACGGTAATAACTGAACAACCAAAGAGAAAGCCAGTGGAATTAACGCCCCACCACTAAACCCTTGAATGGCACGAAAGACAATCATTGACCCCATGTTCCAAGACAAAGAACACAGCACCGATGCCACAGCAAAAATGATGGTTGTCCACGTTAAGTAACGACGTTTACCAATAGCAACAGACAACCAACCACTCAGCGGTATCGCAATCATTTCAGCCACAAGATAAGACGTAGAGATCCACGAACTTTCATCCATCGTAGCCGATAATGCACCTTGAATGTCTTTTAAAGACGAGTTGGTGATCTGAATATCCAATATCGCCATAAAGGCACCAAGTAGACCACCAAATAAGGCGATCCAATTACGTCTTGGGATCTCAGTTTCTAGGGGGACATCAGTAGCTTTTACTTGATCCACAACAGTTAATTCTTGAGTCATGATTAGCCTCGAGTATCAACCGTAGCAACCACAGAAAGGCCTGGGATTAACTTACCTTCTAATAAGTCCGCATTCAAAATACTGATTTTAACGGGCACACGTTGCACAATTTTAGTGAAATTACCGGTCGCATTCTCTGGTGGTAACAACGCAAATTTAGCGCCTGTTGCAGGAGAGAAGCTATCAACAATCCCTTTTAGGTGCAGGTCTGGGTACGCATCTAAATCGACAAATACTTTTTGTCCTTTATGAATATCACCAAGCTGTGTCTCTTTAAAATTCGCTTCTATCCATACTTCAGTCGTTGGTACTAAACTCAGTAAAGGCATACCCGCTTGAACTAATAAACCACTGCGTAAACTGCGTTTACCAACCACACCATCAATTGGCGCGTAAATATTAGTATAAGACAGATTAAGCTCTGTTTGTTTTAGTGCTGTTTTTGCTTGATTTAATGCGGCTTCCGCTTGCGCTATTTCGCTTTCAATAACGTTAATTTGCTCTTTCGATGCTTGATAATTCGCTTTTGCTGCGTCAACATTTGCTAATGCGACTTTAAGGTGAGACACGTTGTTATCTAACTCATCTTGTGATGAATAATTCTTTTTAATTAACGCTTTAGTACGTTTAACTTGTTGTTGAGTACGTTCATATTCAGCTTTAGCAGATTCAATTTCACTCGCCGCCTGACGGATACGAATGTCTTGTAGCTTACGCTCTGCCGCTAAATTTTTAATTGCAGCCGCACTGACTAATACATTGGCTTCTGCTTTCTCTTTTTCAGCCACAAAATCACGGCTATCTATCGTTGCCAATAAATCTCCCGCTTTAACCACTTGGTTATCTTCAACAAATGTTTTTGCAATGTAGCCGCCAACTTTAGGGCTGATTGTCGTAATGTCACCTTGCAGATACGCATTGTCTGTTGATTGAAAATATTGACCATAACCATACCAATAACCACCACCGGCAAGGCCACATAAAATAATAACGATTGTCGCAATCAAAGGTGCTTTATTTTTTTTCTTTTGTTGCTCTGCCACTGCGCGTACCCACTTGAACATGAATGTAATAAATAAGAGAGAAGGAGTATAAAACAAAAAAGATTTATTGATTAGATAGGAAAAAAGGGAAACACTGTTGCACAAATCTTACCAATCAATAAGGGACGACCTAATGATGGATTTAAATAACATAACTATATTAAATCAAGTCATTGATTCTGGAAGCTTTACTCAAGCCGCTATTAATCTAGGAATGACAAAATCAACAGTAAGCAGAAAGCTCGCTGAACTTGAAGAACATCTAGGTGTGAAGCTTATCACTCGTTCAACCAGAAAATTAGGGCTAACCCAAGAGGGTGAGATTTTTTATCAAGCTAGCGTAAAAGTGCTTGATATTATGCAACAAACCGAATTAGAACTGACCGCAAATCAAAACTTAATCCGTGGACACCTTAATTTAGCGATGCCCGTAGAGATCGGCCACAACGTCATGTCGGATTACATCAATAGCTTTCTTATCCGTTATCCAGAAGTCTCAATTAACGTAGAAATGACCAATCGAGAAGTCGACATTATTGGTGATGGTATTGACCTCTATGTACAAGTTGGCGAAATTAATGATTCCTCTTTAGTAGCAAGAACCATTGATTTTTCCGAGCGTGTGATTGTTGCAAGCCCTGAATACTTAAAGACTTATGGCAACATTGAAACACCAGAAGATCTGTATGCGCCTCATCATCAAATAAAAGTGGTTAACGCGGTAAAAGTTCCTAATCTGTATTTTAATCAGTTAGATAAAGCCATTCGCGTCAACCTACCCTACCGCTTAAAAGTAAATACCATTACCGCTTGTAAATCAGCTTGCTTAAGTGGTTTAGGGATTGCTTCTTTACCTGAGTTTTTATGTCGAAAGCACATTAAAAATGGAGAATTAATACAAATTCTTCCAGATTGGGATCTACCGAAAGCTGCCATTAGCTTAGTCTTTCCACAAAATAAATTAATACCAAAACGTCTGAGGGTGTTTATTGACCATGTCCTTGAGCTATTTGAATTAACAGCAGCTGAAAGAAATAAGATTGAATAATTCACTAAAATTACATCAATTTTTCTGAATCTATTAATTTCACTTGCCAGTAAGGTCATTCATCGAATACGATGCGATGGTCTATTAATATAATCACTGGATTTTTCGTGGTGCAACTGTTTCGATTATTGATAATTTGTCTTTGCTTTGGGGTAAGTTCGCTTGCTCAGGCATCTGCATATCATCAAAACGACAACAGCCACTTTGTAGAACTGACAATTGAACAGCACTCTGCGGTTCCAGTAACGATTTCCGTTGATAACTCTCCTATTCAATCTATTGATTTTGTCACTTGCAACATCAATGGGGCTCAAACAGACTCAACCACACTACATTCTAAAAGCACCTCTCAAAGCCACGATGTAAATTTAGGCATCGCCTACGCTTCTCGCATGGCAAACTTGGCGCGCCATGATCCTGAAGAAGTCTTTCCGGTTTATGAACTGGCATTAGAGATCCCTGCTATTCCCTCTGAACAATTAGCCATTGGTTATCAAGAAAAACCAAAACCGACGGTCAATTGGGCATTAAACACCTATTCATCTACTTCTCGAATTTCGGCTTGGAAGGAAAGTAACCTTATCTACAGCCAGCGGTTATACCCACACTCTTAATTTCACACTCAAAATCCATTGATTTATCACTTAGTTATTATTCGTTTATTACGAACTAACTAGATTTGTGACTTTTTCGCATACGCAACTTCGTATGTGAGGTGAAATTATTATGCAAAGAAAACAACCGATACAACGACTGAACCATTATTCAAAATGGAAATACGTTGTTCTTATTACCACGCTTATTATTTTATTATTAAGCGCTATCCCGACTTGGTATGGCGAAGATGCAGCCGTTCAAATTACCAATAAAGACGGACAAATTCCTTCTATTGTTCAATTACAACATACGCTAACCGACCAAGGAATAACCGTTAAACGCATCGAACAAAAAGGCGATAAAACCATCGTTATTTTGCAAGATGAAGCACAGCAAGCCGCAGCAAAAAATGTACTGTCTACTGTTATT
This sequence comes from Aliivibrio sp. 1S128, assembly GCF_001691065.1. Taxonomy (NCBI): domain Bacteria; kingdom Pseudomonadati; phylum Pseudomonadota; class Gammaproteobacteria; order Vibrionales; family Vibrionaceae; genus Aliivibrio; species Aliivibrio sp. 1S128. Next base: position 2,816 of record NZ_MAJV01000102.1, on the reverse strand, counting down.
GATGACAGTAAAAAAGGCACAACGTTAGCTTTATCTCTTGCGCCAGCAGCCCCTGCTTGGTTACAAAATATGGGATTTGAGCCAATCAAACTTGGTTTGGATTTACGTGGCGGTGTGCAATTCTTACTCGATGTTGATGTAAACCAAGTTTTCCAAGCACAACGTAATGAACTGTCTGATTCACTAAAACAAGAATTGAGAGATGAACGCATACGCTCTGTTCGCTTCCAAAAAGAAGGCAGTGATAGCTTAGTGGTTCGTCTTCCATCAGAAGAAGCAAGTCACGCGGCTCGTGAGTTTATCCATAAAAACTACCCTACTTGGCAAGTATCAAACGGTGACGGCTTTGATCTTAAGCTAACGCTAAAAGAAACAGAGAAAGTTGCAGTTCGTAACCTTACCGTTCAACAAAACTTACAAACCATGCGTAGCCGTATTGAAGAGTTAGGTATCACTGAAGCCTTAGTTCAACGTCAAGGTGAAAACCGAATTCGTATCGAGCTGCCGGGAGTTCAAGATCCTGCTGCTGCAAAAAATGTTATCGGTGCTACCGCGAGTCTTGCTTTCTATGCCGTGAAAGAACAAGGCACTGGCAGCACAATGGAAGTTCCTGATGAGAATGGCCGCCCAATACGTGTAGGTAGAAAACCCGTACTAAGTGGTGACCATATTGTTGATGCTCGCGCAAGCTTAGGCGAAATGGGCATGGCAGAAGTAAACATTGTTCTTGATAGTTCAGGCGGCAAAATCATGTCTGAGTTCTCTCGTCACAATGTTGGTAAACCAATGGCAACGTCGTACAACGAGTACGGTCGTAACAGCAAAGGTGAAACCACGCAAAGTAACAAAATCATCAGTGTAGCGACAATTCAAAGTCAACTTGGTAGCCGCTTTAGAATCACAGGTTCTGGCTCACTTCAAGAATCTCAAGAGCTTGCTCTGCTTCTTCGCGCTGGTTCACTAACTGCGCCTGTGACTATCGTTGAAGAGCGCACTATTGGCCCAACATTGGGTGCTGAGAACATTCAAAATGGTTTTGCTGCTTTAGGTCTTGGTCTTGGTCTAACTCTACTGTTTATGGCGTTTTGGTATCGTCGTTTAGGTTGGGTGGCTAACATTGCCCTTGTTGGCAACATGATCATGCTGTTTGGTCTACTTGCGCTTATTCCTGGTGCGGTTCTTACCCTTCCCGGTATTGCAGGTTTAGTACTGACGGTTGGTATGGCGGTTGATACTAACGTACTTATTTTTGAACGTATTAAAGATAAACAGAAAGAAGGTCGAACATTAGCACAAGCGATTGATAGAGGCTTTAGTAGTGCATTTGGTACCATTTTCGATGCCAACTTCACCACAATGATTACCGCAGTGGTTCTATACACTATCGGTAACGGCCCTATCCAAGGCTTCGCATTAACTCTGGGCTTAGGTCTATTAACCAGTATGTTCACAGGCATCTTCGCGTCACGTGCCATTATCAATTTAGTTTGGGGTCGTGATTCTCGTCATGATGTTAGGATTTAAGTTATGTTTATAAATATGAAAAATGCAACAAAATGGCGTCACATGACGAGTGTGGTTTCTATCGGTTTAATGATTTTTGCACTCAGCATGATAGCAATGAAAGGCCTTAACTGGGGCTTGGATTTTACTGGCGGTATCGTGAGTGAAGTTCAAATTGATAGCAAAATCACAAGCAGTGAAATTGCGCCGTTATTAGATGCTAGCTTTAAACAAGATGTGGCGGTTATTGCCTCTGGTGAGCCGGGCCGTTGGGTGTTGCGTTATGCGATTCCACCAAAAGGCGTTGAGCTTCCACCATTGACTGAAGTACTTGCTCCTCTGCATTCTGATATTCAAGTATTGAATACCAGTATTGTTGGTCCACAAGTTGGCGAAGAGCTAACTGAGCAAGGCGGCATGGCGTTATTAGTCTCTGTTTTGGTTATCTTAGCGTACTTGAGCTACCGCTTTGAATGGCGTTTGGCATCTGGTTCTCTGTTTGCCTTAACCCACGATATCGTGTTTGTGCTTGGTTTCTTTGCTGCGACTCAAATGGAGTTTAACTTAACCACCCTAGCCGCTATTTTGGCGATTTTAGGTTACTCGTTGAATGACTCTATTATCATTGCAGATAGGATCCGTGAGCTATTAATTGCCAAACCTGAGTTATCTATTCAAGAGATTAATAACCAAGCGGTTGCCGCGACCTTCTCTCGTACTATGGTGACATCTGGTACAACTCTAATCACTGTTGGTTCTTTATGGCTATTAGGTGGCGGTCCATTAGAAGGCTTTGCGATTGCGATGTTCATCGGTATCGTGACAGGTACTTGGTCTTCTATCTCGGTAGGTACAAGTTTACCTGAGTACTTTGGTTTGAACTCGGATCACTACAAGCCGAAACCTATTTCTGAAGAGCCTTAAGGGATTGGTTTAGGTTTAAATAATAGACAGTAAAAAGCCGCAGGGAATGCGGCTGATGTTAGGGGATCTGGTTTAGGCTGGATCCCTTTTTTGTGGGTGGTGAAATTGTGCTATTTATTTTTTAGGCTTAACTCGTTATTGGACAATTCCAAGTTACGAGCCATAGAACATTCTGACTTTTCGGATTACTTTTGGTATTGCAACTATGTGGCTGACCAAATTCTCTTATCCACTAAAAAAGTACCTACTGACCTTTACTTAAAAGTTTAACCAGAAACTCATAAACATGTGCCCGATAGTCAAAAATGCTAACAATATACACATTATTGTTAGCATAGTCTAAATGGTTGCTTGATCATCTGCTTTCTAGTGTAGTGGCATAGTGAATT